>JBKPGW010000078.1:0-11117 GCA_046729555.1 Actinomycetota bacterium | reverse complement strand
CCTGCGTGCGCCGACGCTGCAGCGGAAGCTGGCGCTGACCGCGAAGGTGCAGGACGAGGTCGGCCACTCACAGCTGATCTACCGCGTCGTCGCCGACCTGGGCAAGCCGCGAGAGCAGTGTCTCGACGACCTGATCTCGGGGAAGGCGAAGTTCCACAACGTCTTCCACTACCCGACGAAGACGTGGGGCGACGTCGGCGTGATCGCGTGGCTCGTCGACGCAGCGGCGATCATCTCGCAGAAAGCGCTGCTCAAGTGCTCGTACGCGCCGTACGCGCGGATCATGAAGAAGATCTGCTGGGAGGAGTCGTTCCACATCCTCCACGGCCGTGACGTCGTGCTGACGCTGATGAACGGCACCGACGCGCAGCGCGAGCTCGTGCAGGAGGCCGTGACGCGCTGGTGGGGGCCGCTGATGCAGTTCCACGGCAACCCGATCCCGAAGGACGAGGATCCGATGTACCTCTGGCGGATCAAGTCGCAGGGGAACGAGGAGGCGCGACAGCAGTTCCTCGACGGCTACGTGCCGCAGATCTGGGAGCTCGGCCTGACCGTTCCCGATCCGAACCTGCGCCAGAACGACGACGGCGTCTGGGAATACACCGAGCCCGACTGGGACGAGCTCAAGAGGGTCGTCACCGGACACGGGCCGAAGTCGCAGGACCGGCTCGACCTGAGGCGGCGCGCGCGCGAGAACTCCGCGTGGGTGCGGCAGGTCGTGCTCGCCGAAGCCGCATAGTGATTTACGAGGTCTTTAGGCAGGAGCGGAAGGGGCAGCCGTTTCAGCACGCCGGCTCGCTCGAGGCGGCGAACCACGACTTCGCCGAGGCGTATGCGAAGGAGTTCTACGGCCGCCGGGGGGAGTCAGAGGCGCTGTGGGTCGTGCCGCGCGAGGCCATGATCGAGGTCGAGGAGTTCGTCGACGAGCTCAACCGCAACTACCACCGCGTCGACGGCTACTCGCTGAAAGAGAAATTGAAGGAGGCGCGTGAACGAGCAGGACATGCGCTCGTTGCTCGAGATCGCTGACGATGAGCTGATCCTCGGCTGGCGCGACTCCGAATGGACGGGCATCGCGCCGCTGCTCGAGGAGGACGTCGCCTTCTCCTCGATCGCGCAGAACGAGATCGGCCACGCGCGTGCGCTCTACGAGCTCGTCGCACGCGAGCGCGGCATCACCGCGGACGAGCTCGCCTTCGACCGCGCGCCGGACGAGTACCGTTGCTCGGCGCTGGTCGAGCGGCGCTTCCTCGACTGGGAGAAGACGATCGCGCGGCACTACCTGTACGAGCAGGCGGATGCGCAGCGGCTCGAGCAGCTGAAGCAATCGAACGACG
This sequence comes from Actinomycetota bacterium, assembly GCA_046729555.1. Taxonomy (GTDB): domain Bacteria; phylum Actinomycetota; class Thermoleophilia; order Gaiellales; family Gaiellaceae; genus 3-1-20CM-4-69-9. Next base: position 9,780 of record JBKPGW010000078.1, on the reverse strand, counting down.
CAGAGCTCGCCGGTCTCGCCGCGAAGATCGACCGCGAGGAGACGTACCACCGGATGCACGCGCAGATGTGGTTCGACCGCCTCAAGGACGAGCCGCGCTTCACGGCGGCCCTCGAAGAGCTGCTGCCGCTGCTCGACGCAGGCCGCGAGGAGCACTCGCCCGAGCTCGCCGAACTGTGGGAAGAGATGACGATGGTACGCCGCTCACAGCCGGCAGGGACGAAGTGGTAACCGCCGCGCAGGTCTGGGACGCGCTCGCGGAGATCCCCGACCCTGAGATCCCGGTCGTCTCCCTCGTCGACCTCGGTGTGATCCGCGCCGTCGGCGTCGAAAACGGCACCGTCCGCGTCGACTTCACGCCGACCTTCCTGGGCTGCCCGGCGCTCGAGGTGATGCGCGACGCGATGGCGGAACGGATCCGCGCGCTCGGCGCCGAGCCGGAGATCAACGTGCGCGCGGACGACTCGTGGTCGACCGACCGCATCACCCCGGCAGGCCGGGAGAAGCTGCGCGAATCTGGGTTCGCCCCGCCGGCTCCACGCGAGGCCTCGGTGCCGACACTCGTCCAGTTGCACTCGAACGTCTTCCGGTGTCCCTACTGCGGCTCGACCGAGACGCGCCTCGAGAACATCTTCGGACCGACCCCCTGCAGGTCGCTTCGGTACTGCACGGCCTGCCGGCAGCCGTTCGAGCAGTTCAAGACGATCTGAGCGGCAGTGCGGCCCGCCGTCCTCACCGGGATGGCGGTCGTTGCCGCCGTTTGCGCGTTCCAGCTCTGGATTTCGCGTGACAACCCCCCAGGGTTCTTCCGCGACGAGGCGGCGATCGCGTACAACGCCTACACCATCGCGCACGACGGACGCGACGAGTACGGCGCCCGTTTCCCGCTGTACTTCTCCTCGTTCCTCGACTACAAGAGCCCGACGTTCGTGTACGGGCTCGCCGGCGTCTTCCTCGTAACCGGCCCGAGCAAGTCCAGCGCCCGCGGCTTCGCCGCGGTGTGCATGCTGGCGGCCGTTCTGCTGATCGGCTGGCTGGGTTATGTGCACACCGGCAGAGCGTCGGTCGGGGTCGCGACAGTCGCCGTCGCAGGCTTCTCGCCCTGGCTCTTCGAGCTCGGCCGCGTCGCGTTCGAGATCGCAATCGAGCCCCTGTTTCTCTGCCTCGTACTGCTCGGCGTGGAGCGTGCGAGTCGGCTGAAGCTTTGGACCCCTTTCACGGCACTCCCCGTCGCACTCGCGCTCGGCGCGATCACCTACGCCTACGCGGGCGGACGTCTGCTGGCACCGCTACTGGCCGCCGCGCTGGTCGTCGTCGCCACTCGGAAGCGGTGGCGGTGGGTTGCAACCGTCTGGCTCGGCTTCGCCGTGACGCAAATTCCGCTGCTCCTCTATTCGCATGCACATCCGGGAGCGCTGTCGCGGCGCTTCGACGCGACGTCGTTCATCACACCAGACATGTCGCCGTGGGAGATCGTCGGGCGCACGATCTTCAACTACCTGCAGGACCTGCAGCTGTGGCAGTACGTCGTCTCCGGGGACAGCAAGCCGTACGCGCACACGCCGGGCACGAGCGCGCTGCTCGCCGCCGCCGTCGTGCTTGCGGTCGCCGGGCTCGTGCTCGTTCTTCGGCGTCACCGCTCCGATCCGTTCTGGCGGTTCGCCGTCGCGGCGCTCCTCGTCTCGCCGGTGCCGGCCGCGTTGACGATCGACCGCTTCCATGCCGTGCGGCTGGCGCCTTTCACCGTGATGCTTGCCGTCATCGCGATACCCGCGCTCGATGCCGTCCTGCGCATTCCTCGACTTGCGGCAGCGCTCGCCCTTGCCGGCGCCGTGCAGTTCGCGTTGTTTCTGCACGACTACTCGACTGACGGCCCGCGCCGGACCGGTCGCTTCGAGGCCGGGATCCCAGGCCTGCTCGAGCAGGCCTGGGCGAACGGCGGCACCGTCTACGTCGACTACGACGACCATGAGCCGCTGACTCTCGCGCGGTGGTACGCACTGATGAAGGGGATCTCCCAAAGGCGCGTCGTGCGCCTGCCCGACGGAGGCGTTCCTCCAAAGGGAACGATCGCGTTCGGGCGGACCCAGGCCTGCGACTACGTCTGCACCCGCATCGCACGGTCAGGCGACTACTGGATCGCGCGCGTGAAAGGCCCGAGGACGGTCTAGTCGATCCCGAGCGCGCCGAGCTCGAGTAGCTCGCGCGTTGCCCGCATGGCGTCGCGTTCATGTCGGGACAGCTCCTTGCTCGAGAGCCCCAGACGGTCGGCGACGGTACGGACCACGTCGCCGAGTGGCATGCGGCCGTCGAGCGACGCGACGACATCGAGCACGCCGTGTTCCACGTCGACGACCGAGTTCGTTCCCTCGGAGAGCCGGATCCGTGAATCGACGATGGAAGAGCGGCCTGGCCGCGGCTCGAGCTCCTGCTCCATCCAGAACGCCATCTCGACCGAGAGGCGCCGCTCGAGCAGCTCGTCGCGCCCATGGAGCTCCGAGAGTCGCGCGCGTGCGGCGAACGCACGCTGGACCTGCTCGTCCGCGACGTCGACGTCATCTGCGTCGATCGAGTCGACACGGGCCGCGCCGCCGCCGGGTCGCTTGTGCAGAAGCACGGCGCCCTCGCTGATCCAACGCACGCCCAATCCCTCGAAGTACGCCGTCCATTCGTCGAGCGCACGGCCGAACGCATCCGGCTCGCCCTCGAGGTGAGAGTTCCATGCAATCGCGTGGCCGAGCGGGTCGGAGCCCCAGGTCGAGAGGATCCAGCTGTCGCAACCCGTCTGTTCCACCCACTCGAGCACGCGCTCGTCCGGCTCGTCTTCGTCCGGCGCCAGCCAGCTCACGAGCAGCGTGGCGAAGCCGCCGTCGGCCAGATGGCTGGCTGCCTCGCGCACCACTCGCTCCGAGATCTGGTCGGCTTGAAAGCCGGAGTCACGGTACGCCCAGCGACTCTCCGGTGAGACGACGTACGGGGCGTTGCACGTAATCAGGTCGAACGCCTCGCCCGCGACCGGCTCGAACAGGCTGCCGCGCCGGCACTCCACGTTCGTCACTTCGTTGAGCGCCGCATTCAGCTCGGTGAAGGCGAGCGCGCGGGCGTTCACGTCGGTCGCGACGACGTGTTCGGCGTGTGAGGCAGCCAGCAGCGCGTGAATGCCGCTCCCGGTGCCAACGTCGAGGGCGCGCGCAACGCGGGGCCGGGGCGTGAGCGAGTCGCAAAGGCGCGAGGTCGGTGAGTAGATCGCGAAGTAGTCGGCCGGGTCGTCGGCCTGTGAATAACCGTCTGCCGTGATCAAGAGCCGTCCGATCGGGAGGATGCGCACGCGGGGAACGAGCTCGGTGCCGACGGTGGCAAGCCCGGTTGCCTCGAGCGCCTCGACGCCGCCGCGGCCGAGCGCACGGACGGCCTCGTCCGTCGGGACCGAACGCTGCAGAAAGAAGATGCGGATGACCGTCGCGAGCCGGCTCTCGGGCAGTCGCCGCTCCTCGGCCGCCGCGTCCTCCTTTTCGCCCGAGTAGGCATCCTCCCCGAGCAGCTCGTGCACCGCCGGCTCGGAGTAGCCGACGGCTCGGAGCGCGAAGCCGAGGCTCTTTGCGGCGGCCGTGTCCGGGATTGGATAGCCGGTCATCGCGGTGCATGATTAGCTACGCGCCGGGCGCAGTGGCGCAACACATCCTCCTCCTGCGTGGGATCAACCTCGCCGGGCGCAACCGAATCGCGATGCCCGCGCTGCGGGACGCCCTCACCGCCGCGGGCTTCGAAGACGTGCGCACGTATCTCCAGAGCGGCAACGTCGTGCTCTCGAGCAGTGCGAAGGCGGACGACGTCGCGCGCAAGGCCAAGCGGCTGATCGCGAAGGAGTTCGACGTCGACATCGCCATCGTCACACGCACGCGCGCACACCTCGCCAAGGTCGTCGAGCGGAACCCGCTCCAGAGGGTCGCGAAGAGCCCGAAGCGCTACCAGGTGAGCTTCCTGGACAGGAAGCCGACCCGCGACGTCATGCGGCGCGTCGAAGAGGCCGTGGTGCCGCCCGAGCAGGTCGTCGCGATCGGCCGCGAGATCTACGCATGGCACCCGGAGGGGATCGGGCGGTCACAGCTGTGGGCGCTGCTCGCAGGGCAGCGTCTCGGCACGACCGCGACCGCCCGCAACTGGACGACCGTCACGAAGTTGCTCGCGCTGGCCGACGAGTCGTCCTAGAGAGCCAGCCAGACGTCGGCGCCGCCCTCGGGGCGATTGACCGCGTGTGCTTCGCCGCCGTGCGCCCGCGCAATCGTCTCGACGATGGCGAGGCCGAGCCCGCTGCCGTCCCGGCTCGCCGGGTCGGCCCGGCTGAATCGCTCGAACGCATGCTCGAGGAAGCCGTCCGGAAAGCCCGTGCCTTCATCGAGAACGTGCAGCTCGACACTCCCGTTCTGGCGGCGCGCGGTCAGCAACACGTCCCCGCTGCCATGACGGACAGCGTTGTCGAGCATGTTCGTCAGAGCCTGCTCGAGCCGGAGTCGGTCGGCGCGTACGACGAGCGGTTCGGTTTCGACCCGCACGCCGAACCGTTTGCCGACCTCATGCACGAGGTCGGCAACGTCCGTTTCCTCGGCCTTCAGCGGCAGCCGTCCCTCGTCGGCGCGCGCGAGCAAGAGCAGGTCGTCCGCGAGGCGCGACAGCCGGGCTGTGCTCTCTGCAGCGGACTGGAGCGCGTGTCCGAGCTCCTCGCTCGAGCGCGCGCGCCTCAGCGCGAGGTCGAGCTCGGTGGTGAGCAGCGAGAGCGGAGTCCGCAGCTGGTGGCTGGCATCGGCAACGAACCGCCGCTCGCGCAGGACGCCTCCCTCGATGCGCGACAGCATCTCGTTGAGCGTCTCGCCGAGACGTGACACCTCGTCGCCCGCCTCGCCAACGGGTAGTCGCTCGTCCAGCGACGAAGTCGAGATGTCTGCGGCTCGGCGTCGCATCGCCTCGATCGGCCTGAGCGCCGCGCCGGCGAGCGCATAGCCCGCGAGCGACGCAAGCAAGAGCGCGACCGGCCCGCCGATCAGAAACGCGTCACGCACGCTGTTGAGCGTCTCGGCACGGTTTTCCCGCGTCGTGCCGGCAACGAGGACCCGGCGATCGAGGGGAACCGCCAACATGCGCGCGGGCTCGTCGAGCCCAGGCACCGACGGGCGGTTCACGAAAACGGCGCCGTCGCGCGCACGGGCGAGCTCGCCCGCACTCAGCAAGCTCTTACCTCCGAGCGGAGGCGTCGCGTCGACCACGCGCCCGTCTGCTGCGACGACTTGGGCAAACGATTCTCCTTGTTCGACCAGCCGACCGTCCGTCGCACGCAGCGACCCGCCGCGGCGAACGAGTGCCGACAGATCCTGCGCACGTCCACGTAGCTGCTGGTCGAGCGCTTGGTTCAGGTCGGAGCCGACACGGTCGTAGGCGAACCACCCAACGCCCGCGAGGACGAGTGCCATCGCGACCGAGAAGACGAGCGCGAGCCGGATTCGAAGCGGCAGCCTCACGCGGACAGCCTGTAGCCGGCGCCGCGCACGGTCTCGAGCGAGTTGCGCCCAAACGGGCGGTCGAGCTTCTCGCGGAGATACCGCACATACACGTCCACCACGTTTGAGCGGTTCTCGTAGGCGAAGTCCCACGCGTGCTCGAGCAGCTGAAGCCGCGAAAGAACCTGGCCGGGGCGGCGCATGAAGGTTTCCAGCAACGCGAACTCCTTCGGCGAGAGCTCGACCTCCGTCTCGTCGCGCCAGACTCGACGAGACGCCGGGTCGAGGCGCAGGTCCCCGACCACGAGCTCGGTCGGCCGCTCGACTTCGCCGCGGCGGGCCAGCGCGCGTAGGCGTGCGAACAGCTCGGCGAGCGAGAACGGCTTCGTCAGGTAGTCGTCCGCGCCTGCGTCCAGCCCGGCGACGCGGTCTTCGACGGCGTCGCGCGCCGTCAGCATCAGGACCGGCGTCCAGACGCCGGCGTTCCGCAGCCTGCGGCAGGTCTCGTACCCGCTCAGCCCGGGCAGCATCACGTCGAGGACGATCACGTCGTACGGGTGTGCCTCCGCCATCCACACCGCGTCCTCGCCCCTGCCGGCAACATCCGCGGCGTGGCCCTCCTCCAGCAGGCCGCGGCGGACGAGAGCCGCCATCCTCGGCTCGTCTTCGACGACGAGAACCCGCATTACACCGGCATCTTTGCTGCTCCGGATGAGAGCCAGATGAGAGAGTCGCTCCCGGCTCTCATAGCCGTCTAACGTGCCCTCTCTACGGTGCGGGCTCTACGAAGGAAAGGAGCCTCGATGCGCAGACGAGTCATCGTGCTCGCGGTCCTCGCCGCACTTCTCGTGCTGGCCGGCGCGACCTTCGCGTTCGGCGGGCCGAAGGGCCTGATCTGGGACGACGGCCACTATGCGCAGCCCGGAGCGCTGGACGACGGCAAGAACCTGCTGCCACAGACGCAGATCTCGCTCGCGACTGCGGTCGCCACAGCGCAGGGCGCGGCGAGCGGAGCGCTCGGGCAGGTCGACCTGGAGCACTTCCGCGGCGGAATCGTCTACACGGTCGACATCGGCAGCCAGGAAGTCCGCGTCGACGCAGCCAATGGCAAGGTCGTTGCGATCAGCCCTCGCGACTAGCCTCGTCCTCGTTGCGTTCACGTGCGTCGCGTGCGGGTCCGGCGAGGCCCGCACGCGCTCGTCGCAGGCGACCTTCGCCCGCAGCGTCGACATCCGTGGTTCCCGCTGAAGCCCGGCACCACGTTCGTCTACACCGGTGTCAAGGACGGCGAGCAGGGACGCGATGTCGTACGCGTGACCGCCCGCACGAAGGTCATCCGCGGCGTTCGCTGCACCGCCGTCGACGATCTGCTGTACCTGCGGGGTCGTCTGGCCGAGCGGACGACGGACTGGTACGCGCAGGACAGCGAGGGAAACGTCTGGTACTTCGGCGAGGCGACGGCCGAGTTGAACAAGAAGGGCGGCGTCACGAGCCGTGAAGGGTCCTGGCTCGCCGGCGTCGACGGGGCGAAGCAGGGGATCCTCATGCCTGCACGGCCGAAGGTCGGGCAGTCGTTCCGGCAGGAGTACTACAAGGGCCACGCGGAGGACCACTTCTCCGTCCTCAGCCTCTCCGCGTCGGTGGTCGTTCCGTACACCGCGTCGGCACATGCACTGCTGACGAAGGAGTGGACGCCCCTCGAGCCCGAGGTGATCGACCACAAGCTCTACATCCGGGGCATCGGTCTCGCGAAGGAGGAGACGATCAAGGGCGGCGACGAGCGTTGGGAGCTCAACGACGTGCTCCATAAGTAAGCTCATGCGCAATGGCGCGCGTCGAGATCTTTTACTGCCCCGTCTGAAACGGCTATGACCAACGGGCCGCGAGTCTCGCGGCCGAGCTCAACGACCGGACGCCGCACGAAGCCGAGCCGGTGTCCGGAGAGACGAGTCAATTCGACGTCGTCGCCGACGGCAAGCTGATCTTCTCCAAGCAGCGCGAAGGCCGCTGGCCCGACACCGAGGAGATCATTCAGGCGCTCGCATAGCCTCTGTGCTATTATAGCACCGAGGCTATGCCACGACGACGGCGCTTACTCGGAGAGCCGGAGGAGGGGTGGTTCTTCTCCGCGATTGCCGACCAGGTGATCGAGCAGCGGCACGCGCGCAACGTCTCCCAACAAGAGCTCGCCGAGCTGTGCGGCACGACCCAGTCGGCGATCGCGCGGTTCGAGCGTGGGGGTAGGCCCCCGCGGATCGACACGCTGCTCCGCATGGCGGAAGCGCTGGATTGCGATCTCGTCGTGCAGTTTCGACCGAGGACGAAACCGAAAGGGGCGAACCGATGAGGATTCGGGCGGATGTCGAGGACATCCAGACGACGCGCACCGAGAAGCTGCTGGCCGTCCTGCTGACGGCGTTCCTGCTCCTCGGCGGTATCTGGACGTATCAGAAGATCGATGACGTCGTGCGGCGGCATGTCGAGGTGCCGACTGTCGCGACTGCCGGCCCCGCGTCCGCGAGGCTGCAGCAGGCGGAGCTGCGCGCCTCACAGGCAAGCGGACGCCGGCGGCAGGCGCTCGAAAATCTCGAGCTGCGACGGGAGGCCTACCGAACCGCGCTCGAAGCCCACGAGCCGGCCGGCGCGCTTCGCAGGCAGTACGACGACGCGCAAGCGGAGCTGGCGGCGGCGGACCGCGAACTGGCGTCCGCACAGCACGAAGCAGACGAAGTCCGCGCTGCCGCTGCCGCCGAACAGAGGGCCTTGTCGGAGCGGATCGAGCGGGCATACCACCGTCAGCAACGCGATTCCTTCCTCGCACGGCTCGCCCTCGTTGCACTCTGGATCACAGGTGCGTATGCGCTGCTGGTTTGGGGCCGCCGGCGCGCTTCCCGTTGGTTTCCACTCGCAGGCTCGCTCGTCGCGGCCGCGACGATCATGGCCTTTGTCCTTGCCGCCGACTACTTAACGGACTACCTGGAACCTTTCGACTGGGGCGTGGCGGGAATCGCAGCGCTGGGCATCGTCGCAACGCTCCTCGTCTACTGGGGATTGCAGCGCTACCTGATTCGCCGCCTTCCGCAACGTCGGGTCAAACGAAGCCAGTGTCCGTTCTGCGGGTACCCGGTTGCTGGGAACGAGCATTGCGAGGCATGCGGTCGTGACGTGATCGCACCGTGTACGAACTGCGAGTCGCCCCGCCGGGTGGGAACGGCCTACTGCGGCGTCTGCGGTGCGACAGCGGGGGCGAGCCGCGGGTAGCGCGATGAAACGAGCAGCACATACGCAAGCGTCTCGAGCTCGTAGCGCAGGCAGAAGGTGCCGAGCTCCTGGAGGCCCGCCGTCGTGCGGCCCAGCGCGAGCCCGGTGAACCAGGCCGCGAACGCAGCGAGCGAGAGCACGACCCGGAAGGCGCTCGCCAGCACAACCGCAGGGATCGCCAGCGGCAGCCGAAAGAGGGTCACCAACCGATGCTGCCGGGGACGCTCGGGGATCTCCACTGCGAGCGGATGCTCCCGCGTGTGCAGCGGGTCGGGATAGCGCCCGGAGAGAAGGTAGAGCCAGCCGATTGCTTGTCCGAGGTAGCGCACGTACGCCGCGATGAAGCGATGCAACCAGGTCGGCAGCCGTCCCTCGATGAGCAGCGCGAGCCACGCGATGGCGACGGCCGGCGCGGCCAGGACCGTCCAGAGCGCGATCACGATGTAGTGCGGCACGAACAGGATTGCCCGCAACAGCACGACGAGCCGCCGCCGCCCCAGCGGCTCTCGCGACTCGACCCGAAGCCGTCCCTCGTCCACCGGAGGCGTTACCGTACTCGTGTGCGGGCCGCTTCCTTTCTCTTGCTCGCCGTCCTGCTCGCCGCGGGCTGTGGCGGAGGCGGCAGCGGCGAGCGGCTAACGCGCGCGGACTACGCCTCGAAGGCCGATGCCATCTGCGGCAAGTACAACCAGCAGACGAAGGCGCTGGCGAACCCAACCAACCTCTCCGATCTAGCGGACGTCGCCGACAAGACGCTGCCGATTCTCGACAACGCGCTGAACGACCTCCACGATCTGAGGCCTCCCGCGAGCGAGCAGGCGACCGCCGACGAGTGGCTCGCCGAGGTCGAGAAGCTCAAGGGCGATCTGAAAGAGATTCGCGACAAGGCCAACCACAACGACATGAAGGGCGTGCAGGGCGTCGTCCCCAAGGCGACGGAGCACAACAGCCGCGCGAACGAGCTGGCCACTCAGCTCGGCATGACCGTCTGCAACAAGGACTGACCCAGCGCGAAAGCTGCGCTTTCG
>JBKPGW010000077.1:0-7953 GCA_046729555.1 Actinomycetota bacterium | reverse complement strand
ATTCCCTTCTCTTCTGCGGTGCGTGAGGTGACCAGCCCGGTCGAAGTCGACAGGATCGCCACGCCCATTCCGCCGAGCACGCGCGGCAGCCGGTCCTTGCGCGCATAGACACGGCGGCCGGGCTTGGACACCCGCTTGAGGTCCGTGATGATCCTCTCGCGGCTCCGGCCGTACTTCAGCTGGATGACCAGGGTATCGAAGCTCTCGCCCTTCTTCACATGGAAGTCCGAGATGTACCCCTCCTCCTTGAGGATGCGGGCGATCTCCTGCTTGAGCCGGGAGGTGGGCATCTCCGCGGTCTCGTGCAGCGCCTTGTTGGCGTTGCGGATGCGGGAGAGCATGTCGGCGACTGGATCGGTCAGCATCTAGATCACCAACTGCTTTTGGTCATGCCCGGGATGACGCCCTGGTGCGCGAGGTCCCGCAGGCAGATGCGGCAGAGGCCGAACTTGCGAAAGACGGCGCGCGGGCGTCCACAGCGGTTGCAGCGCGAGTAGTTGCGTACCTTGAACCGCTGCGGGCGCGCCTGCTTGATGACGAGCGACTTCTTGGCCATGCGGTGCTATTGCTCCCTTCCGTCCGCCGCGAACGGCATGCCGAGCCCGCGCAGGAGCGCGAGCGCCTGCTCGTCCGTCTTCGCGGAGGTGGTAATCGCGACGTCGAGGCCGCGGACTTGCTGGATGTCGTCGTAGTTGATCTCGGGGAAAATGATCTGCTCGCGGATGCCGAGCGAGTAGTTGCCGCGGCCGTCGAACGAGCGCGGACTGAGCCCGCGGAAGTCGCGGATGCGCGGCAGCGCGATCGCGATCAGGCGATCGAGGAACTCGTACATCCGGGCGCCGCGGAGCGTGACCTTGGCGCCGATCGGCATCCCTTCGCGGATCTTGAACTGCGCGATCGACCTGCGGGCACGGCGTACCTGCGCGCGCTGCCCGGCGATCGTCGTCAGCTCCTCGAGCGCGGAGTCGAGCTGCTTGGCGTCGGTCTTCGCCTCGCCGACCCCCATGTTGAGCGTGATCTTCTCGACCTGCGGGACGTCCATCACAGATGAGGCGCCGAGCTCCTCTTTCAGCTGCGCGCGCAGTTCCTGCTCGTACAGGACCTTGAGGCGCGGCTCGTAGGAGGCGCGGGCGGCTTCCTTGCGGACTTCCCTGACGCGGGTCGTGCTGCTCACCGGTCGATCTCCTCGCCGCAGTCGGCGCGCTTGCAGACGCGCACCTTGACCTGCTCGCCGTGGGACTCCTTCTTCTTCATCCCCACTCGGGTCGGCCGGTTGCAGACCGGGCAGACGACCATCACGTTCCCGACGGGGAGCGGCGCGGGCTTGTCGATCACGCCGCCCGGCGTCATGCCGGCGGTGCCCATGCGACTCGTGTTCTGGATCGGGCGCGGCTTCGTGTGCCGCTTGACGAGATTGAGGTTCTCGACGATCACCTTCTTGTCCTTGGGGCGTGCGTCGATGACGCGGCCCTGCTTGCCGCGGTCCTTGCCGCTCAGGATGTGGACGAGATCGCCCTTGTGAACTTTCATTGCCATTTCAGACCTTTCCCGAGCGAAACGATGGGACTTACTTCCACCCGTGGAAAATGCGCAGCATTTTTCACGGCTTAGAGCACCTCCGGCGCTAGGGAGACGATTTTCATGAAGTTCTTCTCGCGCAACTCGCGGGCGACGGGACCGAAGATGCGGGTCCCGCGCGGATTGCGCTGGTTGTCGATGATCACCGCGGCGTTCTCGTCGAACGCAATCGTCGTGCCGTCTTCGCGGCCGTACGCCTTCTTCGTGCGCACGACGACCGCCTGCACGACCTCGCCTTTCTTCACCGCGCCCTGGGGTGTCGCGAGCTTTACCGTGCCGACGATGATGTCGCCGACGCGCGCGTAGCGGCGGTGCGACCCGCCCTTGACGCGGATGCACAGGAGCTCGCGTGCGCCGGTGTTGTCGGCGACTCGCAGTCTGGACTCCTGCTGGATCACTTGGCCGCCTCCACGATCTGCACGAGGCGCCAGCGCTTCGTCTTGGAGAGCGGCCGGGTCTCGACGATGCGGACGATGTCGCCGACGTTCGCGGTGTTCTGCTCGTCGTGGGCGTGGAACTTGACACTTCGCCGGACGACCTTCTTGTAGCGCGGGTGCGCCTTGATCGTGTCGACCTTGACGACGATCGTCTTGTCCATCGCGCTGGCGACGACGACGCCCCGGCGCTCCTGGCGGCGGCCGCGCTCCGACTCGGGCTTCGGCGTGCGCGTGATCGGCTTGCGCTCCGCCGGCCGCTCGCGCACGGGCTTCGGCCGCTGCCGTCGCTGTGCCCGCGGGACGTGCTTGCGCTTCTTCTTCTTTTCGGAGACGGCGGCAGGCTCGGGCGCAACCGGCTCCTCGGCGGGAGCCTCTGCCTCCTCAGCCGCAGGCTCCTCCTCGGCAGGTGCCTCCTCGGAAGGGGCCTCCTCGGCCGCCGGAGCCTCGGGCGCAGCCTGCTCGGCTGCGGCCTCGTCGACCGACTGCTCTGGAGTCGCCTCGGTTGTCTCGTTGTTCTGCTCTTCAGCCACTAGCTCTTAGCCGCCTCTCGTTCCACGCGCACCGTGAGGATGCGCGCGATCTCGCGCTTCGCGAGCTTCAGCCGCGCGCTGTTCTCGAGCGCGCCCGTCGCCGACTGGAAGCGCAGGTTGAACAGCTCCTGCCGCCGGTCGGCCAGCGCGTTCTCCAGCTCGTCGTCGGTCATGTCCCTCAGGTCCCTAGCTTTCAAAGAGATCCGCCTCCCGCTTCACGAACTTCGTCTTCAGTGAGAGCTTCGTCCCGGCGAGGCGCAGCGCTTCCTTCGCGAGCGGCTCAGGCACGCCGGCGAGCTCGAACATGACGCGGCCGGGCTTGATCACCGCGACCCAGTGTTCCGGCGAGCCCTTGCCCGACCCCATGCGCGTCTCGGCCGGCTTCTGCGTCGTCGGCTTGTCGGGGAAGACGTTGATCCAGACCTTGCCGCCGCGCTTGATCTTGCGCGTCATCGCGATTCGGGCGGCCTCGATCTGTCTGTTGGTGACCCAACCGGTCTCGAGCGCCTTCAGGCCGTAATCGCCGAACTGCACCGTCGTCTGACCCTTCGAGTAGCCGCGACGGCGGCCTCGCTGGTACTTGCGGAACTTCGTCTTCTTCGGAAGCAGCACTACTCGTCAGCCTTCTCTTGTTTCGTGGGGTCCTCGGTCTGCTGCTTCGGGGTCGTGCTGTCGGGCGCATCGGCGACGGGCGGCGGGGTCGTCTCGACCTGCGGCTCGACCGGAGGCTGCTCGCGGCCCTCGGCCGACTTCGCGGCCTCGTCGGTGCGCGGGCGCTCGACGTTGTCCTGTCCGCGGGCACGGTCGCGCGGCGCACCCCGGCCGCGGGTCTGACCGCCGCGGCCGCGTCGTGACGGACGCACCGGGCCGAGGCCCTCGCGGTCACGCTGCCGGTCACGCCCGCTCTCGCGCGAGGCGCCGAGGCCCTCGACGTTCGCACGCCGGCGCCGCGCCTGATCCTGCTCGCCGAGGCGCACGTCCTTCTCGGTGTCGAGCCCGCCGTAACCCTCCGGCATGATCTCGCCCTTGTTGATCCAGACCTTCACGCCGATGCGACCGAACGTCGTCTTCGCCTCGACGAACCCGTAGTCGATGTCCGCGCGGATCGTGTGCAACGGGACGCGGCCCTCCGAATAGGCCTCGGAACGGCTCATCTCGGTGCCGCCGAGCCGGCCTCCGCACTGGATGCGGACGCCCTTCGCGCCGGAGCGAATGCCGGATGCGAGCGCGCGTTTCATCGCGCGCCGGAAGCTGACGCGGTTCTGAAGCTGCTCCGCGATCGACTGCGCGACGAGCTTCGCGTCCAGCTCCGGACGCTTGATCTCGTTGATGTTGATGTGGACGTTCTTCTTGGTGATCGCGTGCAGCTCTTTGCGCAGCGCGTCGACCTCGACGCCCGACTTGCCGATCACGATGCCGGGGCGCGCCGTGTAGATGTCGACCGTGATCCGCTGCTTGTCCTTGCGGATCAGGATGTCGGACAGCCCTGCATGCGCGAGCTTCCCCGTGATGTGCTCGCGGATCTTGATGTCCTCGATCAGGTACTCGGGGAACTCTTTCTTGCCCGTGTACCAGTTGGACTTCCAGTCGTGGATGACGCCGACGCGCATCCCGCCGGGATGAACTTTTTGGCCCATTAAGCCTTCGTCTCCTTCTTCTTCGCGGGAGCTTTCTTCGCGGTCGTCGTCTTCTTGGCAGCCGGCTTGCGCTTCGGCTTCGGAGCTTCCTCGGTTGCTGCGGGCTCCACGGCGGGCAGCGGTGCTGCAACGACGGCCTCAGGCCGCTCCGTCAGGCGCACAGTGATGTGACATGTGCGCTTGCGGATCCGCGCGACCCGGCCGCGCGCACGCGCGCGCCAACGCTTCATAACGGGCCCGCCGTCGACGTACGCAGCCGAGATGTAGAGACGGTCCTCGGCGATGCCGTGGTTCGCCTCGGCGTTCGAGACCGCCGATTGCAGGACTTTTTCCAGCTCGCCGGCTGCCTCGCGCGCGGTGAACGCAAGCACCGCGCGCGCCTCGGGCACGCTGCGGCCGCGGATGTGCTCCGCGACGAGCCGCGCCTTCCGCGGCGACATGCGCACGTACTTCGCCTGTGCGCGCACTTCGCGCGGTGTCTCGACGGTGCTCATCGGCACGCCCTTTGCCGATGAGCGAGGGAAGGGGCATCAGGGGAAACCGAAAGGTTTCCCCAAGGTTCATCTTCAGCTTGCGCGGCGATCGCAGCGGCGCGCACGCTGAAGCGATCCCTAAAGAAGGGAGTTCGTGAGGGAAACATTGTTTCCCTCACGGGAGCGAGCTGAAAGCGAGCGACGCTCATCATGTGCGCTTCTTCACCTCCGTCTTGCGGTCGCCGGAGTGCGCGCGGAACGTCCGCGTCGGCGCGAACTCGCCCAGTTTGTGACCGACCATCTGCTCGGAGATGAACACGGGCACGTGCTTGCGGCCGTCGTGGACGGCGATCGTGTGCCCGACCATCTCCGGGAACACGGTCGAGGTGCGCGACCAGGTGCGGATCATCCGCTTCTCGTTCTTCTCGTTCATCGCCTCGATGCGGCTCATCAGCCGCTCCTCGACGAAAGGCCCCTTCTTCGAGCTCCTGCTCAACGCTTCTCCTTACCTCGTCTTCGTGGTCTCACGATCAGCCGGTTGGATTCCTTGTGCTTGCGGCGCGTGCGCTTGCCGAGCGTCGGCACCCCCCACGGCGTGACGGGATGGCGCCCGCCTTTCGACTTCCCCTCGCCGCCGCCGTGCGGGTGGTCGACGGGGTTCATCGCGGATCCGCGCACGGTCGGCCGCTTGCCTTTCCACCGGCTGCGGCCTGCCTTGCCGCCGCTGACGTTCTCGTGGTCGACGTTGCCGACCTGCCCCACGGTAGCGCGGCACGCGAGTGACACGCGGCGCATCTCACCGGACGGGAGCCGGAGCACGCCGTAACCCTCGTCCTTGGCGACGAGCTGGACGCCGGAGCCGGCGCTGCGCGCCAGCTGGCCGCCCCGGCCAGGCTTCAGCTCGACGTTGTGCACGAGCGTTCCGGTCGGGATGTTCTCTAGCGGCAGCGCGTTGCCCGGACGGATGTCGGCCGTCGGGCCGGACTCGACCGTCGCGCCAACACGCAGCCGCGCGGGCGCAAGGATGTAGCTCTTCGCGCCGTCCGCGTAGTGCAGCAGCGCTATCCGTGCCGAGCGGTTGGGGTCGTACTCGATCGCGGCAACCTTGGCGGGCACACCGTCCTTCTTCCGCTTGAAGTCGATCACCCGATAGCGGCGCTTGTGGCCGCCGCCCTGGTGGCGCGTCGTGATCCGGCCCGTGTTGTTGCGGCCGCCCTTCTTGCTCAGCTTCGTGGTCAGCGCCTTGTCGGGCTTCGACTTCGTGACCTCCTCGAACGTGGAGACGGTCATGAAGCGACGGCCTGCGGAGGTCGGCTTGTAGCGGCGGATCGGCATCAGACTTGTGCCCCCGTGAAGATCTCGATCGAGTCGCCCGGCTGCAGCTGGACGATCGCCTTCTTCCAGCCCGGCTTCGTCCCGCGGTGGAAGCCGCGGCGCTTCGGCTTGGGCTGGACCTTGGAGACGTTGACGCGCAGGACCTTGACGCCGAACAGCTCCTCGACCGCCTGCCGGACCTGCGTCTTGTGCGCGTCCGGATGGATGCGGAACGAGTATGTGTTGCTGCCCTCGATCTGCGCGTAGCTCTTCTCCGACACGACCGGAGCGAGGAGGACCTCGTTTGGATGCAAGCTCATGGGCGGCCCCGCAGGCTCATCAGGAGGCCTTCGCCTTCACGAGGTCGAGCGCGTCCTGCGTCACGAGGACCGAGCGCGCCCAGACGAGCGCAGCGACCTCGAGCTCGCCCGGGGTGATCACGACGGCGCCGTCGAGGTTCCGGAACGACGTGGAGACGGTCTCCTCTTCGGTGCCGGTGACGACGACAAGCGGAAGCTCCTTGCCCCAACCTGCGAGCAGTTCGGCCGCCTTTCGTGTCGACGGCTCCGAGAAACCGGAGCCGTCGAGAAGGCCGAAGGTGCCGTTGGCGGCGTGCTCCGAGAGCACCGCGCGGAGCGCCGAACGGCGCGCCTTGCGGTTGACCTTCACCTCGAAGTCGCGCGGCGTCGGCGGAAATGCCACGCCGCCGCCCTTCCAATGCGGAGCGCGCGTCGTCCCGGCCCGGGCACGTCCCGTGCCCTTCTGGCGCCACGGCTTCCCGCGCCCGCCGCGGACAAGTCCGCGGCTCTTCGCCGCGCGCGTCCCACGACGGTCGGCGTTCATCTCCGCGCGCACGGTTTCGTGCACGACGTGCGGCTTCATCTCGGCGGCGAAGACGGATTCCTCCAGCGTGACGTCCTTCGACATCTTGCCAGCCGAATCGAGCAGCGGTGCCTTCGGCGCAGCCATCAGCGTCCCGCCTCTCGCACTTCGACGAAGCCGTTCTTCGGGCCCGGGACGGCGCCCTTGACGAGCAACAGATTCCGCTCCGCGTCGATCTCGTGCACGACGAGGCCGACCTGCGTGACGCGCTTGCCGCCGAGACGGCCGGCCATCTTGATTCCCTTGAAGACGCGCGAGGGCGTTGCAGACGCCCCGATCGAGCCAGGCTTGCGGATGTTGTGCGAGCCGTGCGACGTTGGGCCGCGGTGGAACTTGTGTCGCTTGATCGTGCCGGCGAACCCCTTGCCGTGCGAGACGCCCGTGACCTTGATCTTCTCGCCGGGCTCGAACGCCTCGACCGTTACGTTCTCGCCGACGACGAGCGCGCTCTGTCCACGGAGCTCGAGCAGCCGCCGGTACGCGCCGTCGACGTTGTTCTTCTTCAGGTGACCGACGGCTGCCTTGGTCAGCTTGCGGTCGGCGACCTTGTCGTAGGCGATCTGGACGGCGTCGTAGCCGTCGGCGTCCGCCGTCTTGACCTGCACGACCGGGCACGGCTCGGCCTCGATCACGGTTACGGGGGTGACGACGCCGGTCTCCGGATCGAAGACCCGCGTCATGCCCAGCTTCCTCCCCACGATCCCCTTCACGTCACACCTACAGCTTGATCTCGATGTCGACGCCGGCCGGGAGGTCGAGCCGCATCAGCGAGTCGACCGTCTTCGGGGTAGGGGAATGAATGTCGATCAGCCGCTTGTGCGTACGCACCTCGAAGTGCTCGCGTGAGTCCTTGTCCTTGAACGGCGACCGGATCACGCAGTAGACGTTCTTCTCGGTGGGCAGCGGAACGGGACCGGTGATGGTGGCGCCGGTTCGCTGGGCCGTCTCGACGATCGACTGGGCCGACTTGTCGAGCTGCTGGTGGTCGTAGCCCTTCAGGCGGATACGGATTTTTTGAGCCAACGAACCGGCGCCCCTTCTACTTGATGATCTCGGTGACCACGCCCGCACCGACGGTGCGGCCGCCCTCGCGGACGGCGAA
>JBKPGW010000076.1:0-30663 GCA_046729555.1 Actinomycetota bacterium | reverse complement strand
CGCCGGCGGGATCATCGCCTCGAGCGCGCGCTGCGCGAGCGCCCCGTGGCCGATGTCACGCCGCTTCGGGCCGCGCATCATGCCCGTCTCCCCGACCGAGTAAGGCGGGAAGTTGTAGTGGTGCATGTAGCGGCGGTCGGTCTCGAGCGAGAGGTCGTCGATCCGCTGCCCTTCCTTGGCGGTGCCGAGCGTGAGCAACGACATGATCTGCGTCTGCCCGCGCGTGAACAGACCGGAGCCGTGTGTCCGCGGTGAGACACCCACCTCGCAGGTGATCGGCCGGATCTCCTCCGGGCTGCGCCCGTCGGGCCGGTTCTTCTCGACCGCGATCTTGCGCCGGACGAGCTCCTTGTAGATCGCCTCGGCCGCCCGCTTGACGTAGTTCTTCGTCAGCGTGTCCTTGGCCGTCGCCGCCTCGCCCTCGCCGACCGACGGGCCTACCGGGAACGGCAGCGCGACGGTGTCGACGATGCGGTCGAACAGCAGCTGCCGCTTCGCGGACTTGAGCTCCTTCGAGTCCTGCTCCGCGTCGGTGAGCGTGCGCAGCTCGGTCTCGAACTGCTCGCGCACGGGCTGCAGGACGGCGTCGAGGCGAATGCGCTCGAGCACCGTCGCCAGGCTCATCTTGCGCTGGGTTTGCTTGAGGACGTCGTCCTCGGTCGATTCCATGCTCAGTGCCGGCAGCGCCTCCTCGATAGACGCGTCGGCGGCCCGCAGGCCCTCCGACTTGATCCGGTCGCGGATCGCGTCGCCGTGCTCGCTCTCGATCTCCTCGGTGACGTCGTCGTCGAGCCACTTCGCCTTGCCCGCCTGCCGCTGCAGATCGAGCTGCGCCTCGCACAGCTTCTTGATCTCCGCGTGCGCCAGGTCGAGCGCCTCGAGCAGCTTGTCTTCCGGCACCTCGTTCGCGCCGGCCTCGACCATCGTCAGCCCTTCGAGCGTGCCGACGACGATCAGGTCGAGCTCCGTCTGCTCCTCCACCTCGGGCAGCGTCGGGTTGACGACGAACTCGCCGTCGATCATCCCGACACGCACCGCGCCCACCGGGCCGAGGAACGGCAGCGGCGAGACCATCACCGCCGCGGAGGCGCCGTTGATGCAGAGGATGTCGTGCGCGGTGCTCAGGTCGGCGCTCAGCACCGTGCAGATCACCTGCGTCTCGTTCTTGTAGCCCTTCGGCCAGAGCGGCCGGATCGGGCGGTCGATCATGCGTGCGGTCAGGATTGCGCGCTCCGTCGGACGCCCTTCGCGCTTGAAGAAGCCGCCGGGGATCTTCCCGGCCGCGTACATGCGCTCCTCGACGTCGACGGTCAGCGGGAAGAAATCCGCGCCTTCGCGCGGCTCCATCCTGCCCTGCGCCGTCGCCAGCACCATCGTGTCGCCGGACCTGACGACGACGGCGCCGTCGGCCTGCTTCGCGAGCTTGCCGGTCTCGAATGTGATCTCGCGCCCGCCGATCGTCACGCTGACGTCCGCCTGGCGCTCAGTGGCAATTGCCATCAATTGTCCTCCACTCTGCTTTGCGGGAGAGTGGGGACTCGAGTCAGCGTCGCGGACGGCGCTCGCTCGAATCTCCACTCTCTCTGGTTACGGGACTACCTGCGCAGCCCCAACTCTTTGATCAGTGCCCGGTATCCCTCCAGGTCGTGTCGCTGGAGATAGGTCAGGAACCGACGACGCCGCCCGACGAGCTTCAAGAGCCCGCGGCGTGAGTAGTGGTCCTTCGGATGCGTGCGCAGGTGCTCGGTCAGGTCATTGATCCGCCGCGTCAAGAGCGCCACCTGCACCTTGGTCGAGCCCGTGTCGTCCTTGCCCGACCCGTGCTTGCGCACGATCTCCAGCTTGGCTTCCTTCGTTAGGGTCATACGTCTCCTTTGTCTCGTCAGTCCCAGCAATCCGCCGGAAGCAGGCGGAAAGCCGCGGCTGCGTCGCGAGACAGGGTAGCTACTTCAGGAGGAGCTTGCCGACCCGCCGCTGTGCAATCGTGAGCCCGACGACGCCCAGCGCTGCGAGATAGCTCGTGTTCACGAGCTGGATCCAGCCGAGCTGGCCGAGATTGAGCGCCCTAAGCAGCGAGATCGCGTGGTAGAGCGGCGAGCAGCGCACGACCCACTGGATTGCGTACGGATACGTGGAGATCGGGAAGAACGTTGCCGAGAAGAGGAACATCGGCAGCTGCACGAGCCCGATGAACTCGAAGTCGTGCCAGGTGCGTAGGTAGGTAACAGCTGCGACGCCCAGGCCCGCGAACGCGAAGGCGATCAGCACCGCTCCAGGCAGGGCGAGCAATCCCCAGACGGAGTCGATCAAGCCGAGCGATCCGGCGACGACCATGAACGCCACCGCGTAGAGGAAGCCGCGGAAGAGCGCCCACGAGGTCTCCCCGACAGCGATGTCGACGGGCGCGATCGGCGTCGAGAGCAGCGCGTCGTAGGTCTTCGAGTACTTCATCTTCCAGAAGACATTCGTCGCGTCGTAGACGGCGCCGTTCATCGCGGCCGACGCGAGCAACGCGGGCGCGACGAAGGCCGCGTAGTCCACGAGCTCGCCGCCCGGCCCGGGAACCTTGCCGACGAAGTGTCCGAGCCCGATCCCCATCGAGAAGAGGTAGAAGAGCGGCTCGAACAGCCCGGAGAAGATGATCATCCAGGTGCGGCGGTAGACCATCAGGTTCCGCTCGAAGAGCAGGGTGCCGCGCGAGCCGGCGAACGCGTAGGTGCTCAGTTGAACAGCCTCCGCATGTACGTGCGCTGACCCCACACGAAACCGGCGACGACGAACAGGAGCAGGTACACGACGTGTCCGACCGCGCGAAGCAGGTGCACGTTCCCGAGCGTAAGCTCGCGGCAGAGGTCGACGCCGTGCCAGAGCGGCGTCGCGTACGCGAGCCACTCGAGTGGCAGGGGCAGGCGAGACACGGGAAAGAACGTCCCCGAGAACAGGAACATCGGGACGATCACGAAGCGGTTGTACGGGACGAACGCGCCGTCCGAGGTCTGGGTCGCCGCGTAGGCGGCGGTCGGCACGGTGAACGCGAGGCCGAGGAGCGTCACCGCCGGCAGCGTGAAGACCGCGAGCCACGAGTTGACGCCGCCGAAGGCCGCGATGATGCCGAGGTAGATCGCGCTCGTCGCCGCGATGCGCGACGCCATGTAGAGCTGGTGGCCGATGAAGATGTCGCGCACGCCGAGCGGCGTCGCCTGCATCGCGAAGTACTGCCGCGTCCACCTGAACGACGCCATCACCGGCCAGGTCGACTCGCCCGACGCGATCTGCATCGCCGCGGCGGCGAGCAGTCCCGGCGCGACGAAGTCGAGGTAAGGGACCCCGAGCGGCTGACCGCCGGACTTGTTGACGATGCTGCCGAGCCCGACGCCGAGCGCACCGAGGTAGAAGACCGGGTTGACGATGCTCGTGATCACCGTCCCGCGCCAGGCGCGCCGGTACTGCACGAGCCAGAACTCGTAGACGCGAAGCGAGAGCGCCAGGTTCACTCGTCGACGAGCCGGCGGCCGGTCAGGTGCAGGAAGACGTCTTCGAGGGTCGAGCGGCGAACGAGCACGCTGTCCGGGTGCAGGCCGAGCTCGTGCACCTGTGTCGCCGTCGCGTCGCCGTCGTCGCTGTACAGGAGCAGGCGGTCGGGCAGCGCCTCGAGGCGACGGGCGAGGCCGTCGATTCGCGTTGCGATCTCTTCCGGTTGCTTGTCGGCGCCGAAGCGAAGCTCGACCACCTCGCGCGTCGAGTAGCGGCCGATCAGCTCGCGCGGCGAGCCTTCCGCGACGATCTTGGCCTTGTCCATCACGACGAGGCGGTCGCAGAGCTGCTCGGCCTCGTCCATGTAGTGCGTCGTCAGGATCAGCGTTACGCCGCGCTGCTTCAGCCGGAACAGCCGGTCCCACACCGTGTGTCGCGCCTGGGGGTCGAGGCCCGTCGTCGGCTCGTCCAGCAGCAGCACGTCGGGATCATTCACCAGCGAGCGCGCGATCGTGAGCCGCCGTTTCATCCCGCCCGACAGCGGCTCGACGCGGTCGTCGGCCCGCTCCGTCAGCTGCACGAAGTCGAGCAGCTCGTCCGCGCGCTTGCGCAGATCGCGGCGCGGCAGGCCGAAGTAGCGACCGTAGATGATGATGTTCTCGCGCACGGTGAGCTCGAAGTCGAGCGTGTCCTGCTGCGGGACGACGCCGAGACGTGCCCTGATCTCCGGTCCGCCCTTAACCGGGTCGAGTCCGAGGATGCTCAGGGAGCCACCGGAAGGCGGCGAGACGCAGCCGACCATGCGCATCGTCGACGTCTTGCCGGCGCCGTTCGGCCCGAGGAAGCCGAACGCCTCGCCTTTGTGCACGTCGAAGTCGATCCCGTCGACGGCGACCAGGTTGCCGAAGCGCTTGACCAGCCCGCGGGCATGTACGAGCGGCAGCTCTGTCGCTGCATCCATCACTCTGCAACCTACCGGCGCGACCCCGCGATAAAAAAGGGCGATGCAGGCGGGCGTGGCGGCCGGACATCCGGCGACGATGGCGGCCGGAATCGAGATCCTGGCCGAGGGCGGCACCGCCGCGGACGCGGCGATCGCAGCCTCTCTCGCCTCGTGTGTCGCAGAGACCGTCATGACCGGGCTGCTCGGCGGCGGCCATGCGATCTACTTCGACGCGGCCGCCGGCTGCGCACGCAACCTCGACTGCTTCGTCGCCGTGCCCGGGCTCGGTGCGGAGCCGCGCGAGCCCGAGCTGATCGAGCTGCGAGTCCCATTCGGCGCCGAGCTCGTGCACTACGCCGTCGGGCCGGCGTCCTGCGGCGTGCCCGGCTTGCCCGCCGGCCTCGTCGCGCTGTTCGAAGCGCACGGCCGCCTGCCCTGGGCGCGGCTCGTCGAGCCGGCGCTCCGGCTCGCGCAGGAAGGCGTCGAGTTTCCCCCGGCGCACGCCGCCTGTCTCGCGATGCTCGCGCCGGTGATGACGATGAACGAGGGTGCGGCCATCTATGCGCCCGGCGGAAAGCTGCTCGAGGCGGGCGCGCGACTGCGGCAACCCGGCCTCGCCTCCGCCCTCGAGCTGCTCGCCGACGAGCCGGCCTCCACCTACCGTGGTTCGATCGCGACGCGGTTGCTCGAGCTCTGCCGGGAGCGCGGCGGCCTCGTCACGCAAGCCGACCTCGAGGCGTACGAGGCGGAATGGAGCGATCCCGTCTCGGTGCGCTACCTGGACGGCCGGTTGTTGACGCGCGCCGGTCTCTCCGGCCTGCCCGAGACCATCCCGCGGCTTCCTCGGCTGGCCGGTGTCGGCGAGACCGACCGAGTGCTCGCGCTCGTCGACGCGCTCGAGTCGCCGAGCGGAGGTGGCGGCGATACGACGAACGTCAGCGTCGTCGACGCCGAGGGCAACGCTTGCGTCCTCACGAGCAGTCTCGGTCTCGGGTCAGGCGACTGCCTGCCCGGCCTCGACCTGCATCTGAACAGCATGCTCGGCGAGGCCGATCTGCTCCGGGGCGGGCTCGAGCCCGGTGGGCGAATGCAGAGCATGATGGCCCCGACGCTCGCCTTCGACGCGGGCGGCCTCTCACTCGCGGCCGGCGCGGCCGGTGGCACGCGCTTGCGGACGGCGTTGCTCGGCGTGATCGCCGGCGTGCTCGACGAGGGCCTGTCCGCGGCGCAGGCGGTCGCGCGGCCACGCTTCCACCCCGCTCCGGACGTGGTCAACGCCGAGCCCGGCGTGGACGAGCCTGCGCTCGCCGCGCTGGAGGCGCGCGGGCGGACGGTGCGCCGCTGGCCGGCGCAGCACCACTACTTCGGCGGCGTCAGCCTCGTCAGCCGGAGTGGTATGGCTGGCGACCCGCGGCGGAACGGGGCGGCGTCCACGCTTCGTTGATCGGGCGCGGCGTCGTCGCCATCCAGCCGACGTACCCGCAGTCGGGGCAGCCCGGGTTCTCGCGGACGGTGCCGCCGCCCAGCGGCTTGGCGTAGACGGCCCCGCACTCGAGACAGCGGACGCTCTCGACGACGGTTAGCTGAGGGCCTTCGTCTCCCGTTTCTGGACCCACGCCTAGAAGACTCCGCTCTTTGCGGAAACTTGCGAGCCGCTCTTTGCGAGGATTACGGGGTGGCCGGCGGCTCGGTTTCGGCCCCGACCGGCCGCTCGGCGGCCCGCGCCGCCTCGACGTCGCGGGCGATCTGCGCCACGAGCTCCTCCTCGGACGAAAACGCCCGCTCCTCGCGCAGACGCTGCCACAGCTCGACGACGAGCCGCTGGCCGTCGAGATCGCCTTCGAAGTCGAGCAGGTGTGGTTCGATCCGCCGTTCGTCGCCGCCGTAGTGCGGGTTCACGCCGATCGACACGGCCGTGCGATGGCTTCGGGCCCACCCGGCATAGATCCCGTACGCGGGCACGAGCAGGTCCGGCGACACCGCCAGGTTCGCGGTCGGATAGCCGAGCGTTCCGCCCCGCTCGTCACCGAGGACGACGGTGCCGTCGAGCTCGGCCGGCCGACCGAGCAGCTGCGCCGCCGCCACGACGTCGCCCTCCCGCAGGAGGGCGCGAATCCGGGTGGACGAGACACCCTCCACCGTCGGGACGAGGCGGACGTCGAACCCGAGCCGCTCGAGCAGCGCGGCATCGCCGGCGGCACCCCGTCCGAAGCGGAAGTTCTCGCCGACAACGATGACCGTGGCACCCGCCCGCTGCAGCACCGACTCAGCGAACTCCTCGGCCGGCAGGGCTGCCACCTCGGGCGTGAAGGCCACGACCAGCACCTCGTCGACACCGCCCTTCGCCTCCAGCAACTCGAGCCGCCGCTCGAGAGTCGAGAGCAGCTCGACCCGGTTGCCGAGCACCAGCCGTGGGTGCGGCCAGAAGGTGACGGCCGTCGTAGTGGCTCCGGCTGCCCGCGCGGTCTCGAGCACGAGCCGGTGGCCGCGGTGCACTCCGTCGAAGCTGCCGATCGCGACCGTGCGCGCGCGCGCCGGCAGCTCATCGACACTGCGGGCGACGATCACAGCCGCGCCAGCGCGTCCTCGGGCGAGATGATGTGCTCGGGGTCGGCCTCCTCGACGGAGAACGGTCCGATCTCGAGGCGGCGGAGCGTCCGGCAATGCCCGCCGAGCACGTCCGCGACTGCCCGGACGTACGTGCCCGAGCTGACGCGGAGATCGAGCCGCACCTGGCCGTGCGTATATGCGATGACGTCGAGCGCATCGATGCGCGAGCGGCGCGTGGGCATCTCGACCTGCACCCCACGCCGCGCGAGCTTGTAGGCGCGCTCCCCGCCGATCTTCACCGCCGAGGCGGCCGGGATCGGCAGCTCCACCTCACCGCGGAGGCCCGCGAGGAGCCGCTCGAGCTCGTCCCGGTCGGGCGGATCGCTCCGCGCGACCACCTCGCCCTCCGGGTCGCCGGTCGACGTCCGTGCGGTCAAATCCACGTCCGTGACGTAGCGCTTGTCGAGCCCAACGAAGCATGAAGCCAGCTTAGTTGCCCTACCGGACAACAAGAGCAACAGCCCTGTCGCGAACGGGTCAAGTGTTCCCGCGTGGCCGGTCCGCGCGCCGGTGCGCCGGCGGAGCTCCGCGACGACTGCGAAGGACGAGGGTCCCGCCGGCTTGTCGACGAGAACGATCCCGGTCGGGTCAAGCGCGCGCGGAGGCAAGGAACTCGCGGCGCACGAAGTCGGTGATCTCCTCGATGGAGGCCTCGCTCGAGAACCCCGCGGCCTGACGATGCCCGCCGCCCCCGGATTTGCGCGCGATCGCGGACACGTCCAACTCATCGACGCTCGCTCGCAGGCTGACGCGGCGGGTCGGTCCGTCCTGGCGTGGCGGCTCGCGAATCAGCACCGCCATGTCTGCGCCCTCGACGGCCCGCAGGAAGTCGATGATGCCTTCGGAGTACGGCTCGGCGGCGCCGACGTCCCAAAAGTCGGTGCGGAGCAGGTACGAGACGACGATGCGGCCGCCCTCGTACACCTGTGCACGCTCGAGCGCGCGGGCGAGCAGCTTCAGCTTCGCGAACTGCACCGACTCGTACACGCCCTGGAAGATGCGGTGCACGTCCGCCCCTGCCTCGACCAGCTCCGCCGCGAGCCGCAGCGCCTTGGGCGTCGTGTTGGTGTACTGGAAGCGCCCGGTGTCGGTGACGAGCGCGATGTAGAGCGCCTCGGCGATCTCGGACGTCAGCTCGACGTCGAGCTCGCGGAAGAGGTCGCGTAGGACCTCACCCGTTGACGAGGCGTCCGGAACGACGAGGTTGATCCGGCCGAAGCGCGTGTTGTCGTGGTGGTGGTCGACGTCGACCGAGAGTGGGACGCGCCCGAGCACCTCCGGATCGGCGATCCGGCTCTCGTTGGCGCAGTCGACGGCGAGCAGCACGCGCTCGGAGACGTCGTCCGGCCAGCGGCGCCTCAGCTCGGCCAGCGGCATGAAGGCGTACTCGGCCGGCAGCGGCGCATCCCCCACGAGCACCATCACGGAGTCCTTGCCGAGCTGGTCGAGCGCGAGCTTCATCGCCAGCAGCGAGCCGAGGGCGTCGCCGTCCGGGTTCTCGTGCGTCGTGATGAGGAACTGTTCGTGGCCGCGAATCGCGTCCGCGACCGCCGTCAGCTCACTCGCTGTCGTCTGGGGCGAGTTCATCGATCAGCTTGGTCATGCGGACCCCGCGCTCGACCGACGGATCGTACTCGAACGCCAGTTGCGGGGTCCGCTTCAGTCGCAGCTCGCGGGCAAGGCGTGTTTGCAGCACGGCGTGTGCAGCCTGCAGACCTGCGAGCGTCTGTGTGCGCTTCCGCTCCGCGCCGAGCACGGAGACGAACACGCGCGCGTGCCGGAGGTCGGGCGACGTCTCGACGCCGGTGACCGTGACGAAGCCGATCCGCGGATCCTTGAGCTGCCCGACTCCCTCCGACAAGACCTGCCGGATCGACTCGTTGACTCGGCGCATGCGCTCGGCCATGCGCGATATTCAAGCGCCTGGACGCACTTCTCCTCGTCGCCGTCGCGCTCTGGTGCTTCGTCACGGCCCTGGCGGGCGGCCTCGTCGGCCTCGTGCTCGGCAACCTCCGCCTGCCGGTGATCGTGCTGGTCGCGTCGAGCCCGGCCGCCGGGGCGGGAGCGAACATCGGCGTCTCGGCCGTCGCCGCGCTGACCGCGTCGGTCACCCATGTGCGCGCAGGTCGGATCGACTGGCGCATCTTCCTCTGGATGGCTCCGCCCTCTGTCCTCGCCGCCGCCGCGGGCGGGCTGCTCGCGGGCGAAGTCCCCGGCGACGTTCTGCTCGCGGTGATCGGCGTCACGCTGCTCGCCTTCGGCGTCGACCTCCTCCGGCCGCGGCGAGCTGCGCCTCGGTCGACGGCCCCCGAGAGCCCGGCCGCGGCGGTGGTGACGGGAGCCGTGATCGGGCTGCTCGGTGGCTTCGTCGGCCTGATCCTCGGCGCACTCCGGATCGGCGCCCTGCTCCGCTTCGTCGGGGCGGACACGTTCCGTGCGGTCGGCACGAACGTCGCCGTCGGTTTCTGTCTCGGCGTGGCCGGCGTACTCGGGCATCTCGCCGGCGGCGTGGACTGGACTCTGCTCGGGGTCGGCGCGGCGGCGTCGGTACCGGGTGCGCTGCTCGGCGCACGGCTCACCGGACGGCTGAACGAGCAGGAGCTGCTCCGCGCGGTCGGCGCCGTCCTGCTCGTCGCCGGCGCGGCGATGCTGGTGCAGGCATTCGTCTAGTCGACGCTGACGACGTCGCGCTCGGTCCGCACGAGCTCGAAGTCCTGCCCGGAGAGGTAGCGCTCGGCCTCGTCGAGCAACTGCTCCGCCTCACGGTATTCGCGGGCGACGCACGACATGGTCAGCCGCGCGCGCTGCCAGAGCTCGTGATGGTCGACCTCCGCGACGGAGACGCCGAAGCGATTCTGCAGCTGCGCCTTGGCCGACTTCACGTACTTGCGCTTGCCCTTGAGCGACCCGGCTTCGGGAAAGTGCAGCTCGACGCTGAGGATTCCGACGTAGCCCGCGCCCACGGGACGTATTGAAGCCGCAATGTAAGAGGTTGGTGAATGCCCTTGTGCCGATGGGACCGCTCTCGCTACGTTCGAAGCGATGGCCAACTTCCTTCGCACTCTGCTCACCGGCCTCCCGGTGGGGCGTTGGTGCCGCTCATGCAACGAGCCGATCGAACGTGACGATCCCTTCGGCCGCAGCGAGGGTGTCTGCCGGCCCTGCCGCGAAGGCTGACGCGCTCTACGTCGTAGCTGCGGGCGCGGGCTCGTCGAGCGTCGTGCGCTCGACCGCGCGCGTCTCGTAGGCCTCGAGGACGTCGCCTTCCTTGACGTCGTTGAAGCCGTCGAGCAGGATGCCGCACTCGAAGCCCTCGGTGACTTCGCGGGCGTCGTCCTTGAAGCGCTTGAGCTGAGAGATCGTCGTCTCGTGGATGACGGTGCCGTCGCGCACCACGCGCACCTGCGCGCCGCGCCGGATCAACCCGCTCGTGACCATGCAGCCGGCGATCGTGCCAAGCCGGGAGACCTTGAACAGCGCGCGCACCTCGGCCTCGCCGAGCGTCTCCTCCGTCTCGACCGGTCGCAGCATTCCGACCAGCGCCTGCTCGATGTCCTCCGTCAGCTGATAGATGACCCGGTAGGTGCGGATCTCGACGCCCTCGCGCTCGGCGAGCGCACGCGCCTCGGCGTTCGGGCGGACGTTGAAGCCGACGACCGTCGCCCCCGACGCGGACGCGAGCATGATGTCGTTCTCCGTGATGCCGCCGACGCCCTGGTGGATGACGTTGACGCGCACCTCTGGATGCTGGATCTTCGCCAGCTCGGAGACGGCGGCCTCGACCGAGCCGACGACGTCGCCCTTCAGCACGAGGTTGAGGTCGCGCACCGCGCCGGCCTGCATCTGCTCGAACAACCGCTCGATCGAAACCCCACGCGACGCCTGTGCGAGCTGCTCCCGCCGCAGGCGCTCGCCGCGCGCATTGGCTAGATCGCGCGCCCGGCGTTCGTTCTCGACAACGCGGCAGAGCTCGCCGGCGGGCGGCGGATGGTCGAAGCCGAGGATCTCAACCGGGTCGCCGGGCCCCGCGTCCTTGACCTTGTCGCCGCGGAAGTTGTAGAGCGCGCGCACCTTCCCCCAGGCGTCGCCCGCGACGACCGCGTCGCCGACGTGCAGCGTGCCACGGTGGACGAGCATCGTCGCGGCAGGTCCGCGACCGACGTCGAGGCGCGATTCGATGATCGGCCCGGAAGCCTCCGCCTTGGGATTCGCCGTCAGCTCGAGCTCGGCGTCCGCGACGAGCAGCACCTTCTCGAGCAGGTCGTCGAGGTTCTGGCCCTGCTTGGCCGACACGTCGGAGAACTGCGTCGTGCCCCCCCACTCTTCCGGCTGCAACCCCTCCGTCGAGAGCTCGCTGCGCACACGGTTGGGGTCGGCATCCGGGACGTCGATCTTGTTGACGGCGACGACGATCGGCACCTCCGCCGCGCGCGCGTGCGAGATCGACTCCTTCGTCTGCGGCATGACGCCGTCGTCGGCGGCAACGACGAGCACGGCGATATCGGTGACCTTCGCGCCGCGCGCACGCATGGCGGTGAATGCCTCGTGGCCCGGCGTGTCCAGGAACGTGATCTTGCGGCCGTTGTGCTCGACCTGGTACGCGCCGATGTGCTGTGTGATCCCCCCGGCCTCCGTCTCGACCACGGAGGTCTGGCGGATCGCGTCCAGCAGCGTCGTCTTCCCGTGGTCGACGTGGCCCATGATCGTCACGACGGGCGGGCGCGGGACGAGGTCGACCTCGGCGTCCTCGAAAACCTCGGGCTCGTCCTCCTCGTCGGCGGCGTGCCGGATCGTCAGCTCGCGCTCCGGCGCCAGCTCGGCGGCGATCAGCTCGACCTCCTCGTCGCCCAAGGACTGCGTGATCGTCACGGCCTTCCCCAGGCCCATCATGAACATGATGATCTTGGGCGCCGGGACGCCGAGCGCTTGCGAAAGGTCGCGGACGGTGACGCCGGACTGAACCGCGACCGGGCCGGTGACCGGCGCGACCTCACGCGGCGTCTTCGGGCGCGCCGCCTCCCGCTCACGCTGCTGCTGGCGCGCGTCGCGCGGCCGGGCAGCGGCGTTGTCGATCACGACGCGGCGCTTGCGGCGCGCGCCGGGGCCCCCCTGTCGGGGCCGCATCGGCCGATTCGGCCTGTTTGATCCGGATTCGTTCGCCATTACGCCGTCAAGTGTAGAGAGATGCCAGTTCGGGCTCGACCCGGACGTTCCGTTTCAGCGTCCGGTTGAACGCCCGCCGCGAGACCGCTCGCTCGAAGCAGGAGAGGCGACGGCACGTGTAGGCGCCCCGACCCGGCTCGTGCAGCCCGGGGACGAGCACGCCGTGCTTGGCGACGAAGCGCAGGAGCTCGCCCTGCGGCGCCTTCCGCCCGCAGCCGATGCAGCTCCTGGTCGGCCCAGTCACGCAGCCGGAGTGTCCTCCCCGCCCTCTTCGCGCGCCGACTCGACCGGGATGCCCGCGGGCACCTCGTCGAGCGCAGCGGTAGCCGGGGGCGCGATATCGAGGTCGACGTCCCCTTCGGCCTCGGCGATCACGTCCGCATCCGGGCCGTGCGTCGCCGCCTCGTCTGCGGTCGCTTCGGACTCGAGCGGCTGTTCGGCCTGCGGCGGCAGGCTCTCCGGGCCGATGCTCTCGGCCTCGGACTCGGTCAGATCCGAGCGGATCTCGAGCGCCGGCTCCTCCTCCGCCTCGATCGGCTCGGTGTCGTCCGTGTCGTGGAGCACCAGCTCCTGGTGCGCGGGCAGCCCGCAGTAGCGCGAGCCCGGCAGCGCCTCGTTCGGGCAGCGCTTGCCGTTCGAGAGCACCGCCGCGCAGCGGCCGGTGAACTCCTCGCCCTCTCCGCCGCCGTAGGCCGCGGCCGCTTCCGCCTGCGCGAACTCGGTGTCGGACTGGATGTCGACCTTCCACCCGGTCAGCCTCGCTGCAAGGCGGGCGTTGAGGCCCTCCTTGCCGATTGCCAGCGCGAGCTGGTCGTCCGGGACGATCACCGTCGCTTCCTTCGTCTCGTCGTCGACGAACACCTCGCGGACGCGCGCCGGCGACAACGCCTTGGCGACGAAGCGTGCCGGCTCAGGGTTCCAGGGGATGATGTCGATCTTCTCGCCGCGCAGCTCGGACACGACCATGCGGACACGCGATCCGCGCGGGCCGACGCAGGCGCCGACCGGGTCGACACCCTGCGCGTGCGACTCGACCGCGATCTTCGAGCGGTAGCCCGGCTCGCGGGCGACGCCGCGGATCTCGACGAGGCCGTCTGCGATCTCCGGTACCTCGAGCTCGAACAGCGTCTTGATCAGCTCGGGATCGCGCCGCGACAAGATCACCTGCGGGCCTTTCGTCCCGGAGCGGACCTCGGTGATGACCGCCTTGATCCGCGAGCCCTGCTCGTAG
Organism: Actinomycetota bacterium; assembly: GCA_046729555.1. Classification (GTDB taxonomy): domain Bacteria; phylum Actinomycetota; class Thermoleophilia; order Gaiellales; family Gaiellaceae; genus 3-1-20CM-4-69-9. Next base: position 17,242 of record JBKPGW010000076.1, on the reverse strand, counting down.
CGCTCGCCGTCGACCTGCTCCGAGCGCGGCAGCAGCGCCTCGACCTTGCCGAGGTCGACGAGGACGTTGTTACGGTCGCCGGCCTGCTGGACGATGCCGGTCACGACCTCGCTCTCGCGGTCCTTGTACTCGTCGTACATCATCATCCGCTCCGCCTCGCGGATGCGCTGCAGGATCACCTGCTTCGCCGTCTGCGCGGCGATGCGCCCGAAGTTCTCGGGGGTGACGTCCTCACGCTTCACCTGCTCGGCGGGAACGTCGGACCAGTCGATGTCGAGGTCGTCGTCCGAGAGCAACGTGTGAGAGCGCTCGCCGTTCTCGGCCTCGATCCGCTCCAGTTCCTCGAGCGCGCGCTCGCGCGCCTCGTCGAGGAGCCGCTCCTCGATGTCGCGTGGGAGCTCGATCGAGTAGACGCGGAAGTCGCCCTGCTCGTCGATCTCGACCGTCGCGTGACGCGAGGCGCCCGGAGTCTTCTTGTACGCCGCAAGCAGGGCGTCCTCGAGGGCGGAGACGAGTGTTCCACTCTCGATCCCCTTCTCGCGCTCGATGTCCCTGACTGCGTCGATGATCTCTTGAGTCATCTCGTCCCCACTTCCTCGATCAGATTGCCCCGAACGATCGAGTCGTACGGGATGTCAACGGACTCGTCGTCCGTCTTGACGGTCACGCTCCGCTCGCCCGCGGACACGACCTCGCCGCGGACGCGGTTGCGCTCCTGTGTACGCAGCGCGACCCCGCGCCCGACGGCGTTGCGAAAATGCGACTGCGTACGGAGCGGGCGCTCGATTCCCGGCGACGACACGTCAACCGAGTACTCGCGCAGGTAGTCGCGCAGCACGTTCGTGACACGCTCGCAAAGAGCGTGATCGACGCCATGGACATGGTCGACATAGACCGTGAAGCGCTCGGGGCTCGTCAGCTCGACGGCGAGCACTTCGGTGCCCGGAAGCGCGCCCTCCACCTTGGGGGCGATCTCCCGCGTCAACTGTCTCTCTTTGTCGTGTGTGGCGGCCATGTGCGCTCCTGTCGCAAAAAATGGGCCCGCAGGCCCATTTCGCGAACAGCTCGAAATGTGGTGTTAGCAGGATAGCAACTAGCCCTCAAGCCCGAATCCGGCGGGCGGCATCTCCTCAGTCGAGGACGATCGTGACGGGGCCGTCGTTGACGAGCTCGACGGCCATGCGCGCACCGAAAACGCCGCGGGCCACGTGGACGCCGGCGGCCTCGAGCCTGTCGCAGAGGAGCAGGTAGAGCGGCTCGGCTTCTTCTGGCGGCGCGGCGTCCGTGAAGCTCGGCCGGTTTCCCTTGCGGGTGTCTGCGATCAACGTGAACTGGCTGACGACGAGCGCAGCGCCAGCGACGTCGAGCAGGCTGTTCGCGAACTTCCCGTCGGCGTCTTCGAAGATCCGGAGCCGTGCGATCTTGCCGGCAAGACGGTCGACGTCCGCGGCCGTATCGCCGCGCGCGACGCCGAGCAGGACGACGAGGCCCCGGTCGATCTCGCCCGCGACGGAAGCGTCGACCGTGACACGTGCGCGCGCCACGCGCTGGCAGACGGCCCGCATCTCGTCAGCATCATCCCAAGCGCATCGCCGTGCGCACTCTTCTAGTACACGCGCGCGCGGCCCCACCCGGGAGGGGGACACACCCACCCACTGCCGGCAACGCTAGCGGCGATCCGCGCACGGGTGGGCGACGCGGGCGCGCCGATTCTGTGTCGGTTAGTCCGCGCTGTCCGAGGAGGGGTTGTCCCGGTCAGCTCGCTCGAGGTCGAGGATCCGGGAGGCGTAGTGCTCGTTCTGAGGCCGGAGCGAGCTCGCCAGCTTGTAGTGGCCGTTCGCCTCTGCGTCCTTGCCCTGCTTCTCCAACGCCCGCCCGAGCGCGTAGTGCGCGTAGTGGTCGGCCGGCGAGAGCTCGAGCATCGCGCGGAACTCCTCCTCGGCCTCCTCGTAGCGCTGGATGCGGAGGTAGGCGATTCCCAGTGCCTCGCGGATCGACGCCTTCGCCGGCTCGCGGCGCTTCGCCTTCTCCAGGGCGACGGTCGCCTGCGCGGCGCGGCCCTTGCGGAGGTGCGCTCGGCCCTGCTGGAAGAGGTCGTAGGTCTCGCTCATGTGGCTTTCAGGTAGGGAAAGTTCTCCTCCACCAAGTCAAGCGGATACGTCAAATCCCGGGTCTTCCCGATCTCGATCGCCATAACCGTCTCGCCGGCGTCGATCGCCGCCTGGTACGCGTTGTCGAGCTCGTAGGGCGGCCTGTCCTGGCAGAGCCGGTCGGCGACCGGCCCGGCGAGGCCCCAGAGGGGCGCAGGCGTCCAGGCATTCGCCGGATCGTCGTCGCGCATTCGCACCACCCCGTCGCCCTCACGCCGTACCGCGGGCCGTCCCGGCCCGGGCGGCGGATCGGTGCGCACGGCCACGGCGCCTGCGGCGCCGGATCCGGCGAAGGCGTGCGCGAAACGGGCGACGTCGCCTTGGCCGTACAGGGTGTCCGCGGCGGACACGAGCACCGGCGGCTCCGCGCCCGCGTCAAGTGCGCGCCGCACCGCGTCGGCCGAGCCGAGCACCTCGGGCTGTCGCACGCCACGCACGACGACTCCAAAGGCAGACCCGTCTCCGGCGAGCTGCTCGACCTGCTGTGCCAGGTGGCCCGCCACCAGCCAGACCCGCTCGCACTCGGCCGCGGCGAGCTCACGGAGGAGGACGGCCAGGACAGGACGGCCGTCGATCGGGAGCACTGGCTTCGCCCACCGTTCCGTCAGCGGCCGCAGGCGCATGCCCTGACCGGCCGCCATCACGACGGCGTCCACGGCTACCCCAGACCGAGCGAGCGCACGGAGACGAGCCCGCGGGCGCGGTCGAGCACGAACAGCGCGCGCCGCAGCTTGCGCTTCAGCTCACGCAGCTCCACGCGCGCCCGCCTCGCCGCATCGACGGCATCACGCCGCGGCCCGTACCGCGCTGCCGCAGCCGCGCGCGCGAAGTCGCCCGCGTCGACCGCGAAGCGTTCGGCGATCGTGTGCCCCAGTTCGTGCAGCGTCGCGGCCTGCGAAGCCGGAATCCCCTGGTCGTGCAGGAACTCGGCCAGCTCCCGCGCGCAGGCAGAGGCGATGCGGCGCGGGTCGCGCGAGAGGTAGCGGAGCTTCCGGCGACCCTGCTTCAGCAGGACGATCACGGCCGCCACACCCCCGGCGAGCAGGAGCAGGAAGAGGAGCAGGCTCGGTGCCCGCGCTTTCGCCGGAGGGGGCGCGTGCAGCCCGCGTACCGGAACGTCGGCAGCCGAGCGCGGCGTCCGCCGCTCCGCGTCGTGCCCGATGATGCCGGGTGCGTTCCCGCCAAAGACCTCGCCGCCGCTGACGATCGCGGCGAACAGCCTGGCCGCCGCCGACGGATCGAATCCGACCGAGGTGGAGCTGTAGGAGCCGCTCAGGCGCGCGCGGCCGGGCGTCGGGTCGAACGCGAGCCAGCCGTACCGGGGAAACCACACCTCCACCCACGTGTGTGCGTCGTGGTCGGTCACCCTCCAGGTGCCGTCGTGGTAGTGCCCGGGGATGAAGCCCGCGGCGACGCGTGCGGGGATGCCGAGTAGACGCAGCATGAGCGCCATCGCGCCGGCGAAGTGCTGGCAGTAGCCCGTGCGCGTGTCGACCACGAACCCGACGAGCGGCGGCAGCCCCGGTGCCGAGCCGGGATGCTCAGAGTACGTGAACCCGCCGGTCACCCGGAACCAGCGTTCGAGCGCCACCGCCGCCGCGTACGGTGAGCTCGTCTCGCCCGCGACCGAACGTGCGCGCGCGTACAGCTCGGCGTAGGGCTGCAGGCGTCCGGTGAGCAGGTCGAACATCCGCTGCTCGCGCCGTGCGACACCGAAGGCCGGCGCCGTCACGCCCCGGGTGAGCTCGAGCTCGCGGCCCGGTTTCGTCAAGGCGCGCGGATAGGCGGCCGGGACGCGCACCAGCTCGGCGGGCGTCGGTCGCGCGGAGTAGCTCCAGATCGTGTAGTGCTCGTCGCGCCGCAGGCCGTCCAGCACGTGCGCGACGCCCTGGCCGTCCTCTCTGACCGGCTGGCTGACGTTGTGCGCGACGGGGATGCTCGCGCCGACGAGATGGTCGTCGTCGAGCGCACGCACCGTGACGACCTGCTCGACCCAGTTGCGTGGATTGTCCGCTCCCACCGGCGTCAGCTCGTACTTCTCGCTCGCAGTCTCCGCCCACACATGCTCGAGCCACCGCGTTCCGTCGAAGCGATCGAGCACCGTGGCACGCCAGTACTGCGGCCGGCGTGGCGCTCGGATCGTGAGCACCGTCGTCTCCTTCTTCGGAAAGCGCACGCCGCCGTAGTGGGCGTCCCAGACATAGCGGACGCTGACCGGCTTCTGTGGACGTGTGTAGAAGTCCCAGTGCTGCCAATCGAGGAATGCGTCCTTCGCGACCGCCGCCGAGCTCGACAGCGCGAACGCACCGACGATCACCGCCGCCGAGGCGCCCAGCGCGAGCCGACTCGGCCGCTCGGTCAACCCCGCCAGCAGGACTAGCGCGACCGCGAGGATGAAGATGCCACGGCCGAGCTCGTTTCCGCCCGCCAGCAGCGTCGCCGGCCAGCCGGCACCGACCAGGAACGCGAGCAGGGCCGGCAGTGCCCGGCGCGTTGCGACCGCGAGCGCAACGGCGAGCGTGAAACCGAAGATCGCGAGCAGGATCACCTCGTGCATGCGCACGTTGCGCTGCGGATCGAAGGGCACCCGGTAGTCGTAGAAGTCGAGGAAACCCCGCGTGAAGCGGTGACCGGTCTTCCCAACGTCGAGCGGAGAAACCGAGAACGCCAGGCAGACGCCGAAGAAGGCCGACACGGCCGCGCTCGGTAAGCGCGCCCACCACGGTCGCAGCAGCGCCGGCGCGATTGCGAGCAACGCGAGCAGGAACGGACGCCCGCCGCTCGAGCGCGGGTCCTCGAAGCGCAGCCAGTCCACGGCGATGACGAGCGCAGCGACGCCCGAGAGGACGACCGTTCTAAGCATGTGCCGCCTCCGCGACCAAGGCTCCCTCGAGGCACGACGCCAGATCGTCGCCGGCCCGCACGACCGTAACCGGAATGCCGGCGCTGTCGAGCCGGAGCAGCAGTGGCTCGGGACGCCGGACGGCGCCGTTGAAGCTGGCCGGATCGACGTAGACGAGTGACACCTTGCGCCGCGAGAGCGCACGCTGCACGAGTCGGTCGACGAGCGCGGGCTCCAGGCGCGCCGTCACGACCGCGAGCTCGAGCGCGCGGACAGCGGGCCCATCCTGTTGCGCGAGCAGCCGCCCGACCGGCGAGCGGCTCGTCGGCTCGACCTCGGCCAGCAGCTCGAGCGCGCGACGCCAATCGGCGGCCGGGGAGTGCACCTGCTGTACCTCCCGCCGTTCGGAGTTCACGACCAGCACGGCACGACGTCCGCGCCTCACGTACGACTCGAGGATCGAGCCCGCGGCGCGCACCTGGACCTCGAAGCTCTCGCGCACGACGGCAGCCGCGTCCGCGTCGAGCAGGACTGCGATCTCGTCGCGCGGCGCATCCTCCAGCTCCTTCACCATCAGCTGGCCGCGCCGCGCCGTCGAGCGCCAGTGGACGCGCCGGAGCGATTCGCCCTGCTCGTATTCGCGCACCCCGTGCAGCTCGAAACCGGTATGGCGCCGCAACAGCAGGCGGCGGCCGTCGTGCGAGCGCGCACCCGTCTCCGAGAAAAGCCGGCCCAGCCGCACGAGCCGGGGGTAGACGAGGAGCGCGCCCGGTGCGGGCAGGGGGACAGCCACGTTCTCGAGCCCGAACGGATCGGTGAGCTCGACGCGCACGTCCTCGAAGGTGTAGCGCCCGCGCGGCAGGCGCTCGAGCACGTAGCGGACGCTCAGCCTGCGGCCGGTACGGCGCAGCGGGTGCCGCTGCTCGCCGAGCCGGCCGACCCGCTCGACCAGCGTGGCCGAGGCCGGCAGCACGCTCGCCGTCGCGTGCAGCTCCACGACGACGGGCACGTCGTCGCCCTCGACGTGCTCGGTGTCGCCCCAGCCGCGGGTGACGCGGAAGGGACGGTTCGAGAGGCGGACCCAGACCCACGCAACCGCGACGACGAGCAGGAAGCCGGTTGCGACGGGATAGAGGGGCTTCGAGCCGAACGCCCACGCCGTGATGTACACGCCGAAGCCGAGGCCGAGAACGACCCGCCCGCGCGGCGTGAGCATCTAGACCGGGACGGGAGTCTTCTCGAGCGTCTCCTGCACGATCTGCTCTCCCGTCAGACCGCTCGAGCGCGCTTCGGGCGCCAGGATCAGCCGGTGCGCGAGGACGGCGACTCCGACCGCCTTCACGTCGTCAGGCTCGAGGAAGGGCCGGCCGGCCGCAAGCGCGCGGGCTTTTGCGACCCGGAGCAGCGCGATCCCCGCGCGCGGGCTCGCGCCGAGGTAGAGCCGCGAGTCGCCGCGGGTCGTCCGCAGGAGCGCGACGACGTAGCGGTTCAGGCTCTCCTCGACATAGATCCCCTTGGCCTCGTCCGCGAGCGAAATCGCATCGGCAGCGCTTGCCACGGGCTCGAGGTCCTCCAGCGGAGGATCGGCGGTCTGCTCCGTCAGCATCTTCGCCTCCTCGGACAGGGGCGGGTAGCCGATGGCGATCCGCATCGTGAAGCGGTCGAGCTGTGCCTCGGGCAGGGGGTACGTCCCCTCGTACTCGATCGGGTTCTGTGTCGCCATCACCATGAAGGGCCGCGCGAGCTCGTACGAGACGCCGTCGATCGTCACCTGCTGTTCCTGCATGCACTCGAGCAGCGCCGCCTGTGTCTTCGGGGACGCGCGGTTGATCTCGTCGACGAGCAGGAGGTTGGCGAAGACCGGGCCCGGCTTGAACTCGAACTCGTTCGACCGCTGGTTGAACACGTTCACGCCCGTCACGTCCGACGGCAGCAGATCGGGCGTGAACTGCATTCGCGAGAAGGACACGTCGAGTGAGCGGGCGAGCGCCTTGGCGAGCATCGTCTTGCCGACGCCGGGGAAGTCCTCGAGGATCAGGTGTCCCTCGCTGACGAGGCAGAGGACGCACAGGCGAAGCGTCTCCTCCGGTGCATGCAGGACCCGCGCAAGGTTGTCGATCAGCGCGCGGACGGTCTCCGCCGCCGCGGTCGTCTCGACTCGTTCGCTACGGGGCTCGCTCATGCAACAACTCCTCCGCCGTATCTACGATCGCCGCCGCGATTCGGTCTTTCCGGGCCTTTGCCACGCGCCGCTCGCCTGAGGCGCTGACGAGCACGACCTCGTTCTCGTCCGCATCGAAACCGATGTCACCGCGCGCGACGTCGTTGTAGACGACGAGGTCGACGCGCTTGCGCTCCAGCTTCTCGCGCGCGCGCGTGAGGCCATCGGGTCCAGTCTCCGCGGCAAAGCCGACGAGCACCTGGCCGTTCGTCCGTCGCTCAGCCAGCGAGCCGAGGACGTCGGCCGTCGGCTCGAGCTCGACGCGCCACGTCTGCCCGTCCTTCGGGCGCTTCGCCCCGACCTGCTCGGCCGGACGATAGTCGGCGACGGCCGCGGCCATCAGGACGAGGTCGACATCGGCGTGCGCGAGCGCCGCCTCGAGCATCGATTCGGCGGTCGGTGTCTCGACGACCTCGACGCCGCTCGGTGGCGGCACCGCGAGGTTGGCGGCGAGCAGCGTGACGTCGGCGCCGCGCTTCCGACTCTCCTCGGCCAGGGCCACGCCCATCCGTCCGGAGGAGCGATTGCCGAGGAAGCGCACGGCGTCGAGTGGCTCACGTGTCCCGCCGGCGCTGACGAGCACGCGCCGCCCGGCGAGCGAGTCGGTCTCACCGAGCAGCTCGCGAGAGCGGGCGAAGATCTGCTCCGGCTCTGCCATCCGGCCGAACCCCCACTCCCCCTCGGCCGTCTCGCCCTCGTCCGGCCCGACGAGCACCGCGCCGCGGGCGCGCAGGGCCTCGACGTTCGCCTGGGTGGCCGGGTGCGCCCACATGCGCGGGTTCATCGCGGGCGCGAGCAGGACCGGGCCGCGGTGCGCGAGCGCCGCCTCGGTGACGAAGTTGTCGGCGAGCCCGTTCGCAAGCTTGCCGAGCGTGTTCGCCGTCAGCGGGGCGACGACGAGCAGGTCGGCCTGGGTCAGATGGACGTAGAGGTCCTCGGCAGGCGACCGGCGGGCAAGAGCAAAAAAGGTCTCCGCCCGGACGAACCGCTCAGCACCCGAGGTTACGAGCGGGACAACTTCATGCCCCGCCTTGACGAAGAGCCGAACCAGCTCGCAGGCCTTGTAGGCGGCAATCCCACCCGTAATCCCCACAAGGACGCGAGCCATGCAGCGAATTCTGCCTTCAGAACGCCCGACCCGCCCAAAGCCCAAAAGCCGGAGCCTAAGCCAGGCGAAGGCCGGCTTAGGCGCAGGCGGACTGATGCGAGGCGGCGACGCGAAGCATTGCCTCAGTGTCATCGTTGATGCCTGCACGGCAAGAGACGATCGCCCTGCACCGAAAGAGCGCGCGAGTTCGGCTCGCGCGCGTTCCCCGCGAAGCGGCGTAGCCAAGGCCAAAGTAAAAGCGGAGCTTTTACTTTGGGTACTTGTACTTGAGCTTGCCCTCAGAGACTTCCTCGAGGGCCATCGTCAAGTAGTTCTTCGAGCGCGACTCCACCAACGGTGGAGGCGCGTTTTCGAAGCCGATGCCCTCCCCGAGCTGGTGGTGGTAGTCGTTGATCTGGCGGGCTCGCTTGGCCGCGACGATCACGAGGGCATAGCGGGAATCCACGTTGTCCAGCAGTTCATCGATGCGGGGATGGATCATGGGCGGCTCATGGTACCTGCGGTTTGCAACTCCCTGCGAACGATCGCCAAGAGCTCTTCCGCAGCCCGCTCGACGTCGTCGTTGACGATCACGTAGTCGAAGCGGCCCTTTTGCTCCTGCTGCTTGCGCGCGAGATCGAGACGCACCTGGATCTCACCGGAGCTCTCCGTCGCCCGCTCGCGCAACCGGCGCTCCAGCTCTTCGAAGGTGGGCGCGTCGACGAAGATCGTCACGGCGCCCGGAATCGTCTCCTGCACGCGCAGCGCGCCGTCCGTCTCGAGGTCCAGCAGCGGCACCTTTCCGTGCGCCTGAATCCGGTCGATCTCCGAGCGCAGCGTGCCGGAGCGCGCGCCCCACGGGAGCTCGACGTACTCGAGAAACTCACCCTGCTCGACGAGCGAATCGAACTCCCGCTCGCTGAGGAAGTGGTACTCCCGACCGTCCTGCTCCGCCGGCCGCCGCTCGCGGGTCGTGGCCGAGACCGCGAGCTCGAACACCTCGGGCATCCGCTCCAACAGGATCTTCTCGAGTGTCCCTTTGCCGGCACCGGACGTGCCGGTGACGACTACGACCAGCGGGTTACCTGTTGAAGAGGCCAATCAGCTCAGAGCGCTGGCGGTCGGAGAGGCCTCCCACCGTCTTCGACTGGCTGATCCGGCACATGTTCAGGAAGCGCGCCGCCTTCACCCGCCCGAACTTCGGCACCGCCATCAGCATGTCGAAGACCTTCGCGGTCGACACGTACTCGGGAGGGTTGCTCAGGATCTGTTCGATCTGGACGCGTCCGTCCTTCAGGTCCTTCTTCAACCTGGCTCGACGGACACGAATGTCGTTCGCTCTCTTCAACGCTTCCATCCGCTGATCGAGAGAGCGAATCGGTGCCTCGGCCTGGGTCTTCGGGGACACCATGAGCCGCCGGAGTCTAACAACCGACAGTCGCCGGTCAAGCGCCTACTTTTTACGGTTCTGAGCAGGTGTTTTGGCGGCTACGTTGTCCTTAGCGACAACGCCTCTTCGTGCGCCGCTGCGTATGCAGCTTCATATGTGTTCCATCCACGTTCGGTGACGGCCGCGTGCAATTCCATCCGGATGCGCGCAGGCGCGTCGGGATCGGCGAACAGAACGGTTCCGAGTGCGACGTGCTGCGCACCTGCCGCGACGAACTCGAGTACGTCGAGCCCCGACTGGATTCCGCCCATACCCACGATCGGCATTCCGGTCGCGCGGTAACAGGTTGCGACCGCGGCGAGCGCGATCGGCTTCAGCGCCGGACCCGAGAGCCCGCCCTGGCCGGGCCCGAGAACCGGGCGCAGCGTCTGCGGGTCGAGCTTGAGCCCGCGAATCGTGTTGACGAGCGAGAGGCCGTCGGCGCCGGCGGACTGGGCCGCCTTGGCGACCTCGCCGATGTCGGGGACGGCCGGGGAGAGCTTGGCCCAGAGCGGTTTCCGCGTCGCGAGCTTGGCCGCAGCGACGATCTCGGCCGCGCCCTCGACGGGCGCATCTACGTTCGGGCAGGAGACGTTCAGCTCGATCGCGCTGACCGCCGCATGGTCATCGAGGCGGGAGCAGATCTCGGCGTAGTCGTCCGTCTCGAAGCCTCCGACCGAGACCCAGATCGGGACACCGAGCTTCTCCAGGTGCGGCAGGTTGCGTGTCAGGAAACGGTCGATGCCGGGGTTCGCGAGCCCGATCGAGTTCAACATGCCGACGTCGGTCTCCGCGATCCGAACGGGGCTGTTGCCCTCACGGGGCAGCGGCGTCACGGTCTTGGTCACGAAGGCGTCGAGGCTGCGCGCGATGCCCGGCGCGGCCAGTGCATCGAGGCAGCCGGAAGCGTTAAGCAGCACGGAGCACCGGTCCTTCGACGCAGAGCCGCTTGAGCTTGCCGCCGATCTCGACGGCGCACCCGTAACACGCGCCGTACCCGCACGCCATCGGCGCCTCCCAGGCGAGCTGGGCGTCCGGCGCGGCGTGGCGCACGGCCTCGAGCATCGGCTCGGGGCCGCAGGCGAGCACGTCAAGGCCTGCCGGGATCAGCTCCGTCACGAGCGTCGGCTCGACGCAGACCTGCGCGTTCGGCACGAGCACGGCCGCCTCGGCGTGCCGCTCCGAGCGAAACCCGAGAACGGCGGGCGGAGCCCCGAGGCGCTCGGAGAGGTACGGGAGCGGTGCGATCCCGATCCCGCCCCCGACGAGCAGCGGCCGCTCGACCTCCAGGTCGAAGCCGTTGCCGAGCGGGCCGAGCACCTGGAGCTCATCGCCGGCCTCGAGCCCGCAGAGTGCATGGGTTCCCGGGCCGATCGCGTCGATCAGGAACGCGAGCTCGCCACGCGGTGCCAGGCAGAGGCTCATCGGTCGCGGCAGCAGACGGCCGGGCGCCTCGAGCATGAAGAACTGACCGGGGAGGCCCGGCTCGATGCCGCCACGGCAGACGCGCAGCAGCGTGTATGCACCCAGGGCTTCCCTGGCGACGACGCTAAGCCGCTCGCGTCTCATGCTCGATCCGTTCCTGCAGGGACATCGACTCCTCGCTCCGCGCGTTCGCAATCGCATGCACCGCGGCGGCGGCGCCGGCGAGCGTCGTGATGCAAGGAACGCGGGCGACCAGCGCCGCCTCGCGGATCAGGTAGCCGTCGGTGCGGGCACCCGAGCCGTGCGGCGTGTTCACGACGAGGTTGCAGCGGCCGCGCCGGATCAGGTCGACGACGGTCGGACCTCCTCCCTCCTCCGTCACCTTGCGCACCCGTTCCACCGCGAGCCCTGCGGCCGTGAGCATGTCGGCCGTGCCGGACGTGGCCAGCAGCTTGAAACCGAGCTCCGCGAGGGTGGCGGCGACGCGGGTCACCGCACGTTTGTCCTCGTCGCGCACGGAGAGAAAGGCTGTCCCCTCGGTGGGCAGCGGGCGCCCGGCGGCGCGCTCGGCCTTCGCGAACGCGGTGGGCAGGTCTGCGGCGGTTGCCATGACCTCCCCGGTTGCGCGCATCTCCGGGCCGAGGACGGAGTCGGCGCCGGGGAAGCGGGCGAACGGGAGCACGGCCGCCTTCACAGAGACATGTCTCGGGGACAGACCCTCGGACAGGTCCAGGTCGGCGATGCGCGCGCCGGCCATCACCCGGCACGCGGTCTGCACGAGGTTCACGCCCGTCGCCTTCGACGCGAACGGCACCGTGCGGGACGCGCGCGGGTTCGCTTCCAGCACGTACAGCGTCCCGTCGACGAGTGCGAGCTGCACGTTGATCAGCCCGACGACGCCGAGAGCAGGGGCCAGCGTGCGCACGACCGCGCGAATCTCCGCGTCCTCGGCAGCGCTCAGCGCCGGCGCCGGCAGCACGCAGGCGGAGTCGCCCGAGTGGACGCCGGCCTCTTCGACGTGCTGCATGACCGCGCCGACGTAGGTCTCCGTGCCGTCCGAGACGGCATCGACGTCGATCTCGATCGCGCTTTCGAGAAAACGGTCGATCAGCACCGGCCGGTCGATCTCGCCGAGATCGTCCGCCGAGTAGCACACGCGCATCGCCCGCCCACCGAGGACGTACGACGGCCGGATCAGCACCGGGAAGCCGATGCGCTCGGCCACGGCCCGGGCCTCGGCGGTGCTGCGTGCGATCCCCCACTCCGGACAGCGAATGCCGAGTCGGTCGAGCAGCGCACCGAACCGCTCCCGGTCTTCCGCCAGGTCGACTGCGTCGAACGGCGTCCCCATGATGCGATAGCCGGCCGCCTCGAGCCCGCGCGCGAGCTTGAGCGGTGTCTGCCCGCCGAACTGGATTGCGACTCCCTCCGGCCGCTCGCGGTCGCAGACCGCCAGCACCTCCTCGAGGCGCAGGGGCTCGAAGTAGAGCCGGTCCGAGGTGTCGTAGTCCGTCGAGACCGTCTCCGGATTGCAGTTGATCATCACGGCCTCATAGCCGAGCGCGCGGAAGCTCTGCGCGGCGTGCACGCAGCAGTAGTCGAACTCGATCCCCTGCCCGATGCGGTTCGGGCCCGAGCCGAGGATGACGACGCGCGGCTTCGTTCCCGGCGGCGGCGCCTCGTCCGCCTCGCCGTACGTGGAGTAGTAGTACGTTGACGCGGCCTCCACCTCCCCGCCGCAGGAGTCCACGCGCCGGTACGAAGGGCGCACACCGCAGCTGCGCCGCCTGGCACGCACCACTTCCTCACGCCCGATGTCTCCGTCGGCGAGCCCCGCGCGCTTGTAGCGCAGGAAGTCGTCGGCGACCGCGGCATCGAGGTCCAGCCAGCCGGGCTCGCGGGCAAGCTCTGCATGGAACCACTGATGCGCGCTCGCCGGCAGCTGCCACCGCTCGTCGCCGTCGAGCTCGCGCGAGCGCTCCGCCTTCCGGTATGCCTCGATGAAGGTCCGCCCGATCCCCATCGCCTCTCCGACGGACTTCATCTGCGTCCCGAGCGTCGTGTCGGCGCCCGGAAACTTCTCGAAGGCGAAGCGCGGAAACTTGACGACGACGTAATCGAGGGTCGGCTCGAAGCTCGCGGGCGTCGTACCGGTGAGGTCGTTCGGGATCTCGTCGAGCGTGTAACCGACGGCGAGCTTCGCCGCGACCTTTGCGATCGGATAGCCGGTCGCCTTGGACGCGAGCGCCGACGAACGCGACACGCGTGGGTTCATCTCGATCACGCGCAGCTCGCCGGTGTCGCGCTCGCGCGCGAACTGGATGTTCGAGCCGCCGCACTCCACGCCGACCGCGCGCATGACTGCGGCCGCGGCGTCGCGCAGCTCCTGATAGGCGTGATCGGAGAGCGTCATCTGCGGGGCGACCGTGACCGAGTCACCGGTGTGCACGCCCATCGGGTCGATGTTCTCGATCGAGCAGACGATCACGACGTTGTCCTTGCGGTCGCGCACGACCTCGAGCTCGAACTCATCCCAGCCGCGCACAGACTCCTCGACCAGCACCTGGCCGATCGGGCTCTCCGCGAGGCCACGTTCGACCTGGCGGTGGAGCTGGTCGACCGTCTCGACGAACCCGCCGCCGTGGCCGCCGAGCGTGAACGCCGGTCGGATGACCGCGGGGAGGGAGATACCGCCGAGCTCCTCCACATCGGTCACGATCCTCGAGCCCGGCACCTTCAGCCCGACGCTGCGCACCGCCTCGCGAAACTCCTCCCGATCCTCGGCGCGCCGGATCACGTCGAGCGGGGCGCCGATCAGCTCCACGCCGAGGTCCTCCAGGACGCCGGCGGTCGCAAGCTCGCTCGCGAGGTTGAGCGCCGTCTGGCCGCCCATCGTCGGCAACAGCGCATCGGGGCGCTCGCGCGCCAGCACCTCTGCCACACCTTCCTGATCCAACGGTTCGAGGTACGTGCGGTCGGCGAAGCCGGGGTCGGTCATGATGGTCGCCGGGTTCGAATTGACGACGATCGTGCGGAGCCCGTCCTCGCGCAACACCTTCAGCGCCTGGCACCCGGCATAGTCGAACTCGCAGGCCTGGCCGATCACGATCGGCCCGGAGCCGATCAGGCAGATCGACTCGAGGTCAGGCCGCCTCGGCATATGCCACCTCCTCGACCCAGCGCTCGAGCAAGGGCCACGCGTCGTGCGGGCCCGGCCCGGCTTCGGGATGGAATTGCAGCGAACAAGCCTGCTCGAGCGGGAAGTCCAGCCCCTCGACCGTCCCGTCGTACAGCGAAACGTGCGTCGCCTCGCGTGCGTCCGACGGTGCGACCGCGAAGCCGTGGTTCTGGCTGGTCACGAGTACGCGGCCGCTCGCGCGTTCCAGCACCGGGTGGTTCGCGCCGCGATGGCCGAACGGGAGCTTGAACGTCTCGTGTCCGGCGGCGAGCGCGAGCAGCTGGTGCCCGAGGCAGATGCCGAGCATGGGCACGCGGCCGAGCAGCTCGCGGACGGCGGCGACCTCGTCGACGAGCGGCTCCGGATCCCCGGGGCCGTTCGAGAGCAGGACGCCGTCGAAGCGCACAAGCTCGTCGTAGGTCGCGTCGTGCGGGAACACCGTCACCGCCGCGCCCGCTCCGGCCAGCCGCCGGAGGATCGAGCGCTTGCAGCCGTAGTCCACGACCGCAATCCGCGTCCGGCCCGCGTCGGAGTACACGTAGGGACGCTGCGTGGAAACACCCGCCGCCAGCGCGCGTCCACTCATGGGCTTCTGCGCGCGTGCGACGGCGACCGCCTGCTCGACGGAGCCGTCGCCCGCGACGGCGACCCCGCGCAGCGCACCGGCTTCGCGCAGCTTCAGCACCAGTGAGCGCGTGTCGATGCCGGTCAGCGCGACGATCCCGCGCTCGTGGAGCCAGTCGGTCCACGCGGGCCCGCGCGCTTCGCGCATCAGGACGGCGCGCGCATGCGGCCGTGCCGATTCCGAGCGGCCTTCGGCGATGCCGTAGTTACCGACCATCGGCGCGGTGAAGCACACGAGCTGCTCCGCGAAGCTCGGGTCGGTGACGATTTCCTGGTAGCCGGTCATCGCGGTCGTGAACACCGCCTCGCCGACGGCGAACCCGTCCGCCGCAACCGACTCCCCGCGGAAGACCGTGCCGTCCTCGAGCGCGAGGAAGCCGCTCATGCGGCGAACACGACGCCCCCCGCCGCGATCGTCGTCCGGACCGCACCTTTCACCGTTGCACCGAGCAGCCACGAGTTGACGGACCGCGAGCGGAAGCTCTCCTCGGTGATCCGGTAGCTCGCCTTCAGGTCGAGCAGGACGAGGTTCGCCGGCTTGCCGACCGCGATCCGCGGCTCGTCCAATCCGTATGCACGCGCCGGGCCCGTGGACATCCGCTCGAGCACCGTCCCGAGCGGGACGAGACCCGGCTCGACCAGGTGCGTATACAACGCTGCAAACGCCGTCTCGAGCCCCGTGACGCCGAACGGCGCCGCCTCGAACGGCACCTCCTTCTCGTGCCGCGCGTGCGGCGCATGGTCGGTCGCGATCGCGGTGATCGTCCCGTCCTTCAGCGCCTCCACCAGCGCGGTGCGGTCCGATGTCGAGCGAAGCGGCGGGTTCATCTTCAGGTTCGTGTCAAGTGAGCGCACCGCCTCGTCGGTGAGGCAGAGGTGGTGCGGCGTCACCTCGGCCGTGGCGGCCACACCGTCCGCGCGTGCGCGGCGCAGCGCCTGCACCGACTCCCAGGCCGACAGGTGCAGCAGGTGCAGCGGCTGCCGCTCGTACGCGGCCAGCGAAAGGTCGCGCTCGACCATCAGGCTCTCGGCCACCGACGGATATCCCGTGAAGCCGAGCTCGGCCGACACCTCGCCTTCGTGCATCTGACCGTCACGCGAGAGCGTCGTCTCCTCGCAGTGGAGAGCGATCCGACGTCCAGTGACCGCCCCGTACTGCAACGCCCGCCGCATCAGCCCGGGTGACGTCACCGGCACGCCGTCGTCGCTGAACCCGGCGGCGCCCGCCGCCGCGAGCTCGCCCATCTCGGTCAGCTCGGCCCCACCCTGTGCCTTCGTGATCGCTGCGAGGAACCCGACCGGGAGCTCGGCCTCGGCGCGGGCAGTCTCGATCAGCGAGCCGAGCGTCGCGGCCGAGTCGACGACGGGATCGGTGTTTGGCATGCCCAGGATGGCGCAGTAACCGCCGGCGGCTGCCGCGGCCGTGCCGCTGGCGATTGTCTCCTCGTCCTCGCGGCCGGGCGTGCGCAGGTGTACGTGCGGATCCACGAACGCGGGCGCGAGCACGAGCCCTTCGCCCTCGACGATCCGGTGCGAGTTGGTGTCCAGCTCGGTGCCGAGCGCCGCGATCACGCCGTCGTCGACGCGGACGTCGAGAACGGCGTCCACGCCCTCGACCGGGTCGAGCACACGCGCCCCGCGGACGACGATATTCTCCTTCGGTGCGGTCTTGGCGAACAGCATCACGCCACCTCCAGCACCGACTCGGTCTTGACCCCGACCGGGCCGCCGGTGAGCAGGTCGTAGAGCACGGCCATGCGCGTGACCAGGCCGGCGCGCACCTGCGTCTCGATCAGCGCGTCCGCATGGTCCGCGACGCGCGGATCGATCTCGACGCCGCGGTTCATCGGCCCGGGATGCATCACCTTCTGGCCGGGGCGTAGCCGCTCCGGCGTCACACCCCAGCGCGCGGTGTACTCGCGCAAAGAGGGGACGTAGTTCGCTCCCTCCTGCATCCGTTCGCGCTGCATGCGCAGGACGTAGACGACGTCGGCCGCGCCGATCGCGGTGATGTCCCTGGTCGCCTCGCAGCCCATGGCCTCGATCCCGCGCGGCAGCAGCGCGGGTGGGCCGACGAGCGTGACGTGCGCGGCCATCAGGCCGAGTGCCTGGATCAGCGAGCGCGCGACGCGGGAGTGGAGCACGTCGCCGACGATCGCCACATGCACCCCCTCGAGCCGGCCGAGCTCCTCGCGCATCGTGTAGAGGTCGAGCAGCGCCTGCGTCGGATGCTGGTGCTTGCCGTCGCCGGCGTTCACGACATGCGCATCGGTGACGCGCGCGACG
>JBKPGW010000075.1:0-16919 GCA_046729555.1 Actinomycetota bacterium | reverse complement strand
CCACGTGTCGACGCGGCGCGGGCCTCTCTTCCTGCGCCGCTCGGCTGCGAGAGTCGCCGCAAGCTCGGCTTCCCGGGTGCTCACGCGAGATTCTCCAGTGCCTTCGTGCGCGAGAACGAGACCGCGGAGATGGTCGCGACGATGATGAAGATGAGGATCCCGATCGCCGTCGCAAGGCCGTAGTCCTGCCCCTTGCCGGCCGTGAACGCGATCTTGTACGTGTAGCTGATCAGGATGTCGGTCGCGCCCGCGATCGGGCTATTGCCCAGCGCTGGCCCTCCCTGCGTCAGCAGGTAGATGTTGTTGAAGTTGTTGAAGTTGAACGCGAACGACGCGATCATCAACGGCGCCACCGCGACGAGCAGCAGGGGCAGCGTCACCTTCCGGAACACCTGCCACGCGCCGCCGCCGTCGACCTGTGCGGCCTCGGTCAACTCCTTCGGGATCGACTGCAGTGCCCCGAGCGACACCAGGAAGAAGTAGGGCACGGTCAGCCAGACGCTGACGAAGATCACCGAGAAGCGCGCCCACCACGGATCGAAAAGCCACGGGATGTTCGTGTGGAAGATCCGGTTCACGACGCCGAAGTCGTCGTTGAGCAAGCCCTGCCAGACGAGCAGCGACAGGAACGCCGGGACGGCGTACGGAATGACGAGCAGCACGCGGTACGTGCGCTGAAATCTCAAGCCGGGCTTGTTCAGCGCGATCGCGAGCAGGAGGCCGAGTGCGAACGAGAGAAAGACGACCGAAGTCGCGAAGAAGACGGTCCACACGAAGACCTTCAGGAATGGGTTGCGAATCAGCTTGCTGTGGACGAGACGACTGAAATTCCTCAGCCCGATGTAGGTCTTCCAGCCTGGCTCGATCTCGTCTCCATTGGCGGCGACGTACGAACCGCGCCCGTTGTCCTTGAAAACGACATCGTCCTTGATCCGAATGAACGTGTTGGCGCGCTCGTTGTAGCGGTAGACCGACTCGAGCACGACCGCGGTATCGAAGCCCTGCGGCTGGATTGCCTTGCCACCGCCGACGGGGACCTTGTACGAAGAAAGCTCTTTGTCGATGTTCGCGAAGTCCGAGCCGCGCAGCGGTGAATAACCCTGGGCCGCCGTAATCGTGCCGTCGGAGATCTTCATCTGCGCGCGTGGAAACGGCTCCAAGCCGTCCTGCGTGCCGATGAATGTCTTGCCGGAGTCCTCGTCGAGCAGCCCCAGCACAAGGTTGTGGTCCTTGTCCCGGAGGAGCGTCATTGAGTACGACGCACCGTTCGCGGCCTCGGTGAGCGAGTTCTCCTGGATGCTCGCGATGGCCTCCGACCGCGAGAGGATGTGTCCGGTCGAGTAGTTCGTGAAGGCGACGTTGACCGTGTAGACGACCGGAATGACTTGGAAGGCAAGCAGGAAGACGGTGCCGGGAACGAGGAACTTCAGCGGCAGCGTCCAGCGCTTGAGGAGGTAGATCGCGTCGATCGCGGCCGTCGCGGCGATCAGCACCGCCACTGCACGCCACTTGCTGTGGTCGACGAGGACGACCGCCGCCCAGATCGCGAGCGCGTTGACGATGCTGAGGAAGGCGATCTTGAGGACGAGGCCGACCGTCCCGGAGAACGTCGTGATCAGCCGGGTCGGCAGCGAGCGCGCCCGGGCGCCGGCGCCCTCGCGGGCAGGCAGATCACTTCGAACGGCCGTCGTGCTCAGCGGTCCCTCCTCCCCGGCGTCGGAGCCGAACGAACTCGGGTCTGACCCCTTTCGGGGTCAGACCCAGCCATTGCTTTGTCAGCCGCCCCCGATCTTGTCGCGGATGGCCTTCGCAGCCTGCGCGAACGCGGTGCGTGCGGGTGTTGCCCCGGCGCCCTTCGTCGATTTGACCCAGGCACCGGCGAGCGCGTCCCAAACGCTGCCCATCTGCGGGATGTTCGGCATCGGCACACCGCCGACACTCGCGGCACCGAACTGCTTGAGGATGCCGTCATTTACCCGCTTGGCGGCGACCTTGTTCGCCGGATAGCGGAGGTTCGCGGCCTCCAGATCGAGCTGGAAGCTCGCCTTCATCATCTCGTTGGCGACGAGATCCTTGGCCAGGCTCTCCACGCCGTGCGCCTGGGAGAACTTCGTCACCATCGTGCCCTGCACGCCGAGGAACGGAACCGAGCGGTACTTGATCTTCGGCAACTGGATGACTCGGAACGGATTGCCGCTCGCCTTGAGCCCGTCGATCTCCCACGGGCCGGTGACCCAGAACGCAGCCTTCTGCTGCAGCCACGCGTTCTTGGCCGTTCCGTAGTCGACCTTCGAGTTGATCAGACCTTCGCGGTTCCACCTGTCGATCAGTGGCGCATTCTTGAGGAAGACCCTGTTCGCGACGCCGAGCTTGTTGGCCTGCAAGGCGCCGTTCTTCGCGTGTCCGAAGACGTAGCCGCCGAGACCGGAGAAGAACGGGTACATGTGGTACGCGTCACCGTTCGCGCCCTGAGGCACGGCGATGGCGATGTTGTCGGCGGCCTTGCGCTTGAACGCGAGGGCCTCCTTCTCGAGCTGAGCCCAGGTCTTCGGCACCTTCACAAGGCGCGTGTTGACGACGAGCCCGACGTTCTCGAGAGCGTACGGCGCGCCGTAAAGCCGCCCGCCGTAGGAGAACGCATCAAGCGCGTACTTCGGGAACTGCGCCTTGGTCGCCTTCTTCGGGAACAGCGGCAGCACGAGGCCGTTGGCCGCGAGGTCCCCCGTCCAGTCATGCGCCGCGACGATGACGTCGGGCGCGTTCTCCGCCTTGACGGTCTTGAGGTCGTCGCGGATGTTCCCGAACGCGTGGAAGACGACGTTGACGTCCACCCCACGCCTCGTGCCCCACGACGACGTAACCTTGTCGATCGCCGGCTTCTGGACGTTGTCGACCCAGATCGTCAGCTTCGACACCTTTGCGCCCGCATGCGCCGCCGGCGTGGCCCGTGCCCCGAGCAGCGACAGCGCTGCGGCGAGCACGACGGCGAGCA
Source organism: Actinomycetota bacterium (assembly GCA_046729555.1). GTDB lineage: Bacteria > Actinomycetota > Thermoleophilia > Gaiellales > Gaiellaceae > 3-1-20CM-4-69-9. Next base: position 13,927 of record JBKPGW010000075.1, on the reverse strand, counting down.
GGATGGCGAAACGCCTCCCTACCTTCATTGATCCTCCTCCTCCAGTCCGCGACCCCACGGGGTGACGCCGACCGCCCGATGAAACATGTCCAAACTCCATGAAACAGGCGAGACCCTAACATTGCCTCGGGAAAAGTCAAGCTGGCATCATGGCTGGCAATAGGCGTGAAAATCTGTTACATAGGCTTGCAAGCATGGCCACCCTCCGAGACGTCGCCGAGCACGCCGGTGTAAGCCTGGCGACCGCATCCCGCGTGGTGAGCGGGCCCGACAACGTCCGCTCCGAGACGCGGGAGCGGGTCGAGCGGGCGATGCGGGAGCTGCTCTACGTGCCGCCGGGGCGGCGGCCGGCGACCGGGATGATCGGCCTGCTCGTCCCCTCGCTCGAGAACCCGATCTTCCCCGCGCTCGCGCAGGCGATGGAGGAGCGGGCGACCGAGGCGGGCTTCGCCTCGATCCTCTGCAACACGACGGCTGCGGCCTTTCGCGAGGTCGACTACGTGCACATGCTGCTCGACCGCGGCGCGGACGGGATGATCTTCATCAACTGCGAGATGACAAACCTGAGCGGCGAGCACGACCACTACGCACGGCTCGTGGAAGAGGGAGCACGCATCGTGTTCGTCAACGGGGCGCTCAACTCGCTCCGCGTGCCCTCCGTTGCCGTCGACGAGCGCAGCGCCGGAGAGCTGGCGACGCAGCACCTGATCGACCTCGGCCACGAGCGGATCGGCTACGTCGCAGGCCCGGATCACTACCTGCCGACGCAGCAGAAGGCATCCGGCCGGGAGCGTGCCCTCCGTGCGGCCGGCATCGAGCAGGACGGCCTCGTCGCGCACGCCGAGGACTTCACCATCGAGCAGGGCCGAGCGGCGCTGGGCGCGCTGGTCGAGCTGGAAGAGCCTCCGACCGGTGTCATCTGCTCGAGCGACCTGATGGCGATCGGCGTGCTGCAGGAGGCTGCAGCACGCGGTCTGGGCGTCCCTGCCGACCTGTCCGTCGTCGGCTTCGACGGGATCGAGGCCGCTGCCTGGACGTCGCCGCCGCTGACGACGGTCGAGCAGCCGATCGAGGAGCTGGCCGAGACGGCCGTCAACGCGTTGCGATCACTGATCGCGGATCCCCAGAAGCCCCTGCCGGACTATTCGTTCCGCCCGCGGCTTAGCGTGCGCGGCTCCACCGCCGCGCCTCGATGACCGAGCTCGCACGCGAGCGCTGCGTCGCGTGCCGTCGCGACGCGCCGCCCGTCAGCGACGCGGAGCTCGCTGCGCTCGCGCCGCAGGTGCCGGACTGGGAGGTCGTCGAGGTCGACGGCGTCCAACGGTTGGAGCGCACGTTCCCGTTCGAGGATTTCGCGGAGGCGATGCGGTTCGCTAGCGCCGTGGGTGAGCTCGCCGAGGAAGAGGGACATCACCCGGCGCTGCTGGTCGAGTGGGGCAAGACGACGGTGACCTGGTGGACGCACAAGATCGGCGGCCTGCATCGCAACGACTTCGTCATGGCCGCGAAGACCGACGAGCTGGCGGCCTGAGAAGACCCGGGCGGCCTACTGGGGAAGAGGAGACCGCCCGAGCCATTTTCGGCACATCACGGGAAGCGGGTCTAGGGCTGCGGCACCCCATGACCCGGCCCGCTTTGATGTGCCACTAGCTCTTGTCGGCAGATGAGACCTACCCCTTAAGAGTGACCTGAACGTAGGCGTTGACACGCCTCCGAGACCCGCTGTATGGTCGGCCGGCTCCGAAGGCGGAAGGAGAGGCGATGACAACCATGCGGCAGGAGCTCAGCGGTTTTCTGGTCAGGCTCGGCGATGAGCCCGACCTCTTCGAGGAGTACCTCAAGAATCGAGACGGCGTCATGGCGCGCGAGGGCGTGACGGCGGCAGACCGTGATGCGATCCTGAGCGGCGATCTTCGGGAGATCCGCACCCGCCTCAGGAAGGAGTACTCAGAGCCCGACGAGGCGCTGGTCGTGATGGAGGAGGAGCCGGAGCCGGAAGAGCCTCCGACGGTGATGGAGCCGGAAGAGGAGCCCCCGACGGTGATGGAGCCGGAAAGGGAACCGGAAGAGGAACCGCCCGTCGTGATGGAGCCGGCAGAGGAACCGCCGACCATCATGGACCCGCAAGCCGACTAGGGACAAGCGCGGCACGATGCCCGGCTCCCTGACGATCGTCGGGACCGGCATTCGCGCCGGCGTCCAGTTCACTCCGGAGGCGCGCGCAGCGCTGCTAGGCGCGGACCGCGTGCTCCATCTCGGCGCCGAGCCGCTCATGAGACAGTGGCTGTCGACGCTTCGTCCAGATGCGACGTCGCTGCACTCCTTCTACGCTCCGGGAAAGGAGCGGACGGAGACGTACCGGGAGATGGTGAACGCCATCCTCGCCCCCGTGCGCGAGGGGCACGATGTCTGCGCCGCCTTCTACGGTCATCCGGGCATATTCGTGTCTCCCTCGCACGAGGCAATCCGCCAGGCGCGGGCTGCCGGATATGACGCAACGATGCTCCCGGCGATCTCGGCGGAGGACTGCCTCTTTGCAGACCTCGGCATCGATCCGGGCAGGACCGGCTGCCAGAGCTACGAGGCGACCAACTTCCTCATGACGAACCGGCCGGTAGACGCCGCTGCCGTGCTGGTCCTCTGGCAGGTGGGCGTTCTCGGAGAGTGGGGTCATGGTCGCAGGACCGACCAACGGCGGCTCGGGCTGCTCCTCGACCGCCTCCTCGAGATCTATCCCGACGAGCATGAAGCGATCCTCTACGAGGCCTCCCCGTATCCCGTCGGTGACGCGATCGCCGTGCGAACGCCGTTGGGACGTCTCGCCGAGGCGGTCGTGACGGCGGCGACAACGCTTGTCGTGCCGCCGCGAGAGCGGGCACGCGCCGACCCTACGGTGCGGGATCGGCTGCGACGACCGCCGTCGTGAGCGCGGCCGCAGCGTGTGCCCGGCGGGCCGAGACGAGGTTGCCTTTCGCTTCGTAGAGTTGGGCTGCAGCGCCGGCCGCGAGACGGGCCTCGTCGGCGTTGCCGACGGCCGCGAGTGTATTGGCGAGACACATCTGGGCGTCGCCGCGCATGGTCGGCCAGTCCGTCTGGTCGGCGATCACCACGGCCTTACCGGCCAGAGCTTCAGCCTCGGCGTACTCGCCTCGCCGCGCGAGGACGCTCGCGAGGGCAATGCGCCAGCGCACCTGCGTGCCCACGTCGTCCGGCGGGGCCGTGTCCCTGCTGAGCCGCACAAGGCGCTCTGCCTCGTCCAGTCGATCGAGCTGCGCGAGCACGTCGGCAAGGCGTGCGGCGATCAGCCGCACGTTCGGCCGCTCGCCAAGAGGCTGGAGCGTCTCGAACGCCGAGCTGAAGAGGCGTTCCGCCGCGACCAGGTCCCCGGCGAGCAGTTCGACCGTGGCGACGTACCCCTGAGCCGCCACGGCACGAAGCTTCTGCCCGAGCTCCTCGAGAATTGCACGACTCTCGGCGCAGAGGGCTCGAGCGCGCTCGAAATCGCCTCGCATCGCTTCGAGGATCGCGACCCAGATCAAGAGGATCGCCTCCTGAGTGCGGTCGCCGGCGGCTTCCTCGAGAATCTCGCTGCAGCGTTCGAGAGCGACGTCCACCGGGGTCGGTCCGACGAGCACGGCGCGGGCGAGCCCATTGAGCACGAACGCAAGTTCGCGCTGCGAGCCCGCGCGTCGAGCATGCGCGCGTGCACGTTCGAGGACGTGTTCCATGTTCGCCGCCTGACAACGTTCCCAGTGCACGGCCCCGACGAGGTACCACGCCTTCGCGAGACCCTCGTCGTCTGCCGCCCGCTCGAGCACCGGAAGCACTCGATCGACGAGCCGGAGAATCTCCTCGGTATTGCCGGCGGGGCTGGTGTAGATCTGCAGGAGCGCACGTTCGAGCTCAGCGCGCGCCTCGAGCCGCAGGTCGCCGCTTGCGACGGCGACTTCCTTTGCCTCCTCGACGGCCGCCTCCGCGCGCGCGAGCTCGCCCAGGTCTCGCAACGCAAGCGTCAGCTCGAGCATCGTCTGCGCCCGGTCCGGGCCGGCGGCCAACAGCGCGGCTGCGCGCTCGAGCAGGTTCGCGGCGGCCGGGGCGTCCCCGCGACCGAGCGCTCTCGTCCCGGCGAGGCCGAGTACCGTGCCCGCCCTGCCGGCGAGCTGTTCGGTCCGCTCGTCGAGGCGCGCCAGCTCACGCCGGTACCGAACCGCTTGTTCGAGGTGGTACCCGACGAGCTCCTCGTACTCTCCGGCGGTTCCTGCCGCTCGCCGCTCGAGCCAGCCCGAGTGTTGCTCGTGGAGCTCGGCCCGGACTTCCTTGGGCAGCCCGGCGTATGCCGCGTCGCGCACGAGGCCATGCGAGAAGGCGAACGCATCCTCGCCGGCGACGGCCGATTCCGCATGTGACAGAAAGTCGCGGCGCACGAGCGCCTGAAGATGAGCGGCCAGCTGCGGGCGGACGTCAGACGGGACGAGCTCGGCAATCGCGCTCCACCAGAACACCGGCCCAACGATCGCCGCCCGCTCGATCACGACCCGCTCATCGGGCGCGAGCGTGTCCAGACGCGCGTGCAAGAGGGCCTGGATGGTCGGAGGAAGCCGCACGGCATGCAGCCCGTGGGACGCCTGCCAGTTCCCCTTGCTCTGCCGGAGATGGCCTTCGTCGACCAGCATCCTCAGCAATTCTTCGAGGAAGAGCGGGTTGCCTTCGGCCGACTCGGCGACATAGTTGTGCACCTCGTCCGCAACGTCGGGGGCGCCGAGCATCTGTGCGACCAGCTCGCGGGTTTCCTCCTCGGCGAGGGGCTCGAGCCGGATTTGCGTCGTCGCGCCGTGTGTCGCGGCGTGCGAACGCCGTTGCTCGAGCATGTCCGGCCGAGCCAGGCAGCACAGCAGGATCGGGAAGCCCGTACTCCACCCGGCCAGGTACTCGAGCAGGTCGAGAAGGGTCGGCTCGGCCCAATGGACGTCCTCGAGCACCGCAACGACTGGCCGTGTCGCGGCGAGCGCCTCGAGGAGTCTGCGGACCGCCCAGAAGATCTCCTGCGCAAGAACAACTTCGGCGCCGCCGAAGCCGAGGACGCCGGCGAGCCGCTCGTAGATCCGCTCGCCCTCGTCTCGATCCGTGAAGAGCTCGAGGAGCTTCTGGCGTGCCCGTTCCTCCGTATCGGTCTCGCTTAGCCTCGCGGCCTGCCTCACGATCTCGACCACGGGCCAGAATGTCGTCCCCTCTCGATAGGAGAGGCAGCTGCCGCGCAACACGCGCGCCTCTTCGGTGAGCGAAGCAACGAACTCCTTGGCAAGGCGGCTCTTGCCGATCCCGGCAGGTCCGAGGACGAGAACGAACGAGCAGCACCCGTCGGCCACTGCCTCGTCGAACAGCGCGCGAAGTCTGTCCAGCTCGTGGTCGCGCCCGACGATCGGCGAGTCGAGTCGCCGCACGATCCCGGGAGCTTCCATGCGTACGTCGAGGAGCCGGAAGGCGGGCACCGGAAGTCTCTTGCCCTTGAGGGTGAGCGGCTCGATCCGTTCGACGCGCACGGCATCGCGCACGAGACGGAGCGTGTCCTCTCCGAGGAGGATCTCGCCGTGTTGGGCCGCCTCCTCGAGGCGCTTCGCAGTGTTCACGGTGTCGCCGGTCACGAACGCATGCCCAAAGGCCGGATCGCCGGCCACCACCTCGCCGGTGTTGATCCCCGTTCGCGTCTCGAGCCGCATCCCAAACTTGCGCTGGAGCTGCTCGTTGAGCGCGGCGAGGGCGACTTGCATCTCAGCGGCCGCACGAACCGCGCGGACCGCATCGTCCTCGCACACGATCGGGTGGCCGAACACGCTCATGATTGCGTCGCCCACGAACTTCTCCACCGTTCCGCCGTGGCGCTCGAGCACCCGCTGCATCTCGTCGAAATAGCCTCCGATCACGTGACGCAGCGGCTCCGGATCGTGTCGCTCAGCCAGCGCCGTGGAGTCCGCGAGATCGGCAAAGAGAATCGTCACGACCTTTCGGATCATCAGGTCGCGCTCCGGCAACTGAATGCTCAGCAGGCCGCCGCAGGCGGAACAGAACCGGGACCGCTCCGGGTTCTCCTCCCCGCATTCAGGACATGCGGGCATGTCTGGAGTGTACGAGGGTCGCTTCGAAGTGGGAAATCTCGTGAAATCGCGAGTTTGTAGGCGTGAGGACGGAGGGAGGAATAGGCTGAACTCGCTTTCTGTCAAGGGAGGGGAGAGATGAGACGCATCGCGATTCTGCTTGCGTTCCTGGTCTCCGTTGCGGCCGTCGCTGCAGGAAGCGCCGAATCGGCCACGTCGAAGTCGACGTTCGACGTCTTCGTCGAGCCGACGACCACTGCGGCAAGCAACGGGTTGGTGCTGGAGAGCGAGCTGGCGGGCTCGTTCGACGTCGCGACCAAGACGGCGAGCGGCGGCGGGACTTATTCGGTCATGGCCGGCTCGACGGTGCTGGACAGCGGGAGCTTCACGCTGACTCGGCTCGTCGCGTTCCAGTTCTACGGCTGCGGCGAGGTAACGACGCCAGATGGTCCGATTTCGCTTCCGCCGGACCTCTGCGGCGGTCGCGTGATCTTCGAGTTCCAGGCCACGTCGTCGTCAACCGGCGAGCAGGTGGACGGACTGTACGAGGTCAACTGCCAGATCCACGACCCGGGCGGCCAGGCGCCGCCGGGGACGAGCGAGGGGGTCAAGGCGAACGCTCGCGGGATCAACTTCAACAAGCATGTCACGGGGGACAACCTGTTCGTAATGACGCCGTAACACCGTCTCGGGTCACGGGCGTGCCGGGTAGCTCCGTCTTCTCGGCACCCCGTGGCCCCTCAGCGTCGCTCTCGCGACGACAGCTTCTGGTCGCCGCCGGTGCGGGTGCTGCCTCGCTCGCGTTTCCCAAGCTTGCGTCGAGCGCGCGAGGCGTCCATCCGGGAGGCAGCGTCGTGCTGCAGTGGAACGAGGCGTTCCTGAAAGGCGTGCGCAACTCGAAGCTCGGCCCGCCGATGGTGGCGCGCGCGCTCGCGGTCGCCCACACGTGCTTCTACGACGCCTGGGCGGCATACGACGACAAGGCGGTTGGCACACGCCGAGGTAGTTCGCTGCGGCCGGCCGGCCCGGGAGCGCACTGCGGCCAACGCAGCACACGCGATCAGCTTCGCCGCGTACCGGGCGGCGGTCGACCTCTTCCCGGGCAGCGTCTCGTCGGTCTTCGATCCGCTGATGCTGAGCCTGGGCTACAACGCCGCCGACCATTCGACCGATACGACGACGCCGACCGGAATGGGCAACGTCGCTGCTCAGGCGGTGCTCGACTTCCACCACAGGGACGGGGCGAACCAGCTCGGCGACGAGCGCGGCGGCGGCGCCGGCGTTCTCTACTCCGATTACACCGGCTACGTGCCGGCGAACGACCCGATGGACATTCGAGTGCCCTTCGACCCGACGACCGTTCACGACCCGAATGCCTGGCAGCCGCTGCGCTACGTCGACGACGGCGGAACCGTCGTGACCCCGGGCTTCGTCGGCGCGCAGTGGCAGCACGTGACGACGTTCGCTGTCAGTCCAGGATCGCTGCGCTCCGCCACCGGCCCCGCGAAACACGGATCGCCCGAATACCTTGCGCAGGCTGAGGCCCTGATCGATCTCAGTGCCGCGCTGACGGAGGAGCAGAAGATGATCGCCGAGTACTGGGCGGATGGACCTCGCTCGGAGCTCCCGCCTGGACATTGGAATCTGTTCGCGCAGTTCGTATCACGCCGCGACCACCACGGAGACCACGAGCACGGCCTCGAGCGAGACGTGAAGCTCTTCTTCGCGCTCACGAACGCGGTCTCCGACGCCGGCTGTTGCGCGTGGGACAACAAGCGTGCGTTCAACTCCGTTCGCCCCATCACGGCGATTCGGACACTCTTCCGCGGCCAGATGGTGCGCGCCTGGGGCGGTCCGTTACCAGGGCACGAAACTGATCGACGGCGCGACCTGGTTTCCCTACCAGCCGACGACGTTTCCGACGCCGCCGTTCCCCGAGTACTCGTCCGGACACAGCAACTTCAGCGCCGCCGGTGCGGAGATCCTCAAACGCTTCACACACAGCGACCGCTTCGGCGCCGCCGTGACGCTCGCCGCCGGCAGCTCGAGGGTCGAGCCGGGAGCAGTCCCGAGCAGCGACGTCACGCTCTCCTGGTCGACGTTCTCAGACGCGGCCAATGAGGCGGGCATCTCGCGGCGCTACGGCGGCATCCACCTCGAGCAAGGAGATCTCGACGCTCGAGCCACCGGCCGGATCGCTGCTCGCCTTGCGTGGGAGCGGGCTGGGATTACTGGGAAGGAGGCTAAGTCGTAGGAGTCGCAAGCCCAGAAAGTGGGTAGTAGTTGGTCACTGCGGGAGAAGGGGGGAGAGCATGAAGCGAATCTGCGGTGCGCTCGCCGTGTTGGGAGCGGCCTGCGCGCTCGTTCCTGTCGCTTCGGCGGCAGGACCAGCGGTCGTCAACGGCGGTGGAAGAGGCACAGCCGAGGGCCGTACGTTTTCGCAGTTCGGGTTCAACGTGACGCGGTCGGCCGATGGTTCCGTCCAGGGGCACTTCAACTGCCTGATGGCGGGGTCGTCGCAATTTCCCGGCTTCACACTGATGGCCGTGCGCGGTCAGGTGACGCACGCAACCGTTGGAGCGAGCAGCGCGAGTTTCGACGGGGCCGGCACGTTCCTGGCACCGGGCGTCTTCGACAAGTCCGCGGCCACCTTCCACGTCGAAGTGACGGCGGGCGGCCCCGGGGTCGGGACGTTACACCTGACGCTGCTCACGCCGATGTTCTTCGACCTGCCGGTCGAGCACGTCCTGAACGGTCAGATCAGCATCCACTAGGGAATGAGCACGAGGGAAGGAGGCAACATGCGACGCAGCGCACGGTTCTGGGGGCTCGGCGCAGTCGTGGCGCTCGCTGCCGCCCTGATGCTCCTGACGACCTTTGCCTCAGCCGCGTCCTCGGACGGGGCAAAGCACGTTCGCTGGGACATCATCAGCACGACCGGGATACCCCCGGCGCCCATTAATCCCGGCGGTCACGCTTCTGCGATGGCTCCCGATGGTGACACGATCACGCTCACAGGATCCGGTCACTTCGTCGCGCCGGCAAGCGGAGGTGGGTCCGGCGGGGTCGACGGTGGAGGGACGTGGAGCGCGTCCTCCGGCGGGAGCGGCACCTATGAAGTGACGGCGCTGGTCAGCTGGCAGCGCGCCAATGACCAGACCGATGTGGGCTTCGTCGACAACATCGACGAGGGAACTCGGACGAACGGCACAGCAGTGCTCAAGATCGCGTTCTCGGACGGGAGCAGCGGGGTTCTGACTGTTGGTTGTCACGGCCCTGGGGCGCCCCCCGGGATCTTCGAGGGGATCGCGACGACGAAGGGGTACAAGACGTACTACGACGTGCCGGCGCCCGCACCAGGCGTGGACGCGGGCCGGACGCTCTTCCACGTTCGCTAGGGCGCTAGACGCATCGAACCGCAACAGGGCAGCCACCTCGGCTGCCCTGTTCGCTTCACGAATGCGTTGCTGTCACCTTTTGGCGCCCACGTTTGCCTGCGTTCGTCCCGTGCCGGGCGTGGCCCCGCTTTCAGTGCGTGGCGAACTGGGCGCAGAACGCCCGCAGCTGATCGGCCGGGATCCCGATCACCGTCTCGAGGAACTCCTCCTCACCGACGGTGCCCTGGTGTGAGCCCGGATCGACCTGCCCGCTGAAGTGCTCCCCGAACGGGCCGACGCCCGCGAACTGCCCCTGCGCAATCGCGCTACGAAGGGGTCCGAGGCAACCGGAGTACTGCGTCGCGAAATCGCTTGGTGAGATTCCGGTCGGCGGGTTCTCGGGCGCGCCGGGAGCACCGGCGAGCGACACCGGAGCGAGGGCGAGGGCGCCCCCAGTGGCAACAAGCAGCGTTCTAAGCCGCATCGTTTCTCCTTTCTCCTGCAGATCGGGCTCGACCGCGAAGTCGATTTTCCCCGGCCCCACTAGTGGCACACCTGACCGAAAGGCGAAACCACCAACCGCGCGGTTTCGGAACGGCGGCCAGGCGGTACCGGGCCGTGCGTACCGCCTTTCGCGTCTTCTGCGGCGCCTTCGTTCCATTTACCGGGCGTTCGAGGTATCGCGAGGAAGCGTTTACGCTGGGGCGGATGGCCGCCGCCTTGGTCACCGGCGCCTCTCGGAAGGCCGGAATCGCAGCGGCGGTCGCACGTGCGCTTGCGCGCGACGGGTGGGCGCTCGCGCTCACCGGCTACCCACCTCACGATGCCCGCGAGGGGTGGAGCTCAGAGCCTGAACTCGCCGCGGAACTCGGCGCGGCCTGGTACGAAGACGACCTCGCTGACCCAGGGGCACCCGCACGTATCCTGGACGCGGCCGAAGGGGCGGTTGGAGCGCTGACGGCGCTAGTGAACGTTCACGCCCATTCCGAGAGCGGCGGCCTCCTTGAGGCAACGCCCGAGCAGATCGAGCGCCACTGGGCGGTGAACGCCCGCGGCACGGCGCTCCTTTCGGCCGAGTTCGCAGGTCGCTTCCGAGGCAAGCCCGGTGCAGGCCGAATCGTGAACTACACCAGCGGACTCCCTCTTGCCGGGGAGCTCGCCTACGCGGCGAGCAAGGGCGCGCTCGAGTGGATCACCGTCTCGGCCGCCGCAGAATTGGCGCCGCGCGGAATCACCGTCAATGCGGTCGACCCGGGCCCGACGGATACGGGCTGGCTCTCGCCCGAGCTACGTGAGCGGATCGAAGTGGAGATGCCGCTCGGTCGTCTTGGCCGCCCCGAAGACTCGGCGGCGCTCGTGGCCTTTCTCTGCTCGCCGGCCGGAGGCTGGATGACTGGCCAAGTCATACACTGCGACGGCGGCTGGTCGTCGGCACGGACGCTCCGGATCGGCCGCGAGCTCGCGTAGCACGCGCACCTCCGACGACCCGCCACTGAACCAGGCGACGCCACCGACGGTCAGCAACACGCCACAGGTCTGAAGGCGGGCTACAGGTGCGAAGTAAGGCCGGCGCCGCTCGCGTCGCCGTCGACGGCCGCTTCTTCTGCGACCGCGCCTTCCTGGGCCGCCTCGTACCACGAGTAGGCGTACTTGCCGTCGTCCAACTCCTTCGCGAACCACGACAGCTTCCGCGGATGGAACGTGTCGCACATCACGGCCAACTGATGCGTCTCATGCATGCCGATCGACTTCTCCGCCAAACCCTGCTGCGGACCGTGCGGCAGCCCGGAGGGATGCAGCGTGATCGACCCACGACCCTGGAACGTCTGATGTGACGGCGGTGGCTGGTGGATCCGGCCGGTGATCGGCTCGAAATCGTGCACCGAGAACGTCCACGAGTAGAGGTAGCCGTCCCAGCCAACGGGGAGGGAGAGCAAGATCCGAGGCGCTGCCCTCCCCAATTCCGTCGGCAGCAACTAGTACAGCCCCGCCCGAACGAGGAAACCGTAGTACTGCCCGGCTACAGGGCGGAGCGGGTCGCCAAGGAAGCCGTAATCGAGGTGAGTCATGTTGTAGGCGGCAGCATCGCTCCGGAGCTTCTGAGTGATTTGTGCAGGCGTAAGTCCGGCACAGCCTCCCGAGAAGATGCAGAGGGCCACAGTCCCGGTGACGTGTGGTGTCGCCATGCTGGTACCGGAAAGAACGCCGTAGAGGGGGGCATTCGCCCCGCCCCAGATCAGCGAATTTGGGGCAGCCGATGAAAGGATGCACACTCCGGGCGCGGCGATCGTGTGCGCCTGGTCAGAAGCGCGCGTCGCGAAGCTGCTGAAGTCCGCGTATGTGTCGTCGACGTCGGAGCGACAGGTGGGTGAGGCTCCACCCCCTGGCTGGCCGTTGAAGTCGGCCATCGCAGTCACTGTCAAGACCTCGCTGTAGCTGGCGGGGATGGCGTTTTGGAAGTCGCTTCTCGAGTTGCCGGCGGCGACAGCGTAGGTCACGCCGGCCGCGACAGAGGCGCAGATCGCGAGATGGAGCACGTCGTGATTCGTGAGGCCGCAGTTGCCGTCGTCGCCAATTTTGGGACCGAAGAAGCTGAGGCTCATGTTTGCGACGGCGATGTCGTTTGTCGAGTCCGAGTCAGTGCGAGTGCTCGTCACGAAGTCGACCCCGCAGAGCGCGGTGGCGGTAGACCCCTGGCCAATCGCACTGGTGACCCGCACGGCCCAGAGACGCGCGCCTGGGGCGACGCCGACGACGCCCTCGCTGTTGTCCTTCGCGCCGATGATTCCTGCCACGTGCGTGCCGTGGCCGTAGTGGTCGTCGAAGCTCGCGTCAGCGCCAGCGCCGCAGTTCTTGCCGCCGACGACGTTCAGGTCGGGGTGAGTGATGTCGATACCCGTATCGATTACGGCGACATTGATCGGTACGGAGCCGCGACCATCCCCAGAGAGCGTGCTCGATTGATCCCCGTCGATCCGATCGACTCCTGTTGGCAGGGTCTGGGCGTCCAAGGTCGCAGGCAGGTTCGGTGAGACGAAGAGCACGGCTGGGTCGGCCTGGATGAGCGCGAGCACCGCTGGGGAAGCCTTGATCGCCAACCCGTCGAGGGCGTGGCTGTACTGCTCGAAAACATCAGCGCCGAGCTGGGTCGCGCGCCGAGCCTCCGCCTGGACGCTTGTGCCATTCCTTAGGACGACGATGTACTGACCCGCAGTCGGCGCAGCCGACGCGGGTGCGGTCAGCGCGGCGATGACGATCGCAAGCGCAGCCGTGAACAACGTCGCCGCCAGTAGCCTCCGCATGGCCTCCTCCTTTGCTCGGATTGACCCGGAAAGCGCCTCTGCTGAATGTCGGTCCACACTGCAGGGCGGTCCTCCCTCCCCCGGGGGCTTCGCCGCGGTCATGCCTGGTTACATGACCGCCACAAGCGAGTCTCTTGCGCGGCTGAGGGGATGTCAAGAGCTTCTCGTGACCCCCCAAAGTCACTTCCGGATGCTTGCCCGTACGATCTTGCCGGCCGCCGGTCTCCTCGTCCTTGCGGGAGTGTTTCAGGGACTGGACGGGCGCTCTGTCGGGTCGTCGCGCTGCTGATCGATTACGGCGGACTGATGCTGGGCAGCACCGAGGGCTGGCACGTCGAGCTGGCTCATTTCGCGGAGCGGCACGGGTTGATCATCATCATCGCGCTGGGCGAGTCGATCGTCGTGCTGGAAGTGGGCGCAAGTGTCGGCGTGCACGCGGGGGTCTTAGTTGCAGTCGCGCTGGGGCTTACGGTGGCGGCGGCCGTCGCGCTCTGCGGCGGAGTTGCTCTCTACCTTCTCGCGCTGAGCGCGTTCAAACGTCGCAACGTAGGGTCTTTCAACAACCCGAGACTTGTCGCCCGCATCGGGACTGACGCTGCTCATTCCGCTGGCGACTGCACTACCCGCTCTACTATCGCTCGCGCTCGTCGCGGCGACCAGCTGCGCGCTGATCACATATGAGGTGCTTCGCTACGCGGAGGTGCGCGACAGGATCCGTCACGGCAACGGCTGACAACCGGGGCAACACGCTTCTCGGATGATCAGTTCGATAGGGTCGGGTTGACTTTCACCCGACCGGAAGGGAGTTCGTCATGGCGTCAATTTCCGAGCGGGAGAACCGGGAGATCGAGGCGGCCAACGCCTCCGGCAACACGCCGGTCGTCTTCATCCACGGTCTCTGGCTGCTGCCGAGTAGCTGGGACAACTGGGCGGACTTCTTCAAGCAGGCCGGCTACGCGCCGCTGACGCCGGACTGGCCAGACGATCCGCAAACGGTTGAAGGGGCCCGGGCAGAGCCGGAAGTCCTCGCCAAGAAGACCTTGAAGCAGGTCGCCGATCACACCACCGAGGTCATCAATGCCTTGGACAAGAAACCAGCGGTAATGGGGCACTCGACCGGGGGCTTGCTGGCGCAGATGCTCGCGGGCCGGGGCCT
>JBKPGW010000074.1:0-15727 GCA_046729555.1 Actinomycetota bacterium | reverse complement strand
GACCCTAGACCGAGGCAGCTCCCGACGGTTACCAGTCATGCCGTCCCGACCGGCGAATGTCAGTCTGATCCACCGTCGCTGCTCCGGGCGCTCCGCTGCTCCAGGCCGAGAGGACAACCAATCAACCGAGCCTCACCCCTTGACCTTTTGCTCCATGTCAGAGCTGTCGACTAATTGCCGAAATGGTGGGCGCCGGGAACGCTGGCGCCCACCGCGGCTCCTATGACACGGTCCGCTCTTGACTCCGGGGGCACGGACGAAAAAGGCTTTGGAGGCGGGATCGGCGCACAAAGAGCACTTTGGGTGGCGCAGGCGAAACGGCTCGCTCTCGCGCACAAAGAGCCGCCTCTTCGGCGCATTGTCGGTCCTTCCCCTGCAAATCGACCACTTTTCGTGCGCGTAGGGTTCGCAAACTGGGGCGGTCGAGTTTCGGCAGCTGTGGGCCGCGACGGAGCCTTGCTTACAGGCGGCCCGCGGGGGACACGTCTCGAAGTGATTGCGGTCAGGCGCGTGAGGTGAGCCGGCGGGCGACGAGTTCGATCGGGCGGACATGAACGAAATGGCCTTCGAGCTTCGATACCTCATCGCTGACGCGGCCGGTCTTGGCCGATGCGACATCGACGCCCTCAACCACGGGCTCCGCCGAACACTCTCGGGCTCAAGCTCGGAGAACGTGTCGGTAGGCAGACTCTCCGCGCGGAGCTCGATTTCGATGGCCGCGACGAGGTAGACGCCGAGCGGGCGGAGGTCCGCGCTGCGAACGCCTGCCCATATTCGCCGCGGTTGCGAAGCGTGCGACGGCATGAAGCCGAGCGTGCTGCGGCTCGCGGTCTTGGCGGAAGACGGAGAACAACGTGCCGGCGTGGGTGAGCAGGATGCACCTCTGTCGGTCATCCAGAGCAGGTTCAGATACCAGTCGTCTTCGGTCGGCGGGAGTTTGCTGAGCGTGATTGAACGGCCGCCGAGTAGATCGAGCATCTTCTTTGTGCAGCGCACGACGATCCGGCGAACCTAGCATCGAGCGTGTGCGTGCCGTAAATTCGATTCGGCGCGTGGGTGCACCTATTCGATCTTCCAGCAAAGCGACCGGATTCGGTATGCGGCCGAGTTTGTGCTCCCACGGGCGTCAACGGCACTTGAGAAGGCGGCGCTCTGGCTGGGGGACCTCGTCTCACGCGCCGGACCTGTGGCCCAAGGGTGTCTGCCGCGAAAGCAGAATCTCCCTGCAAATCGACCGTGACCGAAATTACGCACCCTACGCGCCTGAGCGCGTGTCCGAGGAGGACTTTGACCGCGAGTTCGACGCCCGCGCCTCACTCGCCGGCGACGGCTCGTTTCAGCTGACGGTCACGCTCGGCGACATCGGTAAACCTGATCCCCATTCAGGTTCCGCCGGACGATCCTGACCTGACCGCAGAGGAAGTCGCGCCGTTTGCCTTAGCAAGAGGAGGAGAAGTGGTGGGTGACTTGAACTCAGCGCCGCAATGGCTAGGCGCCGTCACGAGATCCGAGGGCTGGTTCCAGGACCTGTAGCGATCCGGAAGCAGGATCTCGAGATCGAGGTACGGGCCGAAGGCGAGCTTCTCGGTTGGCTAGATATCAGTCAGGGCGGTGTTGACTGGACGCCTGCTGGCTTCAGGCGGACGTTCTCACGGCGATGGGAGGACTTCGACTGGTTGATGAGGGATAAGGGCCGGCCGGGGCCGCTCAAGGCAAGGGCACGAAAGCGCCGTAGGCGCACGACTGATTTGGACTAGCCGCGCCGACAGCACTCAGGACCGGCGCGTCGCGTACGCGGGTGCTCCTCTGCTGCAAGTCTCACGGACTGGTCGCGTTTGGGTGTTGTGTCCGGATGTCGGTGAGAGCGAGGTTGGCGGCGGTTCCGGGCAGGTACTCGAACGTGGGGAAGCGGGTGACGTCGCGGACTCCGACATGAGCGTATGAGGAGCCTGTTGGGCCGCCCACGATTTCGACTAGGGAGGTGGTGACAACGAATTGGACTGGGTAGAAGGTCTCCGGGTCGACGTACGCGTACAGGTCACGCGGGCAGCTGGTGAACCGAGATGGACAGAAGGGATCGATGCGGATGCGTTCGACTGTGCGCCCGTCGAGCTCCGTCTTGCCTTCATCGTGCGCTCTTCCTGCTCTGATCGCCTCGCGAAGATCCGCCACGGGGTTCAGGGGGAAACGAAACTGGATCGCGTACGGGCTCAGCCTGTTCGGCGAGACAAAGCGCAGCGTCAGTGGCGAGTCGTACGAGCCGCCTATCTCCGATGCTCTTCCGCTGAAGCATGCGCGCGTGCGCGGATCGGCTTTGACTGTCTCCGGAGGGAGATCGTTCAGGAGGACGCGGTAGGTGTTCGGCGGCGTTTCGTCGACCCAGACCTCGGCCTGACTGTATGTGACCGTGCAGCCCGCCCTCGTCCAAGTCGACGTCGTCTGCATCTTCATATGCAGGATCCAAACATGCGAGAGTGCGGCCTCCGCTCTCGCTAAAAAGCCGCGAGAGTTTTTCGCGGGAGGACTTACGAAGAGGGCGGCGGCGGCAGCCGCAACAAGCGTCGCGAAAGCAAGAGCGCTTCGCCGCGGGCGCCTCCGGATCAGTCGCAGGAGACGTGTGATCGGCGTCTGGTAGTCGTCGCGGGCAGTCGTTCGCCGTGCTTCGCCGGCTATCGCTTGTGCGAGCCGTGCGGACGCCCGTCGCTTCGCGTCGTCGCTTGGGCCAGCGGTCTCGGGAAGGTGTTCGCGGAGGAGATCTAGGTCATCCATGGAGATCGTCTCCTGAGGTGGCGAGTTGAACGCGCCCTTCCGTTTGAGCCGCGAGCACGCGTTGCGCGACCTTGCGGGCTCGGTGGACCCAGGTGCGCACCGTTCCTAACGGGACGTCAAGCGCGAACGCGATTTCCTCGTAGCTGAGGTCGGCGAGCGCGTAGAGGAGCAGAGCGTCTCGCTGACGCCGGGGGATCGCCTCGAGTGCTTCGGCGAGCCGGGCGTGAAGGTTCGCGCCCTCGAGTCGTGGGGCCGCCACTACCGTATTGTCGACCGCAGGGACGACCCCGCCGCGACCGTAGGCGCGCAGTTGTGTGCGTTCGGCCCGCCAGCAGCGACGAAGCAGGTTGGTTGCGATCCCATACAGCCACGGAAGCATGCTGTCGCTGGCACGGCAGCTCGCGCGGCGTTCGAAGGCGAGCGCGAACGTCTCCGCGGCAAGATCGTCAGCGACATCACGCCCGGCGCGCCGGTGGAGATAACGGTGCACAGCACCAAAATGCCGCTCGAAGATCAACTCGAACACCTGCGGCTCACTCAGTGAGAGCGCCAGACACTCCACATCGGACGGAGCTGGCTCCATCAATCTCTGTTCCGGAAGTCCATCATCCGGTTTCATCACCACCGGAGGTAGCTGCACACCACGATGGTCTCAAGGACCACCATGGACCTCAACACTTACTCGCGGCGACAGCGGATGGAGTGACCCGTCGGCCGTCCCATCGCCGGATTCACGCACCGAAGCGACCCAGGGGCCGGCGACATCGCAGGCCCAGCTGTCCTCTGGTTGGTCTGTGTTTGCGATCGCGATGACGACGAAACGAAACCGTGGCCGGCGTAAGTCGGCGAGCAGTCCCAGTCGGTCGAGCGCCGTCGAGATCGAGATCGAGTCGCCGGAGCCCGACGCGGATGCCCCTTCGGCCATCGAGACGTACCCACATCCAGTCGAGAAAAAGCAGTTCCACACGCCGAGATCGGCAGTCGTACTCGTCGCGGAGAGGGCGTAGTCCATGCCCAACGGGCCACCCGTCCTCTTGTCGCGATCGACGTCCAGACCAACGACAAGCAGATCCGATCTGAGAAGACCATCGACGCGGTTCGCGATCGACACCTTCACGGTCAGCTGACGGTCAGCGTCGATTCCCACCGCCGCCGCAGTAATGTCAGGCGAGCCAGTACTGTCCAAGGCTGGATCGAGATACACCCCCGGTTCTGTGAGCGGACGCTTCAGCGGTTCGTAATTGCCAACGAACTCCGCTCGCGCGGTCGGCGGAGCACCAGAGACAACCAGCCACAGCAGCGGTGCAGCAACAGCGGTTACCGCGGATGCCTGACCGATGACACGTCGGGCTGAAAGCAACATGTTCATTGCTTCCTTTCGAAGTCGAGAAATGAGACTCGGAACGTGATCGATTACCTGCATGTGCCAGAAGCTCTCGACCCGGTTTCACCCCATGAAAGCCGCCGAGGACCGGAGCGTTCACTGGCTCAGCTCTGTTCGCCGATCTCGGGTCACGTCCTCGAACTGATCGCGTTTAGAGACATTCCGCCGGGCCGCGAGGACTATGGACCGACCCGCCCTGGATTCGGTCACCTCTCCTTCGTCGTCGATGACCTGGAGGCCGCGGTTGCTGCCGTTGCGGATCTCGGCGGGCGCCTGCTCGAGGGGTTGACGCCCTTCGACGGCGATCGCCGCGCGTACTGCTGGGAGCCGTCGGGTACTGTCGTTGAGTTCGTCGAGAGAGGCGAACGCGGGTAGCGTCACGAAGTGGTTGGCTGGGTTCCTATTCGACAGCCCAACGGTCGACGGAAGGGACCAGCGCGGGCGGGGATGGCCTGCACGGAGCAACCTAAGCCTCGCGCCCTAGACGTCACTGCCCACACCGCAACGGCAAGCCGAGAGCGCTTTCGCTTCGTTGCTCTTGTCCTCTCTCTGAGCCGGACCGGCTTTGACGGGGACCGGGTTTGGTGGTTCACACCGTCGCTCCAACGAGGCGTTAATCGCTTCTCGAAGCGCGTGCTGTTGCTCGTACTCGACCGGCGGGATGTCGGCGAGGCTCTGGTGGAGGCGGGCGGTGTTGTACCAGCCCGATGTACTCGACGAGGGCGAGCTCGAGCTGCGAGCGCGTCCGCCAGACGCGGTCTGCGAGCAACTCGGTCTTGAAGCTGTCGACGAACGACTCGGCGAGCGCGTTATCGGACTCAAGACGGATCGACTAGGTCATCCGCTTCGAGCTCTCCACTTCCGGATCTCGATGGGGGTAAAGCGTGGGTTCGAGTCCCCTCGCTCCGGTCTAAGGAACTGGCCGCAAACCGCGTTCTCTGGTGTCGTAGCACTGTCGTATTACGGCGACGAAACGGCGAGCTGGAAACGATCTTGGAAACGTCTCGCGTAACAGCCTCCGTCAGGCAGTCCTGACAGCGCTCGGATGGAGGATGCCGCTCACCGAGACGATCAACTCGCGCAGGCGCGGGCGGCTGCGACTGCCTCGATCGTGGATTCCCGCGCCCAGAAGAAGCTCGTCGTCGCAGGCCCCGGCACGGGCAAGACGTACACGTTCGAGCAGGCGCTCAAGCAGGCGGGTTGTTCGGTCGCCCCTTCTCGATTTGCTCGGACTCGCGCTCGAGCCGATCGGCGAGCGCACGCGTCCAGGTCGCGTAGTCGATCTTCATCGAGTGGCTGGCGACGTCCGCTTGCCGACGAATCGCCTCGATCAGCGCGATATCAAGGAACTCGCTTCGCGCCTCATCGCTATCGCCGCAGACGACCGTCCAGACGTCGCCGTGACGACTCACCGCGAGCCGACGGCCGTCGGGTGTGAAGGTCGTCCACTGCTGCACCGCATTTCTCCGTCGCGTGACTGACCGTTCAATCAGGCACACCTGTGTGACGCTCGCGAGGCCCAACTCTTGTGTTTTGCTCCAGTCCCTTTGACGATGAGAGCACTGTTGGGCGTCTCCGCGTAGCGTGTCGGTGCCGAGAATTCCGTCTAATAGCGGGGCAGATTTGACAACACGAGCTGTGGATCCCAAATACTCGATCCGAGGGGCGAACCGATTAATTGGGACACACGCTGTTCCCGAAGCTGGAAACGGTCGCCAGTAGCGAACTTGAAAGTCGCATCGACCAACCGCCTCGTCACGCCCGCAGTTTGCACAGAGTCGCACCGGGTCAAAGGGCGTCGGGCTCCATCGTTGCCGTGCTGGCGATGGCTAGGCTCCAGCAAAGGTGCGTTTGACTTTGGCCCGACAGATCTGGTATTCGCGCGCGCGCGTGAAACAACAATAGGGCGTATCGAAGAGGGCCGTGCTGCGAAAAGCTGCCGTCGAGGTGTACGGAGGTTGATCGCCGGTCAGGCCCCGTGTTCGTACTCGTGGATGAGGCCGCCGAGGAGGTCGGTGCGCGTGAGTTGGGCAAGAGGCGGCGCTCGCAGGGTGTCGAGTTTCCGTCTGCCTGTTCGGGCGGACGGAGTGCGAATGCCCGATGCGTGAGGGGTTTCAAAATGCCGGTTCGGTAGGCCGCGCCTGGCGGTTGCGCTGGTTTACCTGTTCACGCGCGCGCGCGCCGAGCCAGGTTCGGGGGTCGAGGCCAGTCGGTAGACGATTGCGTTGCCGCGCTTTCCGGCCGTGTGTAGAACGCCCATCGCTCTGAGGCAGTAGGTCATCTGTTGGGCGAGCCGGCGTTCGATCGCGGCGGCGTCGGCGAGCTGGGCCGTGTCGAAGAGCGCGGGCAAGCTCCGCGGAAGCAGGCGGGCTGCATCATCTGGGCAGGTGAGGCGGACGCGATCCTCGACCGAGACGAGTCGGCGCCCGAGCACGACCCAGCCGCGGCGCCGGAACGCCCTGCCGTGGCGGTAGACGCGCAGCTCGTCTTGGTGGGTGAGGAGCAACTCGAGCTCGAACTGCGGGTGGCAGAGGAGCGCGGGAATGCTGACGAGCCGGTTGAAGATGTCCTCGACGCGTCCCCGCCGCGGCGAGCGTCGGGCCGAGAGCAGTTCGCCCTGGTCGCTCAGCTTGACGATCCTGCGGATGAGCGGGACCGGTGCAACGAGGCGCACGCGATGGCGCCGCGTGAGCTGCTCCAGCTTGCGGCGGAGTGGGGCGAAGCTGCCGGTCTGGATCTCGACCAGCAGCTCGCCGCGGACCAGGTCGACGACGAAACCGTCGACGAGCTGCTCGACGCGATCGCCGCGGCGGCGATACCAGTCCTTGAGCTCAGCATGCAGCGCACCCTCGTTGAGCGTCCCAATCGCGGCGATTCCGCGGGCTCCGCAACCCTCGAGGACGGAGTGCACGGGGAGCTCTTCTTCGTCGCGCCGGAGTTGCCTTCACAGGCCGCGACCGACGCCAGCGACCGCGGCCACTCGCGCCTGCGCTACACAGACTCGCCCACGGCGCCGGATCGGCTGATTCGGCCTCGCGTCCTAAAGGTCCTTTCAAACTGTCCGGCCTCACGAAGCGCGGCGCAACTTTAGATCGGCCAAGGCCTCTACACGGAGATGATGGAGCGAGTCGCAGCCGAAGACGGCCTTCCCTCGCGATCGAAGATGCGCAGGTGCGGCGCTGGCGGCATGAGCAGTTCGTCCTTCTTGGCTTTAGCGATGCACAAGCACTGCTGCGCGTCGGTCTTAGTACTTATGTTTGCCTCTGGGTGCCGAAAGTCGGTTTCGCCTGCAATCCACCCTATTCAGGGGGAAGACGGCGCGATCCGGCAGCGGTCAGCGGCCGAGCAGCGCGACCAGTTCGGCCCGTTGACGGGTCGCTCAGGCCGCCGACCGTCTTGGCGTAGGCGATCCGGCAGCGGGCGAGCGCGCGATCGGCCCGGGCGGGACCGATCCGAGGTACGACCAGCAGCAACTCACGCACCTTCGTCGTCTGCGCGCAGCTCGGCGGGTCGGCGAGCACCCGTGCAAGCGCGATCCGGCCGGCCGGCGACCTCTCGCTTCAGTTGCGCACGTGCGAGACGAACCTCGTTCGCCCTCTGCGTGCCCCAGCGACTATCCCACCCGGTTCGGATCAGCACCGCTTTGTCCTCGACCGCACCACCGGCTGGGGCGGCAATCGCGCGTGGCGGCACGGGAGCGTCGATGACGATCCCCCACAGGCCTGCGACCGAAGCCAGCGGAAGCTGACCCAGGTGATCCGCGAAGCGGGCGGACGTCTCCTCTCCGTCCTTTTGCAGATGACCGAGTTCGACGAACCTAGACATTTCGAGCCTCTCGATCGGCCTCGGCCTATCAGATCGTTGCCCTTCCCGTCCCGGTCCGCCGAAGGGACGATGGCAGCCGTCGATTAACCGTGGCGCTCGCCAGCAGGACGCACGTGTGCCGGTGCCTTCGTTGCCGGTTCGGGCTCGACTTCGCGAATCGTGGAGCTCACGCCTTGAACGGCATTCCCGACGAGTGCGAAGTTCTGGCGGCCAGCGAGGCGGCGCCGGTGACGGCGTGACGACGCCGGTGCGCAGCCACCGACAGCGTGTCCTGGTCGTCGGCGGCGGGATCGCAGGCTTTGCCACCGCACGCGCGTTGCTGCAGCAGGGAAGCTGGTCACACCCGGGCACAGGCATGTACCTGCCCGGGAACTCGGTCCGGGCGCTGAGCTCGCTCGGCTTGCAGGCGCCGCTGCTCGACCAGGCGCACGAGATCAAGCGGCAGCTGTTCCTGGATCAGCGCGGGCGCGTGCTACTCGACGTCGACTTACGCGATGTGTGGGGGGTGACTGGGCCATGCGTAGCCATCAGCCACCGCGCTCTCCACGAACTTCTGCGCGAGGGCATTCCCACACGCCGTGGCATGACGGTTACTGCCCTCGAGGAGGACGGATCCGGCGTTCGAGCTGCCTTCGCCGACCGCTCGACCGACATCTACGACGTCGTGGTGGGTGCGGACGGCGTGCATTCGTGGGTGCGCTCCGCGGTATTCGGCGGTGCCGACGCAAAATTCGTGGGGCAGGCGAGCTGGCGCTTCCTTGTCGACGGCTGCCCTGAGATCTCGCACTGGAGTGTGCTAATTGGTCGAGGACGGGCGTTCCTCACCCTTCCGCTCGGAGGTGGGCAGATCTACTGCTATGGCGATGTCAACGCCGCCGGCGCGATCGATCCAACCGGCGGCGATCCGGCCCAGCTGGCCGCGCTGTACCTCGACTTTGCCGAGCCGGTCCCAACGATCCTCGGACAGCGCCTGCCGGACGGAGCGCTGCCGTACTTCTCACCGATCGAGGAGGTCGTCCAGGAGCCGTGGGTGCAAGGTCGAATCGTGCTGGTCGGTGACGCGGCGCATGCGATGTCGCCGAACATGGCGGAGGGCGCCGGGATGGCCCTGGAGGATGCGCTCGTTCTCGCGGAGACGATCGCCGGCGGGCGGCCGCTTGAGGAGTTCGAGGCGCGGCGGCGGCCACGGGTTACGTTCGTTCAGGCGCAGACGCATAGGCGCGACCGCATGCGGAACCTGCCGTCGTTTGTCCGTAAGGCGAGCCTCCGCCTAGTGGGGCAGCGGATCTTCCGTGGCAACTACGAACCTCTCCTAGCCGCTCCGTAGGACCGCCGCACAGTTGTCGCGGGTTCATAGCGTCCCCCCACCCTCTCGCAAAGAAAAACCCCGCGATTAGCGGGGTCTTTCAGAAGGTTCATAGCGGGGGCGGAATGTGGACACATTTCCCTGACCGCGTCACGTACCGCTTCACCGAGGTTCGGCGCCTGGAACCGACCTGAACTTCCACCTCAGGCGCCTCGCCGTGCACCCCGCACGCGCAAACGTGCGCCGATACTTCGGACCAGCCAGTCGCCCTCACTCTCACCGAGTCCCACCTGCTTTACCGCGTCACCGATACATGAGCTCAGGCGAGTGAGTGTCTATTCGGGGTCGTGGGTTCGACTCCCGTCGCTCCCCTGCTTCCCCAGTTCTGGGCGCGAACTCGCAGTGGGCCACAAGTTTCGCAGGTGTGTCTCGCGGGTTTGCGCTCTGACGCGGAACGCTTACGCGGAAGCCAGGAGCCAACGGTAGCGCCCGATGATTTCAGCGGGATTCGCCATGTGGCCGCCGTGCTCGTCCACGATCGCCTGCGCATTCGGCACATTTCTAGCGAGCCACTCGCCGTGCTGCCGCGGCGCGAGGACATCCGTGAGCCCATAGATCACACGCGTAGGAACGCTGATCTCGCTGACGTCGAAGCCCCACGGTCGAACGAGGCAGAGCGTGTCATCGACATACCCCCAAACGCCGGGACGAAAGGCCTCGTTGATCGTCTGCCGGCTCACCTCCTGACTGTCGCTCTTCGACACCTGCACGCGATCGGCTTCGGAGAGCTCCCAATCCTCGAAAAGCGTCGAAGGATCGGCCGCGACCTGTTGAAGCATGTGCACGGACTCCCGCTCGAGTTCACGCGCCAGCACGTCCTCGCCCTGGAGTGCCCACTGGATCTCTCGGACGTTGAGCGCATCCATGTTCGCGAACCAATTGAAATCAGGCGTGTCGAATGGTGCGATGCCCACCGCGCAGGCAGCCCGCGTCACCCGCTCCGGCAGACGCCCGGCGACCGCGAGGCTATGCGGGCCTCCGACCGAAGCGCCGGTGACGGCGAATCGGTCGAGTCCGAGCTCGTCGGCGATCGCTTGAACGTCCGCGGCGCAATCGACCATCTGGCGGCCGGGGTATCGATCGGAGCCGCCGTAACCGGGACGGTCGTACGTAATCACCAGCGCGCCCACGTCCACGTAGGCGCCCTCGTCGTAGAACCGGGCGAACCGCGAGCCAGGAGCGCCATGGAGAGAGAAGACAGGAAAACCCTCCGGGTCTCCCCACTCGGCGAACATCAGCGGACGCCCGTCGCTTGTGATCACTGTCTTCCCGTCACCGCGTGCCATCACATGCCCATCATGAACTTCGGGCCGTAAAGCGCCAGTTCGCGTCCCGTCGCTCCCGCTCAGCCGTCGCAAGTCCGGCCGCTTCGCGGCCATGACGACTTGCGACGGTTTCTGGATCCAAGCGTCTGTGAGCCGCGGCTGAAGAGATAGCCGCGCGAGGGGGCCACCGTTTTGGCTATTTCCCCCGAGCCTCGCGGCCGAGAGCGAGGGCGGTCTGGTGTTCGTCACCGGTAATCCGAACGACGCCCATTCGGAAGCCGGCCGCGGCGTTCGCCTGGACGCGAGGGTTCGATGCTGTCGGATCGATCCGCCGCACGACGGTATCCATTGGCACAGCGGGGTCCCACTGCTCGACATGAGACAGCAACACTCCGCTCGGCGAATCGCCGGGATAGGCCTCGGCCTCCGACCGTGTCCAATCGTGGACCACTGTCGCGAGCTCGGCGCGACCGATGAGCTCTGCCTCGGGTGCCGGCAGGTAGATCAGGGCGAGATCGCCGGGGGCAAGCGCGTCGCGATGTCGCTCGTGGCGACCGACCCCCCACATCTTCGCCTGGAGAAGCACAGTGGCCTGTTGTCGGTCTCCGTCGGAGAGGTTGAACAGATAGTGCGCGATCCGCGGAGAGTACCGGGGGTCGAGTGGCGCACAGAGACTCGTAGGTGGGCCAGCGTCCTTATGCCGGAAGACGCGGGCTCAAGTCCCTTCGCTGCCGCTGAAGTTCGACCGTGGCGCCGCGACTTTACGATCAGGCTGTGCGGGGTGAGACCATGTCGCAGGACGGGACGACGATTCGCTGGTGCGCTGTCGGCCATGGTCCATCGCTTGTGCTCGTGCCCGGCGGTCTCGGCGACGAGCACGCCTTCGGTCCGCTCGTCGAACGGTTGGCCGCTTGGGTGTGCTGCGTCACGATGGGTCGCCGGGGTAAGGGCTTCAGCGACGATTCGCCGGACTATTCGTACGACCGTGAGTACGAGGACGTCACTTCCGTGGTCGATGCGGTCGGCCCGCCGCGCCTTCTGTTCGCGCATTCGTCCGGCGCGATCTGCGCGCTCGGTGCTGCGCTCGAATCGCCGATGGACAAGCTCGTTATCGTGGAGCCGCCGTTGCCGCTCGAAGAGCCAGGTATTGCCGCGGAACATCAGGCGGCAGTGACAGCTGCGCTCGAACGCGGCGAGGAGGAGGCCGCCGTTGTCCTCGCTCTGCGCCATGGCTTGCGTCTCGAACCCCACGCCATCGATGCACTGCAAGCTCGCCGCGACTGGCCCGTCGTCCTCCGGCGCGGCGTTGCGTGGTTGCGAGAGTTACATGAGATCAACCGGCTCCCGGGCGACGTCGAGCGGTACCGTGCGATCGAGGCACCAACCCTTCTCATCTACGGGACGGCGACGCAGCAGCGACGTCGCGCGGCTGTCGAGGCCCTCGGTGCAGCGATGCCGGACGCTCACGTGATCGGCTTCGCGGGACACGGCCACGACGTCGCGAACACCGCCGCCGAAGATGTCGCTCCGGCCGTCATCGACTTTCTGAAGGTGTGACCGGCAGCTAGCCGCTGTCCCATCAACACTGGATCTGGATGCGGTTCTGTCACGCGCGATTCCTGCCTAGGGCGTCGACAGCGCTTCGGAATGTAAGCGGATCACGGGGGTAGCCCGCGGGTTCGGGTCCCATCGCTCCCACTCATCTGACCCCCGGACGCTCCGCACGCCGCACGGGCAGCCGTGCGCTCCACTTTCGGCCTGGCCAGGCGCCTCACACTGACCGGATCGCACGCCCTCCATTAGCGGCACGCCAGGTGCGGCGGGCGGGCCGGGGTCGGCGACGAGCGGTTCGAGCCGGGCGGCGCGACTCCGAGCGCTACTCAGTCCAACCCAGATCCTTCATCGCCAGGCCAGCGTTCCAGATCTTGGTCATGTGGCGGATCTTCCCGTCCTCGAAATCCATCACGTAGACGTAGTCCGTGCTCGTGCTCTTCCCAGTCGGGGCCACCGGGCCGCCCTCGCTGCTATGGGTGCCGGAAAAGACACCGTAGGCGCAGACGTTGTTCCGCTCAGTGTCCGTTGCGAACGACTTCACCTCGTAGCGTCCGTCCGGAATAAAGACCAGCAGAGCCTTCATCCACTCCGTGTAGTCCTTCAGCGTCTGCACGTCCGCAAGCGGTTCGGCCTGCGCCGCGAAGGTTGCATTTGGGTGGCAATGGGCGCTGCACACCTCCCAACCCTTACCCGTCTCGCAGGCCTCGAAGAACGCTCCCGCTATTTCGGTGATCGTCGGCGCTTCAGTTGCCGTCGACATGGCCGTCCTCCTCTCTCCCGAGGCTGATCAGACTCGCCGACTACTCCGACTCGTCGGAGCCGCCGGCCCTGCTCGAATATCCCACCCGCTCGTGACGAACGCAACTGCCGCGCGTGGCACCGCTCTCGCACATCAGCGTCCGGTCAACCGGCTGACCGCCGCCCGGCTGTGTCAGCTCGCCGCACCCCATGGATCACCTCAGGCGTAGGGTTCGTAAATTCAGCCGGAGCGGATTTGCAGGGAAATCCTCAACCTGGCCCCTGTGGCGTGAGGGCAAACTTGGCAGATCGCGCCGGTCAGGAACCCGATCGGTCTCCAAGCGTGCACCTGTGATTCTCAGCGCCGGCAGCTCCCCCGGCGACGGCGAGACTCGCCGGCGGGGATTGCGGCCGAAGTTCTCGCCGGACAGACGTCCGAAGCCTGGGTCGAGCGAAAGCCGTCGTGACCGATCCTTCCGCCTCGCAAGGCTGAGGTAGTGGAGACGGGTGGGGGACAGCCCGGCTACCGCCGGCCCCGCGGCCGGTCAGGAGAAGGGGTCGAGCTCCAGCAAGATTCCCTGCAAATCCGACACGACTGAATTTGCGAACCCTACGGGCTGGAGACAGATCCATTCTGAACGCGTGCAGGGGGTGCCAGAACTCCCGTTCCGCCTGCAAATCGCGGTTTCCCGCCGCGAGAGCTGAGTTTTTGACACCCCACAGGGCGGTTGAAGTTCGTCGCGCTCGTCGAGCACGAAGACCTGCTTTCGACGGGATGGCTCTAGACCGCTTCGGCGACGCGGCGGTGGAGGCTCTTCGCCGCTCGCTGCGGTGACTTCTGGGGGACGCCTCGCGGCGTCCCCCAGCAAATCGGCTACGGCAGAACGAGGAACTGGCCGAGGAACTCCCGCGCCTGAGGCGTATCGACCCGATAGTTGTAGTTCACCGAGTTGCACTGGCCGTTCCCCCCGGTCGTCACCGACAGGACGAGGAGCGAACCATGGTCGAACTGGGGCGAGCCGGAATCGCCAAAACAAACGCCGGAGCCTGTGCCGATGCCTTGCGGGTTCTGCTGGTAGAACACGAAGGCCTGCGTCAGGCCCGTGATGATGCTGGTCCCCACGCGCCGCTTCCCGTCGAAGAAGAACGACGTCGGCCCCGCCGGATCCCACACCGGCGTCACGCCGTAGCCGACGATGTCGACCACGCGGAAGTTCAGGCTCCCGTCGGCTTTCAGCGAATCGAGATAGCCGGCCGGGGGAAGCTGCACTGGTGCAATGGAGCCGGGAACGGAGTCCTTAGGAAGGAGCAGGATGCCGAGATCGTGGTAGTCGCCAAGATCGTGACCCCATCCCGGCATCTGGTAGTAGGCCTGAACCTGGATCGGGTTCGCGACCGGATCCGACGTGTCGGTCGACGTCGCGTTGGAATCGAACGAGACGTAGATATCCCCGGCGGGAATGTTGAGTTCCGCAGGCGGCATGCAGTGGCCTGCGGTCAGGAAAACGTCGTGCTGCCCGTCCTTGGACTCACCTGCGTATGAGCCCGAGCAAATGAGCCCGTCGATGATCGGGGTGCCGGTGTGGAGGAAGTCGTAGTACATCGCACCGACCTGCGGATGCGTCGTATCGAGCTCCCCGCCCCACACCGCCGACGCACCTGCAGGCAGTAGCAGCCCAATCATCAGTGCGAGCGCGACGAGGATCCTGACTTTCATGACGTGCCTCCCCTCGAGTGGCGCCGAATGCTCCGCCGCAGGAGAGCATTCGCACATCGCACGCCGTGTGTCAAGGCGCGAGAGCCGCGCTTTCTCATCCTCACGTCTTGCACCGCGACCAATTACCTGGCTGACGACCCCACCTGTACACCGCATCTGATTCCGGCCGAGTCGAGCCTGTTCGAACCAGCCGGCGAAGTGCACAACCTCCGGAACGAACAAAGCGAGCCTCTGGTGTACGTAACGGTCGCGCTCGTTGCGACCGGGCACCACGGCGGATCGACGAGCCGGATCCCGGCAACTGCTCCTGAAGGGTGTCAAAACTCGGATTCAGCGCTGAATCGGGGTTTTGGCACCCTTCACCATGGAGGCGGTCGGGGAAATCTTTCATAGCGGGGGCACGATATGGACCCATTAGCGACCGGTTCGTCCCGGTAGAAACGTGTGATCCACCCTGGGTCGCTTGGAGGCTCGGTTAGGTGGCGGACAGTATTGGGGTGTTGTCTCTTCTGTAATTAATATCTCGTACTCGGCGGGCGGCAAGTCACCGAGTGCTTCGTGCAGTCTCTTCGTTGTAGAAGCCGATCCACTCCAGGACCTCGTGCTCGGCGTGCTCGAAGCTGGGGAAGCGGCGTCCGTCGACGAGCTCCGACTTGAAGGTCGCGACCCAGGCTTCGGCCATCGCATTGTCATAGGCGTCTCCCTTCGAACCGACGGACGGCGCCGTGCCGATCTCCTCGAGCCGATCGGTGTAGCGGATACTCGTGTACTGACTGCCCCTATCGCTGTGGGCGATCAGGCCGGCGCCAGGACGGCGGAGGCCGTTGGCCATCTCGAGCGCGTCGAGCACAAGCTCGGCACGCATGTGCGTCTGAAGCTGCCAGCCGACGATCCGCCGGCTGAAGCAGTCGAGGATGAACGCCAAGTAGACGAAGCCGTTCCAGGTGCGGATGTAGGTCAGGTCAGCGACCCACTTCTCATTCGGGCCGGTTGCTCTGAAGTCGCGCTGGAGGAGATCGCGCGCCAGCTCGGCCGCGGCCTCGTCCGGAATCGTTGTCCGCTTCTTCGAGCCACGCAGCTTGCCGACGAGCCCCTGCTGACGCATGACC
>JBKPGW010000073.1:0-7913 GCA_046729555.1 Actinomycetota bacterium | reverse complement strand
AGCGACGAGAAGAGCACCGCGGCTGCACCCCCGTCGCCGTTCGCGAGCACCTGGCGGAGTACGCCGGTGTGGAGGTCAAGGGTGCGCTCGAGCCGCCCCGGCGGCAGCACGCGACCCTCGAGCTGGTGCCAGACTGGCACTTCCAGCAGCGTCGTCTCGGAACCGCTACCGGTGTAGACGCCGCCGGCAAGCACGCGCGGCTGGGCGGCGGGCTCGGCCCAGAGCGGCGCGGCGTTCATACCGATCCGGCCGTCGGCGAGCGCGAGCAGCGCCTCGTGTCCGCGTTCGTGCTCAGGATCGACCCCGGTCACGGTCTTGCTCCATGCCGGGTCGACGTCGATCGACGGGACATCGCCCTGCTCTCGCCGGCGAATCTGATCTTGGAGAAGCGCCACGAGCGCTGTCGGGCCGCCTAGCGGTATCACGCTGGCGGGGACGGCCTTCGGGTCGCGGCCAACCGAGACCGCCGCCGCGCGCGCCGCCTCTGGAACGAGCAGCAGCGAGTCGCTGCCGGGCAGGCCTGACGAGGGCCGGAACTCGTCGCCGGCGATTAGGACGAGGCCCGGTCCGATGCCGCGGCCCCAGAGTTCCGCGAATACCCAACGCGCCGAGTCGGCCTTGCCGGTGAGCCCGACCTCCACGTGCTTCGCGTCGCCCGTCATCTTTGCGTCGGAGATCTCCGCCGCCGTGACCTGGCGTCGCGTGACGAGCTGCGGACCGTCCGCATTGACGCGGAAGACTTCGGAGCCGCCGTTCAGGCACAGGAAGAGCCGCCCCGGACCCGACGGTCGCGCCCGCAGCTTCGGATCGACGTCACCGACATGCGTGCTGCTGATCACGGCCACGTCCGCGCCGAGGGCGCAGAGACGCTCGACCGCGTCGCGTAGTGCGGAGATCTCCGGGTGCCGGTCCGGCACGGCGGCGCTGTCCCAGTCAACCACGAACGCGTCGAAGCGCCTGTCGAGCTCGGTGGATGAATCCGCATCGACAGCCCTGCGGCCCGACTCGCCTTTCATCCTGGCCACTCCCCCGGTAGCCGTGCCGATGCGTTACGGCTTACACCGTGCCGAGGTGTCATTGGCGGTGAATGACCGTCTAGTTGTCGGCGGGGACTTCCCAGAAGAAGATTGGCTGCGCGGCCCACGTGTGCACGTCGGCCAACTTTCGCCATTCATCGAGCCTGTCGCGAAGCGCCGGCCGCAGGAAGTCACTTACCAGCTCGTCCTCACGCCACAGTGGCTCCTCGCCCTCGAGCACGAAGATCACCTCACGCTGAGTGACGTAGGTGGCGAGCCGCGTGAATCCAGCCTCTGCAGGATCGAAAGGCGGGTCGGCGGCAGCCAGCCTCGCTGCCTCCGGCTCGGAGCCCTTGTGCAAATGGAAGACGACGACAACCTGTTTCATCGACGCGACCCAAAGTGTCACAGAGTTGGGTGCGCCTACGACGTCCATCGTCGATCCGCTGCCCGTAGCCTGCTCGTGAACGGATCCTAGGTCGCGCTCGAGCGGAGGAGGAACAAAGTTGACCTCGCGGGGTCACGCGGGGCTGGCCTGCTCGGGTCACCTGTCAGGTCTGCCTGAGGAAGGCGAGCACCGCGAGCACCGACGGTGCGAGCCCGGGTCGGCGTAAAAAGCCGCGATTTGCGCGGTTTTTTGCAGAGCCCTGTGACGGACTCGAACCGTCGACCGCTGCTTACCATGCGCTCCTTTCGGCAACTGGGTCGCGACGCACGGCAACAGATTTCGCTTGTTTCCGCGGCTCTCGCGGCTGCGCGATTTGCCGCTGATTGCCACCGGTTGCAACCCCGGGGCTCCAAAGGGCTCCATCCTTCGTTGGCTCTTGTTGATCGGCGGCGCGGCTCCGTAGTCCTCGTCGGATGCAGCACCCTTTCGGGCGCCGGGCTTTCGCTCTAAGCTCGCTGTGTAGTCGAGTGCCTCGGGGGTTCATCTCAGCATGGCCGGAGCCGACGGGTGAGTCAGACGGAGCCTCGAGCCGGCGCGATACCCGACGCGGTCACTCTGCGCTCGCTGATCGAGCAGGTACCCGTCACGGTCTACATCGACCGGCTCGACGACATCAGCTCGAACGTCTTCATGAGCCCACCGCTCGAGGCCCTTCTGGGCTACTCAGCTGAGGAGTGGGCCTCGGATCCGGAGCTGTTCGTGAAGGTCGTCCACCCGGACGATCGCGACCGCGTCCTCGCCGAGCACCGCCGCACGGCTCAAACCGGCGACATGTTCTCGATGGAGTACCGGATGGTTGCGCGCGACGGGCGCGTGCACTGGTTCCTCGACGAAGCTCGCGTGATCCGCGACGAGAACGGTCAGCCGATGTTCCATCACGGATTCCTGCTGGATATCACCGCGCGCAAGGAGTTGGAGGAGGCGGTGCGCCGGAGAGAGGCCGACCTGCGCCGGCAGAAGGAGTACTACGAATCGCTGCTTGCGCTCAGCCCGACCGCGATCGTCACTATCGACCTCGACGATCGCGTGACGTCGTGGAACCCGGCCGCGGAGAGGCTCTTCGGGTACACGCGCGAGGAGGCGATCGGGCGAGACGTCGACGACCTCGTCGCAGCGTCCGACGAGGTTCGCGGAGAGGCGCGCGAGCTCGACGAGCAGGTGGCGGCAGGACGCGACGTACGCCTCAGCACACGCCGCACGCGCAAGGACGGCACCCTGGTGGATGTCGACGTCAGGGCGGCGCCGGTCTACGTGGGGAACGAAGTGGTCGCGGTCTGCGCGCTCTACCACGACATCAGCCAGTTGCTCGATGCCCGTCGTGCGGCTGAAGCGGCCACAGAAGCAAAGAGCGCGTTTCTGGCGACGATGAGCCACGAGATTCGCACGCCGATGAACGCCGTGATCGGGATGACAGAGCTTCTGCTCACCACGGACCTCACGAGCGAGCAGCGGCAGTTCGCCGATGTCATCCGCACGAGCGGCGATGCGCTGCTCTTGATCATCAACGACATCCTCGACTTCTCCAAGATCGAAGCCGGCAAGCTCGAGCTCGAGCTTCGGCCGTTCGTCGTGGGCGACTGCGTCGAATCGGCGCTCGACATCGTGGCAGCATCCGCCGCCGCGAAAGGCCTCGAGCTCGCGTGCCTCGTCGATCCCGATGCTCCGGAGGCCGTCGTCGGGGACCCCGCGCGCCTGCGCCAAATCGTCGTGAACCTCCTCACGAATGCCGTCAAGTTCACCGACCGCGGGGAGGTCGTCCTCGCGGTCGCGCCAACGGAGGTCGCAGAACCGGGCGCGCACGACCTGCTGTTCTCGGTGACGGACACGGGCATCGGGATCCCGGCCGAGCGCATGGACAGCTTGTTCGAGTCGTTCACACAGGTGGACGCCTCGACGACTCGCCGCTATGGCGGGACCGGTCTCGGCCTTGCGATCAGCAAACGGCTGACCGAGCTGATGGGCGGGAGGATGTGGGCGGAGAGCGAAGTCGGGAAGGGCTCGACCTTCCACGTCGCCTTGCCGATGGAGGCGGCTCCACATGGACCGACGGCACGAGCCGATACGGATGTCCTGCGCGGCAAGCGAATCCTCGTCGTCGACGACAACGCCACGAACCGGGAGGTCGTGAAGCGGCTCGCGCTGGCGTGGGGCATGGCGCCGCGGGACACGCACTCTGCGCGCGAGGCACTCGAGTGGATTCGCGGCGGCGAGCGCTACGACGTCGGCGTGCTAGACCTGCAGATGCCAGAGCTCGACGGCGCAATGCTCGCGCGCGCAATCCAGGCCGAGCTGGGCGCGGACACCTTCCCGCTGCTCCTGCTGACCTCGCTCGGTGGCGGGATGGGCGAGCGTGGCTCGGGTGCCGCGGTCGCCGGGCAGGTGGCGAAGCCGATCAAGGCATCGCAGCTGTACGAGGCGCTCGTGGCCGTGCTCGAAACCGGGACCGCGGCGGCAA
Source organism: Actinomycetota bacterium (assembly GCA_046729555.1). Lineage (GTDB taxonomy): Bacteria > Actinomycetota > Thermoleophilia > Gaiellales > Gaiellaceae > 3-1-20CM-4-69-9. Next base: position 3,994 of record JBKPGW010000073.1, on the reverse strand, counting down.
AGGAGGATGAGGCGCCGTGGCCACGGAGCGAGGGCCGGCCGGACTTGCCGCTCCGGGTGCTCGTCGCGGAGGACAATGCCGTCAACCAACGGCTCGCTCTGCTGCTCCTCGAAAGGTTGGGCTACAGCGCCGACCTCGCGAGAAACGGAGTCGAGGCGGTGGAGGCGGTCCGTGTGCAACCGTACGACGTCGTTCTCATGGATGTGGAGATGCCGGATCTCGACGGACTCGAAGCGACCCGCCGTATACGCGATGAGTTGCACGGGCGGCAGGCGCCGCGGATCATCGCGGTAACTGCAAACGCGATGCAGGGCGATCTGGACGCGTGCCTGGCCGCGGGCATGGACGACTACCTCAGCAAGCCGATCCGTCTCGAGGCGCTGGCTTCCGCACTTCGCCGTTGCGAGCGGTACGGTGGGGAGGCTCTGGACCCGACGGCGCTCGCGCTGCTGCGGGCGGTCGGCGGCGACGAGTTCGCGACCGAACTGACCGAGACGTTTCTCGCCGAGACACCGTCCCTGGTAGCTGCGCTCCGCCGGGCATGCAGGGAAGCGGATGCGGACGAGCTCCGTCGAGGAGCGCATACGTTGAAGTCGCACGCACGAACGTTCGGTGCCGCAGCGCTGGCGGACGTGTGCGAGCGGCTCGAGCGTCTCAGCGCCGCGGGCGTGCTGGAAGGCGTCGCCGAGCTCATCGATCAAATCGAGCGGGAATTTGGGTGCGCGGTAGAGGCGCTCGGGCCGATCGGGGTCGAAGAGCGATGACGGGGGCACAGGTCTCGATCCTTGTCGTCGATGACGATGCGATCAGCCGCGCTCTCCTCGTGCGCGGGCTCGAGCTGGACGGGCACCGGGTCGCGGTCGCGGAGAATGGGAACAAGGCTCTCGATCTCTTGCGTGCGAGCCCCTACGACGTCGTCCTGCTCGATGTCCTGATGCCTGAGCTTGACGGCTACGACACGCTCGCACGAATCGTCGACGACGAGGCGCTCCGCCGCATCCCCGTGATCATGATCTCGGGTCTCGAGGACATCGAAAGTGTTGCGAGATGCCTCGAGATGGGCGCCCAGGACTACCTGCCGAAGCCGTTCAACCCCGTGCTTCTCCGGGCCCGAATCAATGGCTGCCTGATGAGGAAGCGGCTTGACGACACGATTCGCGCCCAGGCCGAGAAGCTGGCCGAGTGGAATCGCACGCTCAATGCGCGCGTGGACGAGCAGGTCCAGGAGATCGAGCGGATGAGCCGGCTGAGGAGCTTTCTTTCGCCCCAGGTCGCCGATGCGATCGTCGCAGCCGGCGACGACAGCGTCCTCGAGAGCCACCGTCGGAAGATTACGGCGGTCTTTTGCGACCTCCGCGGCTTTACCCACTTCGCCGAGGTAAGCGACCCGGAAGACGTGATGCGCGTGTTGCGCGAGTACCACACCGAGATGGGCAAGATCATCTTCGCCTACGGCGCGACCGTCGAGCACTTCGAGGGCGACGGCATGATGCTGTACCTGAACGACCCGATTCCGGTCCCCGACGCAACCCTCGAAGCGGTCCGGATGGCGATCGCGATGCGGGATTCCGCGGCGAAGCTCGCAGAGGGCTGGCGACGCCAAGGCTATTCGCTCGGCCTCGGCGTCGGTGTCGCGCTGGGGCATGCGACGCTCGGCCGGATCGGTTTCGAGGGGCGCTTCGGCTACGGAGCAGTCGGCACTGTCGTCAACATGGCCGCGCGGCTCGGCAACGCCGCAGCCGGCGGGCAGGTCCTGATCAGTCAGCGCGTCTTCGCGGAGGTCGAGGACGCCGTCGAAGCCGAACCGATCGGTGGGCTCGAGCTCAAGGGCTTCCACGGACCGCAACACGTATTCAGCCTGCTTTCCGTCAAGGAGCAGCTTCCCGGAGCGGAGCGAGTCGGGAGGGACAGCGCGGCGGTGTGACTGCCGCTCAACAGAGGCGTAGACTGGCTCGGTGACGCTCCGCCTCCGCAGGAACGAGAAGCTCGAGCTCATCGGGAAGGTGCCGTTGTTCGCAGGCCTTTCGAAGGCCGAGCTGGCGAAGGTCGCGTCGATCGCGGACGAGATCGACCTGCCGGAGGGCAAGGTTCTGACGCGTCAGGGCGACCGCGGCCGCGAGTTCTTCGTCATCCTCGAGGGCGAGGCTGAGGTGCGGCGGGCGGGCAGGAAGCTCGCGACCCGGCGGGGCGGCGAGTTCCTTGGGGAGATCGCGCTGATCTCGGACCGTCCTCGCACCGCGACCGTCACGGCGACGACGCCGCTGCGCGCACTCGTGATCACGGATGCCGACTTCCGCGCGCTCATCAGCCGCACACCGCAGATCGCGCTGAAAGTGCTCGAGGCGTTTGCGGATCGCCTTCCGGCCGACGCTGCCTGACTGCGCGCGCCGGCGATCAAGACCGCCACCACCGGCTCGGAAATCAGTACGTTTTTGGCCGGCAGATACAGCTGCTTCGCGTGCGCCTGCCGATCGATGGGCGCCATTCAGTAGAAGCCCCCCGCGGCACCGGTCGAGGAGCGCGGCGAACACGATCGGCGCGTCGAAGCGCTCACGGCAGTACTAGTCGGATCATCCCGTCGGCACCGACGAGAGCGACGCTGCGTCGTCGCCGATCACCCCGTGCTCGACGATCGGCAGATACGCAGGAAGCTCCACCCGCAGCGACTGCCGCAGGGACAGCCAGCCGCGGAGGCGGCCGCCCGTCCGTGCGACGATCGAGGCTGCCGCGGCGGTGATCAAGCGGCGTTGCCTAGCTCGTCGGTTGCGGCGCGCCGGGCGACCGTGGCGAGTCGCCAGCGCAGCTGCTCGAGCGAGTGCCTTTTGGCCTCGAGTTCTGGTCCACTGCGTTCCTCGTGGCGGAGCTGGGGGAGTTCGAGCGTGAGCTCCTGGATTGCGCGGATGACCTGAAGGAGCTCGCCTCCTGCGGTCCGTCCTTGGTGCCGGCGCCGGGAGCGGTTGTGCGGGCTGGCTGTTCCTGTTTCCTTCATGGGCGAGAAGCGGTCGCATGGAGTGGGGGAGCCGCAGGCGGGGGAGCGGCGTGCGGCTCCCCCACGCGCCTATGCGGCGAGATCGAGCATGGGCTCTTCCTCGACAGCCGCCTCGCTCTGGCGGGTGTTCGGGGCGAGAGACGCGACGACCGTGGCCGCGAGCACGAAGGCGGCGCCGGCCATGAGCGCCCGCTGGTAGCCGTGGGTCGCCGCCTGGGCAACCGTGTCGTTGCCGGCATGGAGCAGCGAGGTGGTGCGTGCGGTGGCGAGCGCGGAGAGGATTGCCAGGCCGAGCGCGCCGCCGAGCTGCGTCCCAGTGTTCAGGAGCCCGGCAGCGAGGCCGGCCCTGTCCTCGCCGACGCCTGCGTTGGCCGCCGTGGTGGCGCCGGTGAAGACGCCGCCGAGGCCGACCGAGGCGACCAAGAGGCCGGGCAGGATGTCCGAGACGTAGGAGCCGTCGACCGGGATCCGTGAGAGCCAGTAGAGGCCGCCGGCCGCGACCACGGCCCCGACGAGGATGACCGGCTTGGTGCCGATGCGCGCGAACAGCTGCGAGGAGATGCCGGCGGCGATGATGAAGCCGCCCGTCAGCGGCAGGTACGCGGTGCCGGCCTGGATCGGCGAGTAGTGCAGCACCGTCTGCATGTAGAGCGTCAGGAAGAAGAACATCGGCAGGAAGCCGGCCACGGCGACCAGCTGCGTGGCATCGGCGACCCCGACGCCCCTGACGCGGAGGATCGACATCGGCACGAGCGGGTACGCGACGCGCAGCTCGTTGACGACGAACGCGACCAGGGCCAGGCCCGCAACCGCGAGCTCGGCGACCGTGCGGGGCGCGCCCCAGCCGACATCCGGCGCTTTCACCGAGCGCGTAGACGAGGAGCAGCATCCCGCCTGTGACGAGCAGGGCGCCGAGCGCGTCGAAGCTCGCCAGGCGCGCGCGCATGCGCTCCTTCTTGAGCAGGGCGAAGGCGCCGGCGAACGCGACTGCACTGAACGGGACGT
>JBKPGW010000072.1:0-1114 GCA_046729555.1 Actinomycetota bacterium | reverse complement strand
CGCACGCAGCTTGTTCGTGATCGCGATCAGCTGCGCCCACGTCTTTGCCGGCTTGAGCTTGTACTTCGTGAACTGATCCGGCCGGTACCAGACAACACTCTTCGAGTTCCCCTTGGCAGGAAGGCCGTAGATCTTGCCATTAGAGGTCAGCAGGGCGATCAGACCGGCGTCGTACCGCGCCTTCAGGTACGACTTCGTGATGCCGAGGCTGCCGAGATCCTTCAGCGCGCCCTGCCGTGCGAGGCCCAGTAGCGCCCCCGGGCGCGGCACGATCGCGATATCCGGCGGGTTGCCTGCGGCGAGCCGCGTTCGAATCACCGGCTCGAAGTCGCGCGCGGTCGTGTAGTCGACGTCGATGCCGGTCTTGTCGGTGAACGCCTTCGTCACCTTCAGGAATGCATCCTTTTCGCTCCCGCCCCAGAGCGACAGAACCTCGATCTTCTTCGCTGCCGGCCTCGAGCTGGCAGTCGCCGCAAACGTCGCTGCGACTACGCCGAGTACGACGGCCAGCAGAACGAGCCAAGAACGTCGCTTCAACTCATCCTCCTCGTTCGGGCGGCTGGCTTCCGGGCCGCCTTATGTTGGTCGACTCCCCCCAACGACTCGACCCTCGTCCGAGTCGATCCTACCTCTTTCAAGTTGTAGGAACGAGGCTTTCCTCCGTCTCCGGATCGAACAGATGCAGCTTGTCGGTCGGGATCGTGAACTCGATCTGGTCGCCGATCTGAACCTTCTTGTCGCTCGAGACGAGCGCGACGATCTCGTTGCCCTCCGCATCCGCGTGCAGCAACTCCTGGTTGCCGAGGTACTCGACGACGTCGACCTTGGCCGGGAAGCGCACGGCGCCGTCGCCGCTGCCGTTCGCGATCTCCAGATCCTCCGGACGGAACCCGATCTCGAGCTGACGTCCCTTTCGGTCCGAAGCCACCTTTGCGCGCGAGCCCGTCAAATGCAGCAGGTGGTTGCCCATCTTCAGCTTGCCCTCGTCCGCGTGCACCATTGCGAAGTTCATTGCCGGCGAGCCGATGAACGCGGCGACGAACTTGTTCACCGGGTGCAGGTAGAGCTCCGGTGGCGGGCCGACCTGCTGCAGCACGCCTTCGCTCATCACAGC
>JBKPGW010000071.1:0-3203 GCA_046729555.1 Actinomycetota bacterium | reverse complement strand
CGGTTGAGCCGCTCGTCGTCGACATTGGACCGCGGAACTGGCTGTTCGTGGTCGTGGAGACGGACGAAGGTGTGAGCGGCGTCGGCGAGGGCAGCCTGCCGGGCCATCCGCGCGCAGTTGCGACGGCGGTCGAGGAGTACCGTGAGTACATCGTCGGCGAAGATCCCGCGCGGATCCAGCATCTCTGGCAGCTGATGTACCGGCAGCCGTTCTTCCGCGGCGGCGTTGTCACCCTCTCGGCGATGAGCGCGATTGAGCAGGCGCTGTGGGACATCAAGGGGAAGGTCGCGGGTCTCCCGGTCTACGAGCTCCTCGGCGGCCGCTGCCACGACCGCATCAAGCTGTACGCGAACGGGCCCGGCGGCGCGACGCTCGAGGAGCTCGCTGAGAGTGCCCGCGCGCTCGTCGCCCAGGGATTCACGGCCCTGAAGACCGGCAGCGCAGAGCCGGTGCTACCGGTCCAGGGCGACGGCCTCTTCCGGCGCGCCGCTGAGTACCTCGAGGCGTTGCGCGACGCTGTCGGCGACGACGTAGAGATCGCGTGGGACGCGCACGGCCGCTTCAGCCCAGCGATGTCGATCAAGCTCGCCGGCACGCTCGAGCCCTACAACGTCTGGTTCCTCGAGGAGCCGGCGCTACCGGAGAATGCGAAAGGTCTGGCGCAGGTCGCGCGGGCAACGCCAATTCCGGTCGCGACGGGGGAGCGCCTGTTCACGAAGTGGGCGTTTCGCGAAGTCCTCGAGCTCGGGGGCGCGGCGTTGCTGCAGCCCGACCTCTCCCATTGCGGCGGCGTGCTCGAAGCGCGGGCAATCGCCACGATGGCCGAGGTCTACTTCTGCGGGTTTGCGCCGCACAACCCGCTCGGTCCGGTCAACACCGTCGTCTCGGCTCACGTGGGAATGGCTACTCCGAATTTCGTCGCGCTCGAGATCTGCAACTACGCGCCGGAGTGGACGCGCGGGCTACTGACCGAGCCGCTCGCGTACGTGGATGGTCACCTCGAGCTGTCGGACAAGCCCGGTTGGGGCGTCGAGCTCGACCTCGAGCTCTGCCGCGCTCACCCCTATGAGCCGTCGAAGCTGCCGATCCTCCAGCATCCGAGCGGCGCGATCGCCGACTGGTAGCACGTGGCCGCGAAGGTGCGGATCGGGTTCGTCGGCGCAGGGTTCATGGGCCAGCTCGCGCACATCCGCAGCTACGCCCTGCTCCGCGAAGAATGCGAGCTCGTCGCCCTGGCCGAGCCGCGGCAGCAGACGGCCGAGCTCGTCGCGGAGCGCCACGGCATCGGGCGTGTCTACCGGGATCATCGTGAGCTACTCGAGTCCGAGCACCTCGATGGGATCGTCGCTGCGCAGAGGTTCACGCATCACGCCGCCCTGCTCCCTGAGCTCTACCCGCACGTGCGCCATCTCTTCACCGAAAAGCCGCTCGCGCTGTCGGCGGCGACAGGCGACCGGCTCGCCGGTCTCGCGCGGGATAGCGGCTGCGTGCACATGCTCGGCTACCAGCGCCGCTCGGATCCGGCGACCGTCGAGGCCAAGCGAACGGTCGACGCGTGGAAGGCGAGCGGTGAGCTGGGCCGCCTCCGCTATCTGCGCATCTGCTACACGGACGGCGACTGGACCGGCAATGCGCATGGGTTGATCGACGTCGGGGAGCAACCGCCGCCGTTTCCAGCCGAGGAGCCGCCGCCGGAGTTCGCCGGAGACGACGAGGCCGTTTGGGCGCTCTCGACCGGCGTGGACGAGCTCGTCCTTCCGCTCAACCTGCGCCGTCACTTCGTCGGCGAGCCCTACCGGCTCGTCTTCGTTCACGCCACGGGCCGGCTGTGCGCGTTCGAGAGCGAGTCGGGCGTCCCGATGACGATCGAGGTGTCGCCCTACCGGGTGTCGGTCGGTTTCGACGAGGAGCTCCTGGTCGCGTTCGAGCACGGATACGTGCGGCTGTGCCCTGCCCCGTCGCTGGCAGTCAATCGTGCCGGCCGGGTCGAGATCTACACCGACGCAGGCGGAGCACTGCCGCAGCGGGTCTCGCCGGAGCTCCCGTGGGTCGATCCGCAGCAGGCGCAAGCGTCGAACTTCCTGCGCGTCTGCCGGGCAGAGGCGCCGCCCCCGACGGACGCCGCCGAGGCAGCCGAGGATCTGCACCTCGTCGCGGACATCGTGCGTGCCCGCGTCGAGCTTCCGGGCGCCCGCGAGGCGCTCCGCACCGACCGCGAGGAGCGCACGCGTGCCTGGGAAGAGCGGCTGCGCGCGATGTCCTCAGGCGGGTAACTCGAGCAGGGCGACGCCGTGAGGCCCGAGGACGAGCGATCCCGCCTCGAGCACGCCGTCGAGGTGGCTCGTCGGCGCGCCCGGAATCGAGATTGCGCGCTCTTCGTGAGAGTAATTGAGCAGGAACAGGAGCTCCGTGCCGGAGTCGGGTCGGCGCAGCCGGACCAGCTCCACGTCCTCGGGGGCGGCGAAGACGTCGAGCGTGGCGTCGTGTGTGAGCCAGCGGTAGAGGTCGTCGAGCGTTTCCTGGGTTGCGGCGCCGCCGATGTAGACGACCCGGCCAGCGCCGACTGCGTTGACCGCGACCGCGGCCGCACCGGCGAAATCATGGTCGCGGTACCGGTAGACCGCGCGGGCAGTCTTCAGTGAGAGCTCCTCGAACCAGCCGCTGAACTCCGCCTCGGCTCCACTCTGGACATGCTCGAGCTGGATGACGCGGCCGTCGAGGAAGCTGGCGATGTCGGACACCTCGAGTCCCGCAAGCTCGTCGAGCCAGGCCGGCAGCGGTCGCTCGGGGACAGCATTCGTCCGGTCCTTGAACCCCGACCTCGGCCCGAGGACGAGGAGTCCACCGTCCTCGACGTAGGAGCGTAGAGCTGCGGCGACGGCCTCGTCGACGACGTAGAGGCTCGGTGCGACGACGAGCGAGTAGGACGAAAGGTCTTCGGTCGGCGCGAGGACGTCGACACCCACTCCCTGCCGCCTCAACGCCCCGTAGTGCGCGCGCAGGGCGTCGACGTGCGCAAGCGCCGGGTTCGTCGGCTGGATCTCGAGCGCGAAGCGGGCGTCGTAGTCGTACACGACCGCCGCCTGTGCGGCGGGCACGGCTCCAGCGAGCAGGCCACCGATGCGCCCGAGCTCCTGCGCCAGCTCGCTCAGCTCTCGCAGGCGCCGGTTGGGCCGCCCGTCGTGGTCGAGAACGCCGTACCA
>JBKPGW010000070.1:0-2143 GCA_046729555.1 Actinomycetota bacterium | reverse complement strand
GGCAGCTCCGCGAACCAGCCGAGCTCGCTGACGACGAGCGGCCGGCCGAGCGAGAGCGCGCGGATGACGCTGCCGGAGGTCTCCCCCATCGTCGGCGCCCTCAGGGAGACGCATGCGTCGCACGCCGCCATCAGCGACCAGAGCCGCTCTTCGTCCACATAGTCGATTCGCTCGACGCCTTCGCCGACGAGGCGGTTCGCATCGAAGCGCGGCGACGCGGAACCGACGAGCAGGAGCTTTGCGTGCGGGTGGCGCCTGCGCACGGCCGCGAACGCGTCCAGCAGTTGCGGGATGCGCTTGCTCGCGTTCAGATGTCCGAAAGCGCCGAAGACCGGCCGTCCCTCCACGTGTGCGGCCTCGACGTCGTGCATCGGCCCGGCGGGATGTGGGATGCGCCAGATCGGGCCGTCGAAGGCCGCCTCGCGAGCCTGATCCTCGACATAGTGCGAGTGCACGATCAGCCCGGTCGCCGAGCCGAGTACCTCGCCGGCGAGCGGGAACTCGTCGGGGCGCGTCTCCCAGGGCGGCGGCACGCGGCCGTCGAGCACCCCGTGCGCGAGCAGACGTCCCGGCACACCCGCATCGCGTTCCATCGCGGCGAGATAGCCGGGACCGTCCTTGCGGCCGATCGTCAGCCCGGCGACGAGGTGATGCAGCACGAAGTCGTGGAGCACGACGACACCGGGCCGGCGGCGCAGCGCGTCGACGATCCAGCCGTGCGCTTCCGGGTCGTTGCCGACGTGGTAGAGCGCGATGTCGGCGGCGACCGGTCTCGTGCGGCCTCGCCGGACGACGTCGACGTCGAGCAGGCGCTCGAGCGCGGGCAGCAGCAGCGCGGAGTAGTCGGCGATGCCGGAGCGCTCGGGCGGCAGCGGCGAGTAGTAAGCGACTCTCACGCGAGCAGGCGCGCGATCGTCTCGTCCCAGGAGACACGGCGCGCGATCTCCTTGCCCGCCTGTCCCCACGCCTTCGCGTCGTCGACGTGAGCGCGCAGCCACGAGCATGCTTCGGCGAGCGCGCTCGCTCGCGGCTCGCACACGAGCCCGGTGCGGCGGTCGGAGACGACCTCGAGCGGACCGCCGGAGTCGGTTGTCGTCACGACCGGCTTCTCGGCGAGGAACGCCTCGTACGGGACCATCCCGAAGTCCTCGTCCACGGGCGCGTAGTAGACGGCGAGGCAGCGCGCGTAGAGGGCGGCCAATTCCTCTTCGTCGACCCGGCCGGCAAACCGGGCGCGGCCGTCGAGGCGATGCTGCTGTGCGACGCTCTCGAGGCGGTCACGGTCGGGCCCGTCGCCGACGATCACGCAATTCAGTGACGAGTCGGCGGCGAGCGCTTCGAGCAGGAGGTCGTGCCGCTTCGCGCGGTCGAGCCGTCCGACGGAGAGGACGAAGTCGTCGTAGCTCTCGGTTCGGTACGGAAGCTCCTGCGGGGGGTGCGGCATCACCTCGGCGTCGAGCCCTGTCGAGCGCTTGACGCGCTCGGCGACGTTGCGGGAGGTCGCGAAGAGCTTGCGCGCCTCGCCGAGCGCGACCTTGTCGAGGCGCTGGACGGCGCGGCGCGTGGCGCGGTCCTCGGCGCTCTCTCCGAACTGGCCGAGCTCCGTACGGTCGAGCTCGTACGCTTGGCGGAACTGGTGCAGGAGCCAGACGACCTTGTTGGGGTGGCGGAGGGCGTAGGAGGGGAACTTCGTCGCGATCACCAGATCGATCGCCCGCCCGTCCGATTCGGACAGGTCGAGCAGCCGCCACAGAAACGCCTGCGAGAGCACGCGCTCGCCCGGGTACCACTTGTACGGGACCGTCACGAGATCCGTCTCGTGGCCCCGCTCGCGGAGCTCGGACACGAGGTCGTCCGCGAAGATCTCCGCGCCGCCGCGTGAGAACGGCACCTGCGGCGCACAGACGGCGATCCTCACGGTATGTCCTTTAGAGATACACGCGCGTGTTGCCGGGTCCCACCACACCCGCCCACCGACACGTTAAGAAGCAAAACGTCTCGTGTCTGTGACGAAATCGAAAACCTTCTGTGACTACGCATCCGCGGCCGTCCGCGCGACGAGGGCGTAGTCGAGCGGCGCGAACAGGAGCTCGTTCAGGCGACGGACGTTCGCGGCGATGACCGGGTCGTCCGGCTCGGTCAG
>JBKPGW010000069.1:0-13154 GCA_046729555.1 Actinomycetota bacterium | reverse complement strand
TCGCCGGACCCATCGGACTGTCATAACGCCGCCCCCCGGTGTGGCGCAACCCGCCGCGCAGCGGCTGGGCCGCGCAGCGGACCATCGCCGGGGTCTGGGGTAACCGGTTGGTTCCCCCAGACCCCCACCCAGGCGTTACCTGGTCGTGACCCGGTCGCGATCGGAGGCCGGGACTTCTTCGTCCGAGGCCACGCGTTCGCGCGTCACCGGTTCGTCGGCGGCCAAACGGCCGTTGCCGGACGTCGCAACCTGGCGCCGGCGCCCGAGGAGGCGGCGTCGGGTCGTCGTCGCCGGAGGCACCGCGGCGGCCTTGCGCGGACCGGTCGTGTCGAACGAGTACCCGAAGACGAGGCCGATCCCGAACGCGAAGACCGGGACGTACTCCTTCAGGTCGTTCACGAGCCCGCGGATGTGGATGTCACCCGACCACGAGAGGACATGGCGGTGGAACCAGCCGTTGCCCGGCTCCGCCGCGAGCACGATCCAGAGCGAGACGATTGCGATCGGCACGAAGGCGAGCAGGAGGAACGTCGCCGAAAGGCGCGGCCAGCCCCACTTCGTCCAGCCGCCGAGCAGCTGAGACAGCGCCATGACAAGGCCGGCTCCCGCGATCAGCCCGTACACGGCCCAGAAGCCGCCCACGTGCTCGTCGTTGATCTGCGTCCCGATCCAGATCAGCAGGCCCGCGACCGCCGCTGCGATCAGGGTCGTCGTTGCCCGCGTGAGTCCGTACATTCGATCACCTCGTTCCGTTGGTATCCCGGTAGATACCCGCGAAACGGTGATCTAAAGCCCTAAGCGCCTGGTATCGAAGGACGCCGAATAGAGCTCGGCACGGAACTCCTCGAGCGTCCTGGCCACGTCGTCGCTGAAGACGTGCTCCACCACCCCCACCTCGGAGTCGTTGTGGAAGGGCAGGTCGACATGCTCGTGCGAGACGAGGTTCACCGAGGTGCGCTGGCAGGCCGGGCAGCGGACGGCGAGGCCGAGCGAGCCGTCGCCGGGAGCGAGGAGGAAGAACGACGACGGGAACACCGGCCGCGGTTGCTCCTCCGGGTAGCAGAAGAAGCTCCACGGCCACTCGCCCGCCTGGATGCGCCGCGCGGCCAGGTCGGAGAGCTCCGAGTCGACGAGGTCGAGGCGCGCGGTCATCAGGTTGTAGAAGACGCCGCCCTGGAGCCCGAGCGGCGCCCAGTCGAGATCGTCGTGCGTGACCAGGCCCTCGTGCTCCTCCCCGCACGCGCACGCGAACAGCACCTGGAACACGGCTGGATGCGCAGCGCCGGGAAGGCGCTCGAGCTGGCGGAAGGCCGACAAGGTCACACGCGTCTCACCCCGTGCGGGACACGGGAACGTAAACCGTCCCGTCAACGCGTCGTACATCGTGGACCTTCTTAATCGGCGTACCGGACGGTAAACCTGACCCCGAACTGCTGGGGTCTGACCATGTGGGATCAGACCCCAGCCTTTCGTCAGTACTCGATCAGGGCGTGCAGGTCGTACTTCGAAAGCCGTTCCCGACCCTTCAGGAACGTGAGCTCGATAATGAAGCAGCATCCGACCACCTCGCCGCCCAGCCGCTCGACGAGCTGCTCACCGATCGCCTCCACCGTGCCGCCGGTGGCGAGCACGTCGTCATGGATCAGCACTCGCGCGCCGTGCGGGATCATGTTCGGGTGTAGCTCGAGCGCGTTCTGTCCGTACTCGAGCGCGTAGGTCGCGCTGATCGTCTCGGGCGGGAGCTTGCCGGGGCGCCGCGCGGGGACGAACCCGCAGCCGATCTGCCGTGCGATCGCAGCGCCGAGGATGAACCCGCGCGCCTCGGCGCCGAGCACGAGATCGGGCTTCTTCGCGCTCCCCCACTCTGCGAGCTGCTCGATCGTGTAGGCGAGCGCAGCCGGGTCGGCGAGCAACGGCGTGACGTCCTTGAAGCCGACACCGGGCTGTGGCCAGTCCGGGACCTCGCGGACCTTCTCGGCGAGATTCACCCGATTATGTTGACGCAAGCCGGCGCAGGGCGCGCCAGGAAAGGAGCTGCGACAGCTCGGCCGCGAGCTCGCTGAGCGCCTCGAGGTCGTCCATCCCCGCGCGGCGGCGCTCGGGATTGCGCGCACGCAGGGCCGGTCCGACGACCTGCCCGATCAAGCCGGCCTCGCGGTCGGCCGCCGTCCGGAAGGCTCGCAGGTGCCGTGGGGCGATCCCGTACTGCGCCAGCCGGCCGCACGCGAGCGCGATGTCGGCTTCGAGCTCGGAGTAGCGCTTCTCCCCCGCCTCCGTGCGCGGCGTCAGCAGCCCGAAGTCCTCCAGCTCGCGCGCGAGCCGAATGTCGATCGCGGCGCGCTCGCAGAGATCCTGGAGATCGAGCTCGGCCTCCTCCGCCGCCAGCCCGCGCCGCCGTTTGCGGTCGCGCGCCGCGGGCGACGCAAGCTCCTGCCGGATGACACGGAGCGGCAGGAACTCGTCGCGCTGCAACCGCAGGATCGTCTCCAGCCGCTCGAGGTCCTCCTCGCTGAAGAGCCGGTAGCCGCCCTGCGTGCGCCGCGGCGCGAGCAGGCCCTGGTCCTCGAGGTAGCGAATCTTCGAGATGGAGATGTCCGGGAACTCGTCCTTCAGCATCCCGCAGACGGTGCCGATCGTAAGCAGCCGGGCTTTCGAAGCCGTTGCCATCAGCGACCGAAGAACGTGAGCCGGTACTTGCCGATCTGCAGCTCGTCGCCGTCCTCGAGCTGCGCGGACTCGACCCGCTTGCGGTTGACGAACGTGCCGTTCAGGCTGCCCTGGTCTTCGATGAAGAAGGCGCCGTCGCGGTCGGTGAGCACTGCATGCTTGCGCGACACGGTCACGTCGTCGAGGAAGATCCCGCAGTCGGGCGAGCGTCCGATCGTCGTCTCGCCGTCGAGCTGGAACATCTCCCCCGCTCTGCCGCCGCCCGAGCGCACGACGAGCGCCGGGCCTTTCACGCCGAGGTCTTCGAGCGCCTCCGCGGGCCCGTCTTCGCCCTGATCCGGCGTGAACGTCTGCGTGGCCTCGGCGCTGCCCTCGTCCTTCACGAGCAGCGCCCCGCAGCGTGCGCAGTAGTTCGCGGCTTCAGGATTCTGAAAGCCGCACTCCTGGCAGTAGATGTGGCTCAAGCCGGAGGTGCGGCCTTCGAGGTGAGGATCTCAGTCAGGTGGTCGACGTCGACCTGGTCGAGCACGCTCTGTCCCCCGGTCTTCTGGAGGCGGGCAACGAGCTCCGCGCGGAGAATATCGATCTTCCCGTGCAGTAAGCGTCGCTGGTAGGAGATCTCGTTTTCCTGCTCTTTCAGGTCGTCGATCAACTTCTTGAGATCGTCGTCGGACAGCGTGCCGAGATCGGGCAAAGGTTCCAACGGGCCGCCTTTCGGTCGAGGGTCCGACCGCAGTAAAGCAGCGGCCGGGCAAAGGGTCAACCTGAACTTGAGAGTTTAGGCGGGTGTGGCCGCGCTCTCCGCCTCCATGATCTCCTCGACCATCCGGCGGTACTCCTCCTCGAGCGCCTTCGAGTCCTCGTCGGTGCGCCCCTCGGCGTAGATGTGGACGAGCGGCTCGTCCGGATCCGGCAGCACGTGCGCCCAGCCGCGCTTCTCGAAGACCTTGATTCCGTCCATCAGGTCGAGCTCGCGGTCGCGCAGGCGTTCGGTCAGCACGCGCATCACGACGCCCTTGAGCGCCCACGGGCACGGCAGCTGCCGGTGGACGAGCGTCGGCGCCGGCAGTTCGGCGACGAGCTCGGAGAGTGGCCGCCGCACCGGCGCGAGCAGCTCCAGCAGCTTGCAGAGGCTGGCGATCGCGTCGTAGGCGGGCAGGAACTCCGGGAAGACGTAGCCGCCGCCCACGGCGCCCGCGAAGATCACGTCGTCCTCCGCCGCCGCCTTCGTCAGGTCGGCGAGCGACGCCGGCGTGCGCACGACCTCCAGCCCGCTCCCCTCGAGGAGGCGGTCGACCTGGCTCGTGACGGTGATCGGGAACGCGAGCTTGCCGCGGCGGCCGTTCGAGCCGATCAGGCGCAGGAAGAGCAGCAGCGTCTGTTCGACGGGGATCTCGCGGCCGAGCTCGTCGACGAGGTACATCCGCTCCGCGGCTCGATCGAGGACGACGCCGAGGTCCGCACGGACGGCGGGCACGAGCTGCTTGACCTGGCCGATCGCCTCTCGTAGGAGCGCCGAGCCGGGATCACTGCGCTCGGTCGTGAACCCGTGCGCCGACACGGCCTCGACGCCGAGCGGGCCGAGCAAGAGCGGCAGCACGAACGACGCGGCCGAGAAGCCGTAGTCGACGACCAAGCGGAAGCCGCGGGCGCGAATGGCATCGACAGCGAGACCGGCGAGTAGGTCTTGCGCGTACGTCTCGCGGACGCGCGCCGGGTACGTGATCGTCCCGATGTCGGTGAAGCCCACCCGGCGCAGCTCGCCGCGCGTGAAGTTCTTCTCGATCTCCTTCTGCAGCGCAGGCGAGAGCGGGCTGCCCGGCTGCTCGAAGAAGCGGATCTGCACGACCTCCGGATCCGCCTGGCCCGTGCCGACGTGGAAGCCCGCCTCGTAGCCCTCGCACTTGAGCAGGTGGCGCGCGACGGCGGCGGGCAGGCCGCGCAGGTCGGCGACCTCGAGGCCGGCCGACGTGAAGCCGGTGATCATCGCCCGCTTGATCATCCGGCACGCGGGCGCAGACTCCCGGCTGGCGACGACGCGCGCGTCCCGCTTGAGCGCGGTCCCGAGCGCCGCCGCGATGCGCACGGCGACCTCCGGCGTCAGATCGACGTTGACGAGCCCGGCGACCCCGTCGCGGCCGAAGAGGCGCGTTGAGGCACGCGACTCCCAGATCAGGCTCTCGGTGATGTGCGAGCCGGACTCGACCTCCTTGTAGGGGTAGATCCGGACGCCCGGCATGATCACCGTCTCGGAGCCGATCGTCACCTCGTCGCCGATCGCGACGCCTTCGTGGATCCGCACGTGCGCGCGGATGTCGCACGACCGCCCGAGGATGGCGCCTTCGATCAGCGAGCTGCGCCCGATGTGCGTCGACGCGTCGATCACCGACCGCATCGTGCGCGTGCGTTCGCGCAGCGTCACCGTGTTCGACAGCACGGAGTACTCGCCGACGCTCGCGCCGGGAGCGATGCGGCAGTAGTTCCCGATCAGCGCCGGCCCCTCGACCTGATCGAGGTCCGCGAGCTCGACGCCCTCGCCGAGCCAGATGTTGCCGCGGATCCTGATGCCCGGGATGTTCAGGCGCACCTTCTCGTCGAGCGCGTCGAAGTTCGCCTGGCGGTACTGGTCGAGGTTGCCGATGTCCTGCCAGTAGCCGTCCATCACGTACCCGTACAGCGGGCGCCCCATCTCGAGTAGGTATGGGAACAGCTCCTTGGAGAAGTCGTACGGCCGGTCGGTCGGGACGTGCTTCAGCACTTCCGGCTCGAGCACGTAGATGCCTGTGTTGATCGTGTCCGAGAAGACCTGCCCCCAGGACGGCTTTTCCAGGAAGCGCTCGATCCGCCCCTCCTCGTCCGTCACGACGATCCCGAACTCGAGCGGGTTGTCGACAGACATGAGGCCGATCGTGACGGCCGCGCCGCGCTCCTTGTGGAACTCGACGAGCTTGCCGAGGTCGACGTCGCAGAGCGCATCGCCGGAGATGACGAGGAACGTCTCGTCCAGCTGCTTGGCCGCGAGGCGCACCGAGCCCGCGGTGCCGAGCGGCGACTCTTCGACCGAGTAGCCGATGCTCATGCCCAGCGTGTCGCCCTCACCGAAATAGCTGCGCATCGCCTGCGGCAGGAAGGCGACGGTCACGATCACGTCGTTCATCCCGTGCTCGCGCAGGAGCTCGAGGATGTGCTCCATGCACGGCTTGCCGACGATCGAGACCATCGGCTTCGGCTGGTTCGAGGTCAGCGGTCGCAGGCGCGTGCCCTCGCCACCGGCCATGACGACGGCCTTCATCGCCTGCGTTCTCCCCAGGCGGTGCGCGCGTACGCCAGACCCGCCAGGACGGCGAGGACGAGCCCCGTCCAGAAGATCCAGTACGGCCAGTCGGTCGAGCGGTGCGTCACGAGCAAGAACCCGATGCCGGCGTAGAGCAACCAGGTGGCGGTCTTGCCGAGCAGGTTGACCCTCAGCTCGTAGCCCACCGGCGCGACCGCCTTGTAGCCGGCGAGCAGAAGCAGATCTCGGCCGATGATTACGACGAACCCCGCCCAGGGCATGTGGTCGGCGACGAAGAGCAGGATCACCGCGGCGTCGATCATCAGCCTGTCGGCGAGCGGGTCCCAGACACGCCCGAAGTCCGACTCCACCCGCCAGCGGCGGGCGAGGAACCCGTCGATCTGGTCGGTGACGCCGGCGACCCCGAAGACGATGCCGGCGGGCCAGCTGTGGCCACCCTCCGCGCCCAGCATCAGCGCGACGAAGACGGGGATCAGAACCAGCCGCGCGATCGTCAGTGCGTTCGGCAGCTGTTGCAACGGCGCGGAAACGGCGCGGGTCGCCATCGGTGTGGAAAGGATACGCCCGTGGCCGAGACCCTCAGCCTGCCCGGATTCGTGGATGCCCACTGCCATGCGTTCCAGCGCACCTTGCGCGGCCGAGGCGGCGGGGGGGATTTCTGGGCCTGGCGCGAGGCGATGCTGGCGGAGGCGGAGCGGCAGACGCCCGAGCTTGTGCGGCACGAATACGCAGAGGTCTACCGGGAGCTGCGGGCAGCGGGCTACACGGCGGTCGGCGAGTTTCACTACCTGGGCTTCGAAGAGGCGCTCGCCGCGGTCGAGGCAGCCGAGGAGGCAGGCGTACGGATCGTGCTGCTGCTCGCCGCCTACGGACGCGGTGGGCTGCCGCGCTTCCGGCAGGAGTCGGTCGCCGCGTACCTGCGCCAGGTGGAGGACTTGCGCGGGCGGGCCATCGCCGTCGGGCTCGCCCCCCACTCCGTACGCGCCTGTCCGGCCGACTGGCTCGAGGAGATCGGCCGCTACGGGGCCGCGGAGCGGCTGCCCTTGCACGTCCACGCGGACGAGCAGCCGCGCGAGATCGAGGAGTGCCTCGCGGAGCACGGCGTCCGACCGATCGAGCTGCTCGACCGCACGGGCTGCCTCGGGGAGCGGACGACGATCGTCCATGCCACGCACGCCGACGGCGCCGAGCTCGACCTGGTCGGACGCGCAGGGGCGCGCATCTGCGTGTGCCCGACGACGGAGGCGAACCTCGGCGACGGGTTCCTGCCCGTGGAGCGCGTCTGCAAGCGCAGCATCGGCATGTGCATCGGGTCCGACTCGAACATCCGCATCGATCCGCTCGAGGAGCTGCGCGAGCTGGAGGGGATCGCGCGGCGGCAGAGCAGCCGGCGCAACGTCATCTCGACGGCAAGCCTCCTCTGCTTCGGGGCAGACGAGGGCGCTGGGGCACTCGGGCTCGACGACTGGGACGACATCGAGGTCGATCTCGGGCATCCGTCCCTGCGCGGCGTCGAGGACGTCTTCGAGGGCTTGGTCGCGGGCTGCGGCGCCGACGTCTTCACGTGACGTACGAGTGGCGGGAACACACGGCCGAGATCGAGCTGCGGATCGTTGCCGCGAGCGAAGAGGACGTCTTCGGCGAGGCGGCGGACGCATTCGGCCGCTACGTCGAGCTCGAGCGCGGAGGCGAGTCGGCGCGACACGAAATCGAGCTCGAGGAACCCGACCGCGGCGCGCTGCTCGTGGCGCTGCTCGAAGAGCTGATCTTCCTCGTGGACACCGAGGGATTCGTTCCCGATCGAACGAGGCTGCACCTCGACGGGAACCGGCTCGCCGGCGTGCTCGAAGGGCGCCGGACGCGCATCGACCCGATCGTCAAAGCCGCCACCTATCATGGACTTCGGTTCGATCGGAACGGCGAGGTTTGGGATGCCCGCATCGTCTTCGACGTCTGAGCTCAGGCGGATCGACGACGCCGTCTACGAGTTGCCCGCGCACGCTCGGGCCGACATGCGCGTGCCCGCGCGCCTCTTCGCGAACGAGGAGATCCTGCAGGCGATCCTCCGCGACCGTTCGCTCGAGCAGCTGCAGAACGTCGCGACATTGCCCGGAATCGTCGACGCGGCGATCGCGATGCCGGACATCCACCAGGGCTACGGCTTTCCCGTGGGCGGTCTGGCCGCCACAGAGATGCCCGATGGGGTCGTGTCCCCAGGAGGCGTTGGCTACGACGTGAACTGCGGCGTCAGATTGCTCGCCCTGCCGCTGAGCGCGGATGAGCTGGGTGAGCGCCGGGTCGCGCTCGTCCACGAGATCTCCCGCACCGTCCCGGCGGGCGCCGGACGCGAAGGCGGCAAGCGTGTCGATCTCGACCGTGTGCTGCGCGACGGCAGCCGCGTCGTCGCGGAGCACGATGACGACGTCGTGCGCACGGAGTCGAGTGGGTGCCTTCCGGGCGCCGACCCGGCCGCGGTGTCAGAGCGTGCGCACATACGCGGCGGCAACCAGCTCGGGACGATGGGCTCGGGCAATCACTTCGTCGAAGTGCAACGCGTCGACCGAGTCTTCGATGCAGCCACCGCGGACGCGTACGGGCTCGCAACGGGACAGGTGACGGTCCTCATCCACTCTGGCTCGCGCGGCCTCGGGCACCAGGTGTGCAGCGACTACGTCAGGCAGATGGATGCCGTCCTCGGCAGCTACGGAATTTCACTGCCCGACCGCCAGCTGTCCTGCGCGCCGGCCTCGTCGCCCGAAGGCGTCGCCTACCTGGCGGCGATGGCGGCGGCCGCGAACTTCGCGTGGGCGAACCGGCAGGAGATTGCGAATCGTGTCCGGCGCGCCGTCGAGCGCACGATCGGGCGCGACGCGGCCGCGGGTACGCAGCAGATCTACGACGTTGCACACAACGTGGCCAAGCCGGAGCGACACCACGGGCGTGACGTCCTCGTGCACCGCAAGGGCGCGACGCGTGCGTTCCCCGCCGGCTCCGACGACGTTCCGGCGATCTACCGCGGCGTGGGACAGCCGGTGTTCATCCCGGGGAGCATGGGCACCGCGAGCTACGTCCTCGCCGGCGAGCCGGGAGCAATGGAGCGCTCATTCGGCACGGCCTGCCACGGGGCCGGGCGGCGCTTGTCGCGTACCGCTGCAAGGAAGGCGATCCATGGAGCGGACCTGCGCCGGCAGCTCGAGCAGCAGGGAATCGTCGTGCGCTCCGCTTCGAGCAAGGGGTTGGCCGAGGAGGCGCCGTTTGCGTACAAGGACGTCGAGAGCGTCGTCGACGTCGTCGCGCAAGCCGGGCTCGCCAGGCGCGTCGCGCGGCTCGTACCGCTGGGCGTTGTGAAGGGCTAGTTCCTAGCGTCCGGTCAGCGAGGTCCAGTAGCGCGTACGCGTGATGTACGCCCGCTCCGCCGCGCGGCCGTGGAGGCCGTACGCACCGTCGTAGCTCTCGTAGCGCCCGCCGTGGCCGGCCGGCTCGATCTGCGTGCCTTCCCCCCACTCGTTGTAGCTCGTGATCGTGACGAGATCCGCGCCTGCGGCTTCGGCCGCGCGCCACATCGAGTCGTAGGTCGAGCCGTCGAGGCGAGGCTTCACTCGCGTGTCACCGGTGGCGGCCGACGCTGCGTAGCCGGGGCCGACGGAGGGCCCGCAAATGATCCCGGCTGAACGCGCCTGCTCGCAGAGGCGACCGAACTTGGCACCGTCGTAGAGCAGGATGTCGTACGTGTAGAAACCCGCGAAGCCCGCACGCGCCGCGAAACCGACGCGGCTTGTCTGGGCAAAGAGGCGCATCCCGTTCGGCTGGCTCGTCACGGGCCACCACTCCTCGGCCGCGAAGTCGTTCGCGCGGTACACGTAGACGTCGCGAATGCCACGGCTCCGCAAGTAGGCGAGATCGGACCTGATCGAGGCGACGGTCCGGTCGGGATAGGGCTCGAGCTGCGCAGCCACACGGAGGTGGAATCGCCGCGCAGCGCGAATGACGGCCGGCAGGCGATCATCCTCCCGCGACCCTCGTCCCCACCACGAGCTGACGACCTCGTCGATTCCGGCGGCGGCGATGTCGCGCATCTGCGCCCGCAGCACGCGAGGATCGGCGCTCGAGTAAGGCCCGCGGGCGGGATAGAACTGCGAGGCGAGGTCGAAGGGCGGCTGGTGCCCGCCCTGCGTCCAGTGCGCGTACCCCCCGTCGTGGCGCATGTTCGAGTACCAGGGGTAGAAGAAGATGGCGCTCTCAGGCGGGGACGGGCCCGCGAGGGCACTCGCAGGCAGACCGAAGAGGAGTGCGAGGGCCAGGAGGGGGAGCCGCAACGGCCATAGCATGACACCTTCCTCGGACTTCTTCGACCCCCGTGGGATCACCAAGACGAGGCATGTCGGGTCGTCCGAACCGGGCCGATTTGAGGGTATGTCCCTCTTCGGCCAAAGGGGTGCCTGCTGGCGTCGCGAGGAAGGTCAGACGATGTCCGAGTACGTCGTCGTCCTCGCTGTGATCACACCGGCGGTGCTTCTCTCGTTCGGGCTCTTCAGCGGCGCGGTCGTGTCCGCGATCGACAGGGTCCGCAACTTCCTGCTCTCGTAACCGCCTCCCGGCGGTGCAGCGCTAGGCGGCGCGCTGCAGCGCGCGCACGAGCTCGGCCTTGGTCATCTTCGAGCGGCCTACGATCCCGGCCGTCTTCGCGCGCTTGTCGAGCTCCTGCTTCGAGAGGTCGCCCAGGTCGCCGTTGCGTCGCGTCCTCGCCCCCGCTCCGCGGCTCCGCTGGATGCTCTCTCGCAGCGCGGTCATCAGGTCGGCCGGCTCTTCCTCTTCGAGCTCCGGGGCGGCGTGCACTTCCTTGCCCTTCCGCTTCGCCTTGATGATCGCGTAGAGCTCGTCGCGGTACGTGTCCTTGTACTTCTCAGGCTTCCACTTGGTCGTCCAGGACTCGATCAGCCGTTCGGCCATTTGCAGCTCTTCGCGTGAGACGCGCGCCCGCGTTGCCTTGATCTCGTCGTGCGGGCGGATCTCGTCCACGAAGTAGAGCTGCTCGAGCGTGATCACGCCGTCGCGGATCCGAAGCGCGCCGAGGTGCTGCCTGTCGCGCATCACGAACTTCGCGATCCCGGCGAGCTCGGAGTCCTCCATCGCCTTCACGAGCAGTGAGTACACCTTCTCGGCGCCGCGGTCAGGGCCGAGGTAGTAGGTCTTGGCGAAGAAGATCGGGTCGATCTCCTCGTATGGGACAAAGTCGACGATGTCGATCGTCTTGTAGCCCGCGACCTTGGCGGCGGCGAAGTCCTCTTCCTCCATGAAGACGTACTCGCCCTTCGCAAACTCAAACGCCTTGACGATCTCGTCGTCCGGAACGGGTTTGTCCTCCTTCTTGCAGATCTTCTGGTAGCCGATCGGGCTGTTGTCCTTTTCGTGCACGAAGTGGAAGTGGAGCTTGTGCTCCTGGATCGCGCTGTAGAGGCGCACCGGGACGTTGACGAGGCCGAACGAGATGGAACCTGACCAGATCGAGCGTGGCATGCTGGTCGTGATTGCCGCGAGCGGAGAAGGAGAAACGTTGGAGGAGATCGACCGGCTGTTCGCGCTTCCCCTGGACGAATTCACGTCCGCCCGCAACGAGCTGGCGCGGCGGCTGAAGCAGGAGGGCGACGCGGAGGCGGCAGAGGCGGTGCGCGGGCTGGCGAAGCCGACGGTCGCCGCGTGGGCGGTGAATCAGCTGGCACGCCGCGAGCCTGAGGCGGTGCGGGCGCTGCTGAACGTCGCGGCGCGGCTGCGCAGCGCGCAGGAGCGCGCGCTCGGTGGCGAACGTGCCGCCGACGCGTTGCGGGCGGCCCAGTCGGAGGAGCGCGAGGTCATTCGCGACCTGACGCGGCGAGCGGAGAAGCTCCTGCTCGAGGAAGGGCGCCCGGCGAGCGCGCAGACCCTCGAACGCGTGTCGTCGACGCTCCGTGCCGCGGCCGTTGCGGATCCCGGGCGCGAGGCTTTGCGCGAGGGGCGTTTGAGCGGCGATGTGGAGGTGTCCGGGTTCGATGCGTTCGCCGGCCTCGAGGTGCCCAAAGGTGGCGGTCGCCGCGCCGCGCGTGCGAGCGGCGACGACCTGACGGAGCGCCGTCGGCAGAAGCGCGAGGCAGAGCGCCGGCGCAAGGAACTGGAGAAGCGTGTGCGTAACTTGTCCACCCGCGCGGACGCGGCCGAGCGCGACGCCGAGCGCACGCGAAAGGCTGCGAATGAGGCCGAGGCGATCGCCGAGGAGCGTCGGCGCGAAGCCGACGAAGCGGCTGCGGAGCTGAGCGAGCTCAGCGAGTGAGCGGGGTCAGGTCTTGCGCAGACCTGACCCCTGTACGGCTAGTTGGGCGCCTCGACCCCAGCACGGCGTACTGCGGCGAGGCGTGCTTCCCCATGCCCGGCAGGAAGGAAGCGGCGGGAGGAAGCAGGATCGACGAAACCCCTGTCGGGCTGGCGTTGAAGTCACCGCGGAAGAAATCCATCGTCTTCCCAGCCGGTGCCTCGACCTGCACGAATCGTGGTCGTCCGAGATTTGCGCGCCGCGCTAACCGGGGGTAGTCGCACGTGTTTCCCTCGTTGTGAGGCTGTCCGAGATCGCGTGGCGAGCCGATGATCTAAGTCGTGAACCCGCCGCACTTCACGAAAGAAGTTCGACGTGTGCTCTGCTCCATCGCCGCAGCAGCCACGCTCTTCGTCGTGTTCACGGCTACGGCCGTCGGCGGAAACGGCGGGAACAGTTGCGATGCGCCCGGTAACCACTACGGGTTCACTTGCGACCCGCCGCCGTCGGGAACCGGCGCAGTCGTCTCGCCTCCGGCCACGAGCGATCCGGCCCCGGCCGATCCCGCCCCCGCTGTGCCCACGCCAAAGAGCGAGCCCATCGCGACACCTGCGTTCCGTGTGCCCACGGCGACAGCCGGGGGCATGTGCCGAGTCACGAGGGCGTAACGAAAAAGCCCAGCGTTAGCAGGGCTTTCTAGATGGATTAGTCAGCATCGTCAGCCAAGACAACGGCCGAACAAGGCGAACGGCGCGTAGACGTCGACCGCCTCTTCGGGTGCCTCGGCCGAAACGAGCGCGTGGCGCGCGTACCTCGAGCCTAATGGCATCCAGCTCGCCACCCGGGCTTATCGGGGTCCGGCACCATGAAGGCAAACCAAGGACGGAGGTCAATGATGGCGGTGGAGAC
>JBKPGW010000068.1:0-7916 GCA_046729555.1 Actinomycetota bacterium | reverse complement strand
CGCTGCAGGGCGCCGACGCAGCGCGGGCAGAACTGGCGCCCCGCAGCCCGGCGGAGCTCCTGGAGAGCGTCCGCAGCCGGGCGGGCGGCGCGGTAGATCCGCGTCGTCAGCATGGAGTCGAGCGCGTCGGCGACGTGGATGATGCGGGCGCCGAGCGGGATCTCTTCCCCCTGGAGGCGGTCCGGGTAGCCGGTCCCGTCGAAACGCTCGTGGTGGTGGAGAATAGCCGGGACGGCGTCGTTCAGGAAGCCGAGGCGGTCGATGATGTGTGCCCCCTCGTCCGCGTGCCGCTGCATCAACGACCACTCGTCCTGCGTGAGGCTGGCGGGCTTCAAGAGGATCGCGTCCGGGATCGCGAGCTTGCCGATGTCGTGGAAGAGCGCGGCGTGCCCGAGCAGGTCGAGCTCCGCCTGCGAGAGGCCGAGCTCGCGGCCGATCGCCAGTGCGAGCTGCTGCACGCGCCGCGAGTGACCGGCGGTGTACGAGTCGCGCGCGTCCACGGTCGCGGACAGCGACTCCATGGCGGCCGTGGAGCGTTCCTTCAACAGCTTGTTCGCCATCTCGAGCGACACGTTCTGTGACTGGATCGTCTCGGCCGCTTGGCGCAGCTTCTGGGCGCTGCGATGCGTGTGCTTCAGGTAGGCCTCCTGCGTCTTGCGCATCAGCAGCAACGGCACCGCGAACACCGCCAGCGCGAGCAGGTTGACCGCCTCGTAGGCGAGCGCCATGACGCCGCCGATGAAGCCGTAGACGACGTAGTGCGGGAGCAGCCATGCGAACTGCTCCTTGAACACGCTCGACCAGCGCTCGTGCCCCTGCAGCGCGAGTGCGAGTGAGACGAGGCCCATGTTGACGACGAAGTAGCCGGCGCCGGCGAGCAGGCCGAGCCCTGCGATCGCCAACCGATGCGTTGTCCCGTCCGGAAAGACGACCGCGAGCTTGAAGACGCTGGCGGCGGTCAGCGACGCCAGCGTGAGCGCGCCGATGTTGAAAAGGACGTTGTGGAGCGGGTGCCGCCGCGCGCTCCAGTCGACCGCGACGCTCGTGACCGCGAGCAGCAGCGCGGCGCGCCAGCCGAACAGCGACGAAGCAGCGAGGCAGCCGACGGCACTGACCGACAGCACGGCGGCGCCTTCGTCCGCCTCGAGCGCGAGGGCCTGCCCCACTCCGACCAGCAGGAGCACCGTCAGCAGGCCGAGCAGGTTGCTCGAGGTCCAGCTGAGCGCGAGCCCGACCACGCCCGCCGCGACGCCGAGCGTGCTGACGAGGCCGACCGTCAGGCTCAGTCGCCGGTCGAGCGAGAGAAAGCGCGGGCCGTGCAGGGCGTGTGGCCGCGGATGGCGCGGGTCGGTGCGGCGCTCCTCTTTCGGCTGCACCTGGGCCGGCGCGGGCGTCACCGCCGTGTGGCTGGCGTCGTCGGGGACGGCGATCAGCCGGGCCGTCCGGTCGGACGGGACCAGGAGCGGCTCCGGGCTCGCCCCCAGCACGCGGTTGCGTCCCTGCAGCTTCGCGCGGTAGACCGCGAGGTCGGCCTGGTGGATCAGCTCGTTCGCATCCGTGCCGTCCTTCGGATAACCGGCGACGCCGATCGAGACCGTCGCCCGGATCGGCTCGCTGGACGTCTCGACGTCGAACGTGCGCTCCGCGACCGCGCGCCGGATCCGCTCCGCGATCTCGAGCGCCTGCTCCGGCGGCGTCTCCGGCAGGACGATCGAGAACTCCTCGCCGCCGAACCGCGCAGGCACGTCGTAGTGACGGAGCTGCGCGCGGAAGACGTCGGCGATCCCCTTCAGCACGGCGTCGCCGGCGAGGTGACCGTACGAGTTGTTGATGTCGCGCAGGAGGTCGAGGTCGGCCATGATCAGAGACATCGGCCGCTCGAAGCGCTGCGCGCGGCCGATCTCCTCCGACAACGCGATGGCGAAGTGCCGCGCGTTGAACAGCCCTGTCTTCGGATCGTTGCGAGCCTCGGCCTGCAGCTGCGGCACCGCCAGTGAGCGGTGCACGAGGACGAGCGGCGCGATCGCGAACGGGATCAGCCACGGGTTCGTCTGCCAGAACGCGTAGGTCGCGACGCCAAGCGCCGCGAGCACGAGGTCGGTGGCGAGATGCTCGAGCTCGAACAGCCCCGTCTCACGCAGAGTGTGACCACGGGCGAAGTGCAGCATCAGCGCGAGCACGGTGTGATTGATCGCGACGAAGACGACGCAGCAGACGAGCCCGGCGGTCGCAACGCGCAACGTGTGATCGGTGATGGCGTCCCAGGCGAGGATCTCGCGCGCGAGGAACCAGACGGCCATCGAGCCGAGGACGTAGTTGCAGATGTTGAACGTCTGCAGGTACCAGCGGTAGCGGATCTTCAGCCACTCGGGAATGTGCTGCACGATTCCCATCAGCGCGACCAGCTCCGGCGGGAGCAGGAACGCCGCGGCGATCAGGAAGACGATTGCGGTGTGGTACGCCTGGTCGCGGGGCGTCTGCACGCGGAAGAGCTGTGCGGTCGCGGCTGCGGAGCCGAGGATGAAGAAAGCAACCCAGTGATGCGTGTCCTGCAGGCGGCTCGTGAACGGCAGCGTCGCCGCGATCGTCGCTCCCGCCACCAGGATGAAGTAGATACGCGCGTTCCGCGGCAGCGCCTCGGCCCGCCCCGAGCCGGGCTCGCCGGCGACCGGAATATCGGTAGGTACCGCGCTCACTGCAGGGGTTTCTCCTCTTTCAACGCAGGGCCGCAGGAAAGAAGCCCAAGGCGGAAAGTAGGGTCGCCCCACTTCAGAGGCATCCCCCGATCGGGGATCACTCGATCGGTTCCCCCAAAAGGGTGAGCGTGGCCCGTCGCATGGCCTACGACGGAAGCGCGGGCAAAGCCCGCGCTTCCTCGATTGCGGCTTCGACAAGCAAAGCCTAGGGATCCAGGGTGCCGGCGAGGACCGCTTCGAGCTCGAGCGGGTCGATGAAGCCGCCGTCGACGTCTGCGGCCTCACCCTCGGCGTTGTCCGCCCAGGAGGCGCTGCCGAGGCTCAGGTCGGCCCAGGAGGCCGCTGCCGATGCGCTGGAAGCCCAGGAGGCCGACGCCCAGCTGGCGTCACTCCAGGAGGCTTCCGCCCAGCTGGCGGCCGACCAGGACGCCTCCGCCCAGGAGGCCGAGTCCCAAGAGACCTCTGCCCAGGAAGCGTCGGTCTGCGCATGCTCGGCCCAGCTGGCCGAGTCGAAGACGGGCGCACCGATGGTGGGATCGCTGACGACGAACTGCGTCAGAGCCTTGTTCGCGCTCGGCGGGTTCGAGTACTCGACCGAGCGGCCGGCGTTGACCTCGCCGACGCCCTCGGACAGGTTGGTCGCGCTGGGCAGCGGCTTCGCGCCCAGCATCAGCGCGCCCTTGACCTGGTCGGGAGTGAACCCGGGATGCTTGCCGAGGATCAGCGCTGCGATGCCGGTGACGATCGGTGCCGAGAACGACGTGCCGGAGAGCTCCATGTAACCGGGCTCGACGATGTGGTCCGGGCGCTCCTTGTAGAGCGTGGACGTGACGGGTACGGGGCCGACCATGTACCGCCCCGGCGCGGCGAGGTCGGGCTTCGCGAAGCCGTCGAGCGTGTAGCCGTACGCCGACCACGGCGCGGCCAGGTCGTCCCGCGTCGACACGGACTTGCCCGTGTCGCTCGCGCCGACGGTGATCACGAACGGGTCGTTACCGGGCGCGAACGGGACGCCACTCGGCCGGTCGGGATAGCCGTAGTTGCCGGCGGCCGCGACGACGACGACGCCGCTGAACCAGAGCCGCTCGACGGCCTTGTCCAGCGGGTCGTACATGAAGCTGTTCGCAACCGACGAGTGCAGCGAGAAGTTCGCGACGCGGATCCCGTACTGCGCCTTGTTGGTGATGATCCAATCGGCGGCGACGATCACGTCGCTCGTACGCGCCATGCCCTGGTCGTCCATCACGTCGATGGAGACGATCTTCGCGTTCGGAGCCGCACCGTCATGTCCGGCGAGCTTGCCCGCCGCGATGCCGGCAACGAAGGTGCCGTGACCGCGGCCGTCGCCGGGGGAGTTGCCGGGCAGCGTGCTCAGGTTGACGTCGGCAGCGATCCGGCCGGCGAACTCGGGTCGGCTTGCGTCGATGCCCGAGTCGACGATCGCGATCGTGGCGGCCGGCGCGCCGGCGTACTTCTGGACGCCGGTCACGTACGGCCACTTCTCTTTGCTGTCCGTCGCCGAGGCTGCCGACAGACGAACGGGCGCGTCGGACGTGACCGCGCTGACGTGCTTGTCGGCGGCGAGCGCGAGGACTTGCGCGCCGCTCAGCTCGACGGCGACACC
The DNA here is from genome assembly GCA_046729555.1 of Actinomycetota bacterium. Lineage (GTDB taxonomy): Bacteria > Actinomycetota > Thermoleophilia > Gaiellales > Gaiellaceae > 3-1-20CM-4-69-9. The sequence continues at coordinate 3,596 of JBKPGW010000068.1, read as the reverse complement.
GTCGATCGAACGAAGGTCCTTGACGGTCTTCTGGGCGAGGCCGAGCACCTCGGCGACGGCGTGCGCCGCCTGGTTGCCACCGCGGCCCTGCACGATGACCTGGAAGCTGCCGGTTGCGTTCGCCTGCGCCGCCGAGAGCAGCGAGGGAGTGACGTAGGCCCGCGGCGCGTCCGCCTTCGACGGGCTGGCCGAGGCGCCGAAGGGAACGAGAACGACGAGTGCGAGCGTCGCCAGCAGCGCCGTGCGCCGCTTGCCGCTGCCCCACAAGGCGTTGGAGCGCGAGCCGGTCCCGCGCTTGCCGCTGCCCCAAAGCGCGCTCGCGCGTACGCCCCGCCGCTGACCTCCGCCCCTCATCCCCGCTCCTCTCAAGCCGCAGTTGACCGTCGCAACGTAGGGAGTCGCCGAGCGGGCTTCCTCACCCTTCCGCGGGATGGGCGGCAAAGTTCCCCCATCCGAGTGACCAGCAGCGCTCGGATAGCCTCCCTCGTGTCGTGCGCCTGCCGCTCCCGCTTGCCGCCGAGATTGCCCTCGCGCGCGCCGCGGGGCGGCTCTCCCGGCTCGCCGGCGCGGGCGGCGGCACGACGTTCCCCGGAAAGCTGCTCTGGAAGCTTCATCCGGGCGCGGTCGACCAGCTCGCCGCGCGTCTGCCGCTCGGGTCGGCGTTGATCTCTGCGACGAACGGCAAGACGACGACGGCTGCGATGGCCGCCGAGATCCTGCGCGGGCGGGTACGGCTGGCGCACAACAGCTCCGGCGCGAATCTCGTCTCCGGGGTGGCTTCGACGCTGCTCGACGCGCGCGAGGCGCAACTCGGCCTGTTCGAGGTGGACGAGGCGGCATTCCCGGAGGTCGCCGAGCGAGTGCGGCCGCGCGCGGTCTGTCTCGGCAATCTGTTCCGCGACCAGCTCGACCGCTACGGCGAGCTGGAGCACGTCGCCGCCGGCTGGCGGGCGGCGGTGCGGGCGCTGCCGGCGGAGGCGGCGCTTGCCCTGAACGGCGACGATCCGCAGGTGGGCGAGCTCGCCCGCGAGCGGCCGGATGCGGTCGTGTTCGGCGTCGACGATCCGTCTGTCGCGCGTCCGTCGCTGCAGCACGCGGCGGACTCGAAGTACTGCGTGCGCTGCGGGACGCCGTACGCGTACGCCGCGGCGTACGTCGGCCATCTCGGCGACTATCGCTGTCCTGCCTGCGGGCACGGTCGTCCGGCACTCGCCGTCGTTGCGCGGTCGATCGAGCTGCAGGGGCTCCAGTCGGCCGCGTTCCGGTTGGAGACGCCCGCGGGTGTGCGCGACGTCCGGCTCGGCCTGCCAGGGCTCTACAACGTGTACAACGCGCTCGCCGCGGCGGCGCTCGCCGGCCTGCTCGGCGCGTCGCTGGACGAGATTGCGTCCGGGCTGCAGCGTTTCAGCGCCGCCTTCGGGCGCTTCGAGCGGATCGAGGTCGGCGACCGCCGCCTCCTGATGCTGCTGATCAAGAATCCGGCGGGCGCGAACGAGGCGGTGCGGACGATCGTCGACGGCGGTGCGCCCTCCCTGGCGGTCGTCGCGTTGAACGACGCGATCGCGGACGGCCGTGACGTCTCGTGGATCTGGGACGTCGACTTCGAGCCGCTGCTCGGCGGTCTTGACCGGCTGATCGCCACGGGCGACCGCGCGGCGGAGCTGGCGTTGCGGTTCAAGTACGGAGGCCTGGACGCGGACGCGATCGAGGTCGTGCCGTCGCTCGAGCGCGCGCTCGACCGGGGCCTCGAGCTGACGCCGGCCGGCGGAGAGCTCGTCGTCCTCCCCACCTACACGGCGATGCTGGCGCTGCGGAAGGTCGTCGCTGCGCGCGGTTTCGTCCGGCCCTACTGGGAGCGCGCCGCGTGAAGATCGTGGTGGGACATCTCTATCCCGACTACCTGAACATCTATGCCGACCGTGGCAACATCGCGGTGCTCGCGAGGCGGGCCGCGTGGCGCGGGCACGATCTGGAGGTCCGCACGATCTCGGTCGGTGAGACCGTGCGTCCTGGCGAGCACGACCTGCTCTACGTGGGCGGCGGCCAGGACCGCGAGCAGGCACTGGTCGCGCAGGATCTCGCAGCGAAGACCGAGGGCTTGCGCGAGGCGGTGGCCGGCGGTGCAGCGCTGCTCGCGGTGTGTGGCGGCTACCAGCTGCTCGGGCGCTCCTATCGCGACTTCCACGGGACAGACCTCCCGGGCATCGGCTTGTTCCCGCTGGAGACCGTCGCGGGTGACACCAGGATGATCGGCGACGTGTTGCTGGAGTGCGAGCTGGAGCCAGGCCTTCGCCGGACGCTGGCCGGCTTCGAGAACCACGCTGGCCGTACGAAGCTCGACCCGGGCGCCGACCCGCTCGGTCGGGTCGTGGCCGGCTTCGGCAACGACGGCGAGAGCAGCTGCGAGGGCTGCCGCGTCGGCCGTGCCGTCGGCACGTACCTGCACGGCCCGCTCCTGCCGAGGAATCCCTGGTTCGCCGACTGGTTGCTCGCCCAAGCGCTGGCCCACCGCCTCGGCGAGCCGCCGGTGCTCGAGCCGCTCACCGACGAGCTGGAACACAGAGCACACGACGTTTCAGCCGCTCGGGCGCGAGCCCGCGGCGGCCGTCGCTAGCCGCTCAGTCCGAGGAAGGGCCGGAAGGCGACGAAGCACGTCGCGTACAGCGCGGCCTCGAAAGCCGCGCGGATGAGACCTCCGATCAGCGAGCCCTCCGCGACGGACGTTCCGACCAGCATCGCGAGCACGCCGGCGGCACCGATCAGCCAAGGCCGGGCGAACGGTCCGAGATCAGCGCTGAGCCCACGGGCGGGCACTCGCCGAGAGACCCTCAACGAGCCTGCGCGCGCGTGGGCGAACGTGGCCGTGCCGAGGGCCACGGCGGCGGTGCCGGCACCAGCGACTGCGAGCACACCCCACCAGGTGGGCACGGCGCCCCAGAAGTTGACCGCATAGAGGGCGCTGCCAGCCGCCGTCAGTGCGCCGGCGCCGAGTGCGACAACGACGCGCCGCCGCACGAGCGTGACCTCCTGCGGGCCGCCGAGCCGCAACCCGCGCAGCGCGGCGAGGCATCCTGCGGCGAAGGCGACCTGGGCGCCGATGATCATGGCGAGCGTCGCCGGTCCGGCGAGCAGTATCGAGCGGCCGCCCGCGATGTCGGGGATCGTGGGCAGTGACGCCTGTGCGCCGACGACCGCGATCGCAGTGACGCCCAACGCCGCGAACGTCAAGAGTGCAGTCCGGCGCGCCGCGTCGCTCGCGAGCTCATCCGCGAATTGCGCGGCGAGCGCATGCGGATCGCCCAGCTCTGCAGCTGGATCGCACGCGAGATGGTCGGTGAACTCGGCCAAGATCCGGTCGCGTTGCCGGCCGCGGATCCCGACCGCGGTCAGATCGCGTCGGAGCTGGTCGATCAGGGCAGGACTCCGTCGACGACACGTGCAAATGTCCGCCACTCTCGCGTTCTCGTCACCAGCTCCCGCCGACCCCTCGCCGTCAGACGGTAGATGCGTCGCCGCCGGCCCTCGGCCTTCGTCCAGGCGCTCCTGAGCAGGCCGCGCCGCTCGAGCCGGTGCAGTGCGGGATACACCGTCCCCTC
>JBKPGW010000067.1:0-43807 GCA_046729555.1 Actinomycetota bacterium | reverse complement strand
AGCATCTTTACCGGCGCATCAAGGGCGAGGTTCCCGAAGAGCGCTACACCGTGCCGCTGGGCAAGGCGCGCGTACACCGCGAGGGAGACGATGTCTCCGTGATCACGTGGGGCGCGATGGTGTACACCGCCGCCGACGCGGCCGACCAGCTCGAGTCGGACGGCCTCTCGGTCGAGATCGTGGACCTGCGTACCGTGATGCCGTGGGACAAGGCGGCCGTGCTCGAGTCCGTGCGCAAGACGTCGAAGGCGCTCGTGCTGCACGAGGACACGCGCACGGGCGGGTTCGGCGCGGAGATCGCTGCCACGATCGCCGAAGAGGCGTTCGAGGATCTAGACGGCCCGGTGAAGCGCATCGCCGCTCCCGACACGCCCGTCCCGTTCTCGCCGCCGCTCGAGAAGGCTTTCATCCCCCAGGTCGACGACGTGGTCGCGGGCCTGCGAGAGTTGGCGGAGTACTGATGGCCACCGCGGAAGCAATCGACGTCGTCATGCCGCAGATGGGCGTGTCCGTTTCCGAGGGCACGATCACCAAGTGGCTCAAACAACAGGGTGAGCAGGTCGAGGCGGACGAGCCGCTGCTCGAGATCTCGACCGACAAGGTCGACACCGAGGTGCCGAGCCCCGGCAGCGGCGTGCTGACGGAGATCCTCGTGCAGGAAGGCCAGACGGTCGAGGTCGGAACGAAGCTGGCCGTGATCGGCGGCGATGGGGCCCAGGCCCAAGAGACGCCACCGGAGCCCGCAACGGCGGAGGCGGCCGCCGAAAGGGAGGCGCCTTCGAGCGCGGAGACGCCCGCGCCCGCGCCGGCGCCAACGCCAACGCCCGAGCCCGCGACGGCCGCGCAGAGCAACGGCAAGACGTTTGTCTCGCCGGTCGTCGCGAAGATCGCGTCCGAGCATGGCGTCGACCCGAGCCAGGTGCAGGGCACGGGCCGGGGTGGACGCGTGACGAAGAAGGACATTCTCGACTTCATCGAGTCCGGCGCGCAGGCACCGCCGGCTCCAGCCCCTCAGCCGGAAGCGCCGGCGGCAGCCCCTCAGCCGGAAGCGCCGGCGGCAGCTCCGCAGCCGGAAGCGCCGGCGGCACCGACGCCTCCGCCGCCCGCGCCGACAGCCGCCCCGGCGGCACCGCCGCCTCCACCCGCTGCTGCGCAACCCGGCGAGAGCTTCGAGCCGATGACGCCCATGCGCAGAGGGATCGCGGAGCACATGCGCCGCTCGCTCGACACGTCCGCGCATGTCACGAGCGCGATCGAGGTCGACATGTCGAAGGTGAGCGCGATCCGCGCGAAGCTGAAGAAGGAATACCAGCAGAGCTACGGCGTCAACCCGACGTACCTGATCTTCGTCGCACGCGCTGCGACCGAGACGCTGCGCGGTTACCCGTGGGTCAACGGGGAGATCCGCGGCGACCAGATCGTCACGCGGAGCTACGTCAACCTCGGCTTCGCCGTCGAGCTGCAGGACGGCAAGGGCCTGATCGTCCCCGTCGTGAAGAACGCCGAGACGCTCAACCTGCTCGGCATGGCAAAGGCCGTGACGGATATCGCGCAGCGTGCGCGCGACAAGAAGCTGCTACCGGACGAAGTGCAAGGCGGCACGTTCACGATCACAAATCCGGGCGGCTACGGGACGTTCCACGGCACGCCGGTGATCAGCCAGCCACAGGCTGCGATCCTCGGCACCTACGCGGTGGTCAAGCGTCCGTGGGTCGTGCAGGACGACATGGGCGAGGACGTGATCGCGATCCGCCCGATCATGAACCTGACGCTGACGTACGACCATCGCCTCGTCGACGGCGCGCTCGCCGGCCGCTTCCTTCGCGACATCCGCGAGAAGCTCGAGAACTGGGAAGAGTCGGCGTACTGAGTCGAAAGGCTGGGGTCAGACCCCTTCGGGGTCAGACCCACCAGTTCACGGCGTCGCTACTGCGCAGCCGCTGCCGCCTGGCGCACCGTGAACGCCACGAACCAGTCTTCCTTCGTCTCGCCGTCGATCGTCAGCCGGATCTCGTAGCGGCCCTGCTCCAGGACGAGCGGGCCGAACGGAACGACGAGCGGAGCGTCGACCGGCGTCCCTGGGCGTAGACCCGCCGGTCGGCCCGCCTCGAACTCGCCCTCGGCACGGATCGTTTCTCCATCCGGAGTCGGAACTCCCCGCCCGTCGGCGTCCAGCAGCTCCAGGCGGAACTGGTGCTTCTGGTTCGTCTGATCCCAAGGGATCTGGAAGAGCGCGGCGACGAAGAAGCCGAACGGCCCCTGGGCGTTCATCATCGACCAGCCGCCGCCGATGACGTCCAGCTTCCCGCTTGCCACACGGGCGAAGTCGGCGAGGAGCAGGGTGACCTTCATGCCTGCGGAAGCTTCCCACGTCGTGGCTAGGCTGAACGCATGAGCCGTGGCGCCTACCTGCTCGACCTCGAGCGCGTCCCATACCGGGAGGCCTGGGACCTCCAGCGCTCTCTCGCCGGCGCCGTCTCGCAGGGCGCGATCCCCGACACCGTGATCTTCCTGGAGCACCCGCCGGTCGTGACGCTCGGGCGGCGCACGGACGAGCAGGAGCTCCACGTCCCGGACGATGCGGACGTCGAGGTCGTCGAGACGGACCGCGGCGGCAAGTCGACCTACCACGGACCAGGACAGCTCGTCTGCTACCCGATTCTCGACCTGAACCGACACGGCAAGGACGTCAAGAAGTACGTGCGCGACCTCGAAGAGGCATTGATCCGCACGCTCGCGCCGCTCGCCATCGAGGCAAGGCGGCTCGAAGGCCTCACAGGTGTCTGGCTGGAACGGCCGCCGCGGAAGATCGCCTCGATCGGCGTGCACGTCTCACGCTGGGTGACGACACACGGCTACGCGCTGAACGTGGACCTCGACCCGTCGCCGTTCACGGAGTGGATCACCGCCTGCGGGCTCGAGGATGCTGCGTTCACGACGATCGCGCGCGAGCTCGAGCGGCCCGTCACGCTCGCGGAGGTTCGCCCGCTCGCGCACACCGCGATCGCCGAGGTGTTCGAGCTCGACTTCGAAGCCCTACCGGCCGACGACGGCCACGGCCTCTGGGCGCAGCCCGTCCACGCGCAGCTCGCCGCGAAGCGCTAAAGAGTCAGGGAAGCCAGCCGTCGCGATAACGCGTCGGCTTCCGCGCCGGAAAGCGCGCGTACGCCTCGTGCGGATCCGTCGTTTCTCGCTCGGCGCTTGCGTTGTGACGCACGGCCGCCTCGTCGACGGTGTACCCGCCCCAGCCGTCGCCGTCCTGATGCTGCCGCGCGCCGATCGCGAGGACGACACACGGCCCTTCGCCGGCTCCGACGATCACGTGGTTCATCGCGGGCGGGCAGTGGACGAAGTCCCACTGGCACAGCGGCCGTTCCTCGCCCTCGGCGATCAGCAGCGCCTCGCCCTGCAGGACGAGGAAGTCCTCCTGGTCCGCCTCCCAGTGGTACATGGACATGGGATTGCCGGGGTCGAGGACGAAGATGTTGACGCCGACCTGCGGGAACTCAGGATCGGCGTCGAACCCCATCACGCGCCCTCGCGGACCGCGGTCGTACCAGACGACGTCGCGAGCGTTGACGACGAACCAGCCTTCGCCCTTCGGGACGAGGCCGTGCTCCGTCTCCTCCAGTGGCGCTTCGGGAACCATGCTGATCCATAGACTGACAGAGATGGAGAGCTCGCTTCCCGTTGCCGAACGGCCCCGCCGGCCCGAGTGGATGAAGGTGCGCGCGCCCAGCGCTGGCTCGCGCTACTACGACGTCAAGAAGCTCATCCACGGCGCGAGCCTGCACACGATCTGCGAGGAAGCGCGCTGCCCGAACATCGCGGAATGCTGGGGACGCGGCACTGCAACGTTCCAGATCCTTGGGGACACGTGCACTCGCGCCTGCCGCTACTGCTACGTGCACAGCGGCAAGCCGGAGAGCCCACCCGATCCGCTGGAGCCGCTGCGACTCGCGAACGTCGCGGCACGCATGGATTTGAAGCACGTCGTCGTCACGTCGGTCGACCGTGACGACGTCCCTGACCGCGGCGCCGGCCACTACGCGGCGACGATCCGCGCGCTGAAGGCCAAGGTGCCGCACGCCTCCGTCGAGGTGCTGACGCCCGACTTCCTCGACGTCGAGGAGGAGGCGCTCCAAACGGTCCTCGCGGCGCGCCCCGACGTCTTCAACCACAACATCGAGACCGTGCGTCGGCTGCACGCGCGCATGCGCGGCGCCAAGGCGAGCTACGACAAGGCGCTCTGGCTGCTGCGGCGAGCGAAAGCGGTCGCCGTCTATCCGGTGCTGACGAAGTCCGGGATCATCGTCGGTCTGGGCGAGACGAACGACGAGGTCGTGGAGACAATGCGCGACCTGCGCGCGCACGACGTCGACGTCGTCACGATCGGCCAGTACCTGCAGCCGAGCCCGAAGCACGCGCAGATCGACCGCTGGGTGCATCCGGACGAGTTCCGTTGGTTCCGTGAGCAGGGCGAGGCGCTCGGCTTCGGCTCGGTCTTCTCAGGGCCGCTCGTGCGCTCGTCCTACAGGGCAGACGAGCAGCGCCACGCCGCGGCCAACGGTCGGGGTGCAGTGGCGTACTAACCGAGGGAGCTGGGGGAACCTCCCGGTTCCCCCGGTTCCCCCAGACCCCTCCACTGGTCTGCTCCGCAGACGGGCCGCTGCGCGGCCGCGCTTACTGAAACGAGCTAAGGAACGGCGACGTAGTCGTCCAGGAAGCTCCGAGCGGAGTCCTGGTCGAGCCGGTACGCACCGGACATGCCCTTGCAGTACTTCGTCCCGAACGAGATGTCTGCGACGAGGTACGTCTGTCCCGAGTCGCTCGTGTGGAAGACGGGACCGCCCGAGTCGCCGAAGCAGGTGCCCCCGCCGCCGGTGCCGTTGCCGGCGGAGTCGGTCATGATCACCTGGAAACCGCCGGCGATGTGGCTGCGCAGGTTGGTCAACTGGTTCGTACCGACGTAGCGCTCGCGCACCGCGACCTCCAGGTTCGGCCGCTCGAACTGCACGCCGTACCCGACGATCGTGAAGCTCACGTTCTGCTGGCCGCGCTGCGTCGCCAGCCCGTCGAGGTAGCCCTTCGGAGCAAGCCTGGCGTAGCTGCCGAGCTGCCAGCCGCTGCCGTCGAGCACGACGACACCGGTGTCATGCGTGTCCGGCAGCGTCAGGAACCCATTCCAACCAGGATGCGGATGCGGAGTCCCGCCCGCGTCGCCCTTGCACGGGTACCCGGTGTAGCCGGCGCACGAGCCGGTACCTGGATAGTTCCCGCGTGGGATCGGGCCGGCGCCGAACCAGACCTCGGCATGGTCGGGCGCGATCCCGAGGGCGGGATCGATCCCAGTGCAGTGACCGGCGGTGATGTAGACGTTCGCGTTCACGAGCGTGCCGGAACAACGCCAGAGCGGCACACCGTTGTGGAAATAGACGGACAGCCCGACGTATGGGTGACCGTTCCCGTCCGGCGTCCCGCCTTGGACGGCGCCCGCCGGAGCGGTGAGGAGCGCGACGGCCGCGAGAGAAGCGGCGATCGCTGTCAGCAATCGTCCCACAGTTGGTTCTCCCGTTTGTAGTGACCTAGGTCCACCGGGCCAGCCCCGGCTGCAGATAGAGGATTCTACGTCAGAACGCCGAGACCATCCACCCCCAGCCGGGTGATCTGGCGCGCTGGACCAGAGGAAGGGCCGCCCGGAGGCGGCCCTTCCATCCCACTGTGAGACGAGCTACTTGACCAGCGTGTACACGACCGCGTGGGCGATCTCCGTTCCGCCGGAGAAGACCCGCAAGGTCGCCGGGTGATCGCCACCCGATGCGCCCTTGGCAGCGGACATCGAGATCGAGATCGTGTTGCCGGAGAGCGCCGCCGAATAGCTGACGCCTCCCGTGCCGGAGCTGATCGTCACGCCCGTCGCCGGCGCGCCGGCGAGAGTCGTGAGTGCGATCGTCCCGACCTTCGTCTGGCCCGAGCCGCTCGGCACGGCGCCGAAGCTCAGGCTGACCGGGTCGAGCGCGACCCGTGCATTCACCGCGGACAGCAGGTTGTCGCGGCCCGCTCCGATGACCAACGGGTCGGTGACAATCGTCGTGCCGTCGCGGAAGTCGGTGATGACGCCCTGATCCGCGTTGTTGACGATCGCCGACCGGACTTGCGCGGCGGACCAAGCGGGGTGCAGCCCGATCACGACGGCGGCGGAGCCCGCGAGGTGCGGCGTCGCCATCGAGGTGCCCTGGAAGAACGCCCACTTGTTGCCCGGGATCGAGCTGAGGACGTTCACACCCGGCGCGACGACGTCCGGCTTGACGCGGAAGTCGACGTCCGTCGGGCCCTGGCTGGAGAAGCCCGCCATGATGTTGTCGTTTCCGGTCAGGAAGTACTGCATCGTCGCACCGATCGTCGTCGCTGCGCCGTTGGCGGCGATGAGCGCAGCACGGTTCGCCAGGCCGAGCATGTAGGCCGGGATCGTCGGCTGGTTCGGGGTTCCGTCCTGCCCCATCGCGGTCGGATCGCCGGCGACGTTGTTGACGATGAGGGCCGCGACAGCGCCGGCCGTCTGGGCGTTGCGGATCTTCGTGGAGAACGTGCACGTCCCGCGGGAGATCAGCGCGATCTTGCCCGTCAGGCTCCCTGCCGGCAGAGCCGAGCAAGCGAGGCCGAGCGAGGTTCCGCTCAACACCACGCCCAACGGAGCAGTGAGGTCCGAGCTCACCGTCGCGAAATCACCGCTCGCGGCTGGGTACGTCGTCCCACCGACCGTGACCGGGGCGCCGACGAAGTGGCCCACCGTGAACGCACCGGCCGTGAGAGCACGCGCCGCGGAACCGGGCGACTCGATCGTGAAGTGGCCGGGGCCGCTGTTGCCGGCCGCGACGGCGCTGACCATGCCCGCCTCGTCGAGGTCGTCGACGGCGTCCGTGAGCAGGTCCTGAACGCCGTGCACGTTGCCGCCGAGGCTCATATTGATGACGTCCATCCCGTCCTCGTATGCAGCGTCGAGGGCGTTGAGAATGTCCTCGGAGCGGGCGTTGTCGTCCTCACCGGGGAACACGTTGTAGTTCCCGAGCCACGCCGCCGGCGCGACGCCGGAGACGCCGTACGGGATTGCGACGCCTGCAACGGTCGCCGGGGTGTCGAGGTTGCACGCGACCGTGCCGGACACGTGCGTGCCGTGGTCCTGAATCGCCTCAGGCGTGTAGTGGAAGCGGTTCGATTGGTTGTTGAACACCTTGGCGACGATCACCTTCGCCGTCGTGAAGTGCGTGTCACCCTTCGGGAACCCAGCCGGGTAGCTGTAGCCGGCCGGAGCGAAGCACGGGTGTGTCTGGTCGATGCCGGTGTCGATGATGCCGACCTTGACGCCTTTGCCCGCGTTTGCGGGACCGCCGACGGCGGCCCACGCGTTGAGTGCGTTGATCAGCGCCAGATCCGGATCGTTGGCGTCGAGCGGATGGTAGAGGCCCTCGTACTGAGCCTTCTTCACCATCGGCGCCGACGCGATCGCGCCGAGGCTCGTGCCGTTCAGCTGCACGGCCACCGCGTTCAGCGAGATGTCGAACTCGCCGGTGACCTTCGCCGACGGGGCGTTCGCCCTGAGCCACTGCTTGAAGTCGTTGCGCAAAGCGGAGAGCTGAGCGCGGTACGACTTCGTCGTGTTGCTCGAGAAGTCGATCTTCTTGCCGGGCGCCGGCTTCGTCTTGACGTACGTCGAGAGCGGATCGCCGTTGAGTTGGACGATCGCAGTGGACGTGTCGACAGTCGGAGCGGTCGACCCGAGATCGGAGACGGTGCCGCCTCCGGCGATGGCCCCGCTAGCTGCGATCGTCAACGCAAGCGCGCAAACGGCCGCCAGGGCCCCTGAAAGTCGCTTCATTTCCTCCCCTTGTTGGCTTACTGCCTACAAGCGCCTGAGCGCCAAGCCCCACCTCTGCCCCACCTACGGGGAGCGGAGGGTACCACGACACGATTCGACTAGCGAATCCCTGTATCGATGAAGAAGTCGACCTGAGTCCTCCGGGCGGCCGTGACACGGACGCGGCTCGGGGCGAGCCTCCGGGTCAGCGTCGCCGGCCCAGGTTGCGAGACGACGTAGGCGCCGGCGGGCAGCCTCAGGCGATAGCGGCCATGCTCGTCCGTGATGGTGCGACCGGCGACGCGGTCGCGGCGCGAGAACAGGAGCGTGGCGTTCTTTGCCGGCTCGGTGCAGGGCTTGCCGACGATGCAGACGGGCGTGATCGGCCCGCGGGTGACGACACCGACGAGCGCTCCACGTTTGACGGTGGTCGCCTGCGCGCCCGCGACGACCACGAGAGCGAAACCCAACACCACGAGAGCGCGCATCTACGCACATCGTAAGCGGAGGCACGAAACAAGGGAGGCCGCCCAAATGGGCGGCCTCCCTCAGGCGACAGTCTGTCGGTCGTTACGGAGTGACTGAGATTGCGTTGCCCTCCCCGTCGCTCAGCGCCTGGTTTCCTGAGCTCTTCGCATCGCGGTAGAGCAACAGCAACCCGGTCTGCGAAGGCGAAGCCGCGTCGCCACCCGCAACGCTCTGGATGGTCAGCGTGCTGCTGCTGCCGGCCGGAACGCCGCTTGCGGGAATCCCGCTGCCGACGAACTTCGGCGTCGACGGTGTGTACGTCATGCCTTCGATCGCATCCGTCAAGAACCCGGTGAAGTAGTTGTCGAACGCGTAGACGGAGAAGTCGAACTTCGTCGAGGCCGTCAGCCCAACTGCCGCCATCGGAGCGGTGAGGATGACGTTCCCCGAGTCGAAGTCGGCGTCGTTGAAGAAGAACGGACCGGCCACGGTACCCTCGGCGACGTTGAACACCGACACGACGCTCTGGCCGGTGACGCCGAACCCTCCGTTCTCCGAGTTGAACACGATGTAGTCGGGATTCCCGTCACGGTTCGAGTCGATGTAGACGTCGAACTCGGCCGGGTAGGCCGGACTCGACCGCTGTCCCCACGTGTCGATCCCGAACTGGATCGCGGTTCCGGCCGGTCGCACGCCGACCGACTTGAGGTCGACGACCGCGAAGTTGTCACCCGGCTTCGGCAGGAAGCCCGCGCCGATCCGCACGCTCGAGCCGGTCAACGAGAAGATCTCGGTCCTGCCGTCCAACGCACTACCCAAGTTCTGCAGCTGAACCTGGCCCGTTCCGCCCGAGAGGGCGACGCTGGTGGCCGCCGCCCGGACGTCTGCCGCACGGTGCGGCAGGTACTGCCAGGCGAGGTGAACCGTGTTGTTCGTCCCGCCGTTGATCGTGACGTAGCCGTCGAACTCGACGCCCTGCAACCGGAAGCCGTCTCCGCCGCGGCTCCCGCCGTTCAGCGTCCAGACCGACAGCTTGCTGGGATCGACGTTCAGCTTGACCGCGAACTGCTTCGAGCTGTTCGCCGCGACGGCGACGCTCGAGGGAACGTCGACGGAAACCGCCCCGCTCGCCGCGTCGTCTGCGTACCGGAACGCCGACGAGATCGCGTAGGTGTGCGCGACCGAGTCGTAGTTCCTGATCACGGCCTGCTTCGTGTAGCTCTTCGGCGCGGAGACCGCCTCGTACCCGAAGGACAGGCTGCCTGCGGGCGCGTCGGCGTCCCACGCCGCTGTCTTGCTCGCGGCCGCCTTGTCGACGCGAACCTCCCCACCGCCGATCCGGCTGATCGGTGCGAGCACGCCCGGCTGGAGTGCCGGGTTGATCTGGATGTTGGTCTCGGCGGTGTTCATCAACAGCGCCTTGACCTCCGCCGGCGAGAGGTTCGGATGCGCATCGAGCATCAGCGCGGCCGAGCCCGCAATCATCGGGGTCGCCCCCGACGTGCCGCCGAACGACGTCGTGCCCGTACCGGTGCCGGCCTCCGCAGACACCGAGGCGCCGGGCGCGCCGATGTCCGGCTTGATCGCGTTCTCGCTCACGCTCGGACCGCGAGCTGACGACGAGACCATGCTCCTGATGAGCGGCGTCGTGTACGCCGGTCCGTAACTGACGTTCACCGGCGCGGCGATGTTCGCCTTGATCAGGTTCGAAGTCGCCTGGGTGATGATCAACGTCGGCACGAAGGTGTCCCCACCGCCGAACGAGAAGCTGACCGGATCGCCCGGAGCGACCAGCCCGATGAGCACGCCGATCGCACCAGCCTTGGCGGCCCTGTCGACCTTGAGGCTGACGGCGCAGGTGCCGCGGTCAATGAGCGCGATCTTGCCGGTCGGGTCCGCGAGGTACGTATCCCCCGGACAGCCTCGGCCGAGGAAGACGACGTCGCCGGTAGCACCGGCCCCGACCGGAGCCCAGCCGACAGTCTCCGTGTTCTTGTAGTCGCCCGCGATGGCGGCGGGCGAGTTGATGTGCAGGAAGAAAGCCTGCGCGCTCGGGACCTGCGTCTGCGCCACGCTGATCACGCCGGGTGTCGTCGACGGCGAGCTGACGATGTACGGACGGTCTGCGGCGTTCCCCGCAGCCGCCGCGACGACGACGCCCAGGCGAACGGCGTTCGCGAGCGCCGCCGAGAGGTCGTCCTCACGCTGGCCGTAGTTGCTCCCCAGCGACAGGTTCATGACGTCGGCACGGTCGCTGATGTCGTTATCCCCGTTCGGGTCGAGGGCGAAGTCGACGCCCTGGAGCAACGCCACACCGCTACACGAGGTCGATACCGAGCTGCAGACCTTGATGGCCAGCAGCTTCGCGCCGGGCGCCACACCCTTCGCCGGCCCGATGCCCGCGATGATGTCCGATACGTGGGTGCCGTGGCCGCCGGCGCACGGAGGCGGGATCGTCGAGGTCCCGCAGTCGATCGGATCCGGATCAGGAGTGAGTACCGGTGGTTGATTTTCCCCAGGCGGCGTCGGCCACATCTCTCCGACGAAGTCCCAGCCGCCGATCACCTTGGACGTCGGGAAGAGCCCGTCCCTCGTCGTGTTCTTCGCGTCGGCGGTCGTCGTGCCGTAGGCAGCGGTGTACGCCGCCACGGTCCCCGCGCCGCCGAAGTCCTGGTGCGTGTAGTCGACGCCCGAGTCGAGCACGGCAACGGTCACCCCGGAGCCGTCGATGCCCGAGTCCTGCAGCGCCTTGGCTCCGATGTACGGCACGGTCTCGCTGAGGTCCATCTCGTAGTCGCCGATCGGTTGCACCGACACAACCCCGGGGAGCGCCGAGACATCCTTCAGCTTCGCCGCGTCGATGGAGACGATCAGCGCATTGAGCGCCTTCGTCACCGAACCGAGCTCCCGCGCACCGAGGCCGTTGAGCTGGCCCCTGAGCGCGCTCTGCTTGTCCTTGAGCCCGCGGACGTAGGCCTGCTGCTGGTCCTTCGACATGCCGCCGGCCTGCTTGTACGCCACTGCCAGCGGCGGGTCTGCGAGCCGGACGACGACGTTGACCTTCGCTCCTGCCGCTCCGAGCGGCGAGCCCGAGGCGAGTGCTGACGCCGGGTCGATCGCCAGCCCGGAGACGTCAGGGCCGTCGAGCGTCGCGGCGCTCACGGCGCCGCTGATCACGAACGCTGACAGCAGCATGGCTGCCGCCAGCAGTCCTTGTCGTGCCTTCAATTTTCCTCCCCCTCCGAGAAGCCGCCTCCGGCGGCAGTTGCCCCATCTAGGCGGTTAGCCCACCTAGATACACATGCCTCGACCTCGAGGCGGAGTCGAACGTAACACACCTTCTCGGGGACTTAAAAGTCCCGACGCGTCGCTACTGGTGCGGCTTCGCCATGGCGCGGAAGTCGAGCGCCTTGTCGAGCACGTCCTCGGCCACGCCGCGCTCGCGGGCGATCTCGCGCAAGGAGCGCCCGCTCGACGCGGCTTCCTTGACGATCTCGCTCGCAGCGTCGTACCCGATGTACGGATTGAGCGCCGTCGCCGCCGAGAGCGTCAGCTCGGCGTAGCGCTCGCACACCTCGCGGTTCGCCTCGATCCCGTCGACGCACTTCTCGGCGAGCAGCCTGGTGGCGGCTGCGAGGAGCTTGACCGAGTCGAGCAGGTTCCGCGCCAGCAGCGGCACGAAGACGTTGAGCTCGAAGTGGCCCTGCATGCCGCCTGCCGTGATCGCAGCGTCGTTTCCGATCACCTGCGCGGCGACCTGCGTGACGACCTCAGGAATGACCGGATTGACCTTCCCCGGCATGATCGAGCTCCCCTTCTGCAGCTCGGGCAAGAAGAGCTCCGCCAGTCCCGCACGCGGGCCCGAGCCCATCAGCCGCAGGTCGTTGGCGATCTTCGTCAGCGAGACGGCCACGGTCTTCAGCGCACCCGACGTCTCGACGAGCGCGTCGCGCGCCGCCTGCGCCTCGAACGGATCGGCCGGCGCCGAGATCGTCAGGCCGGTCTCCTCGGACAGCCGCTGCCGGACACGCCCGGCAAACTCGGGGTGCGTGTTGAGCCCCGTGCCGACCGCGGTGCCGCCGAGCGGGATCTGCCCGAGGCGGCCCAGCGCCCCGCTCACGCGCGCCGCGCCTTGGCCGACCTGCGCCGCGTAACCGCCGAACTCCTGGCCGAGCGTGACCGGGACGGCGTCCATCAGGTGGGTGCGACCGGACTTGACCACGTCGTCGAACTCGGCCGCCTTGCGCTCGAGCGACTGCGCCAGCTGCTGCAGCGCGGGGAGCAGGTCGTTGGTGATCTCGTCGAGCGCCGCGAGATGCACGGCCGACGGAAAGACGTCGTTCGACGACTGCCCCATGTTGACGTCGTCGTTCGCATGCACGTCCTCGCCGGCCAGGGCGGCGATGACCTCGTTGGCGTTCATGTTCGACGACGTGCCGGAACCGGTCTGGAAGACGTCGATCGGAAACTGGTCGTCGAGCTCGCCCGCGGCGACGCGGTCGCCAGCGTGCGCGATCCGCTGCGCCTTCTCCTCGTCGAGCAGGCCGAGCTCGGCGTTCACGCGCGCCGCTGCGGCCTTGATCCGGCCGAGCCAGCGCGCAACGACTGCCGGAATTCGCTGACCGGACACCGGGAAGTTCTCTACGGCCTTACGCGTTTCGCCACCCCACAGCTCGCGTCGTTCCTCGGTGCGCGCCACCTTGCGAGTCTAGTGCCCGGCTTGACGGGCTCGTCGACAGAACGACGCCGTTCACCGCGACGGTTGAGCGGCGTAGGGTTAGCCCGTGCGAGCGCGCGAGCTCGGCATCGCGATCGGCGACGGGAGCCCTGGGCCGCGCAACGCGATCAGCGACGTCGAGGGAGTGCTGGTCGGCCATGCCACGCTGATCGAGGGAGACGCTGTGCGAACCGGCGTCACGGTGGTCGTTCCGCCCGAGACGCCGTTGTTCGCCGGCTGTCACCGGCTGAACGGCAACGGGGAGCTGACCGGGCTGGAGTGGGTGCGCGAGTCCGGCCTGCTGACGACGCCGGTCGGCATCACGAACACCTTCAGTGTGGGCATCGTCCGCGACGCGATCGCCGCTCGGTCGCCGGACGAGGACGCCTGGTCGTTGCCGGTTGTCGGCGAGACGTACGACGGCTTCCTCAACGACATCCGCGCTCAGCGCGTCACGCCGGGACATGTCCAAACCGCATTGGCAGCGGCGTCGTCCGAGGTCGCCGAGGGAAACGTCGGCGGTGGCACCGGCATGATTTGTCACGGCTTCAAGGGCGGGATCGGCACCGCCTCGAGGCTCGTCGGGAATCACCTCGTCGGCGTGCTCGTCCAGGCGAACTACGGCCGCCGCGCTCGCTTCAGCGTCGACGGCGTTCCGGTCGGCAAGTTGATCGGCGAACGGATTCCGGAGCCGGCGCGCGGTGACGAGTCAGGGTCGATCATCGGGCTCGTGGCAACCGATGCGCCACTTCTGCCGCACCAGTGCGACCGCCTCGCGCAGCGGGTGGGGCTCGGCGTCGCGCGCATGGGCGGCACCGGCGCCCACACGAGCGGCGACCTCTTCCTCGCGTTTGCGACCGGGAACCGCGGGCTCGCGGCGGAGGCAGGCGAAGTGGAGCTGCACATGCTGTCCGACGGAGAGATCAGCCCGTATTACGACGCCGTCATCGATGCGACGGAAGAGGCGATCCTCAACGCCATGCTCGCGGCCGAAACGATGACCGGCCGCGACGGAAACACCGTGTACGCCCTCGAAGCCGACCTACTGACAGAGACGCTCAGGCGATTCTGAGCCGGCGCCGCTCGAGCGGGCGGGCGTGCAGTGCGCGCCGCTCGCGCTCGCTCAGGTCGCCGACCTTCGCCCAGCCGACGTAGTCACACCGGGGGCATTCAGGGGTGGCCTGCCGCAGCGGGGTTCGCTCGAGCTCTCTGTGGCTTCCGCAGCGGAGGCACTCGACCACGAGCGACTCCATGGCCTCATCTTTGCCGCGGCCGGGGGAGGTGGGCGTCCCCCGGCCGGGTGATAGCTCAGGGCTTGAGCGTGGCCGCCCAGGCGTCCTGCGAGAGCGGCCCGTTGCCCGTCCAGGCAAGCGCGACGAGGCGCTTCACGAGACCTCCCCTAGATTCGCTCCCGGCCGGCCCGGGAGACTGGCTTGCTCAGGCGGTCTCGGCGACTCGCTCGGCGGCCTCGAGCAGCTCCGCCCAGGTACGCAGCTTCACGCGTGGCCGCCCGAGCTTCTCTCCGGCCGAGCGCTCGAGCTCGTCGATCGACGCCCAGCCGGCGTAGAGAACGGCGTTGACGCCGCGCTCGGCAAGCAACGTCTCGACGGCCTCGGGCGTCGCCTGCTCGTCGTGCGTGATCCGCCCTTGCTCGAGATCCTCCAGCAAGAGGTTGATCGTCTCGGTGGCGTCCTTCTTGTTCGTGCCGATGATCCCGGTCGGACCGCGCTTGATCCAGCCCGCGCAGTAGGCCCGCGGCTCGCCGACGATGCGCCCTCCTTCGTTGTGGATCGTGCCACGCTTCTCGTCGAACGGCACATCCGGGAGGCCGACACCGCGGTAGCCGACGCTGCGGAACACGAGGCCGCAGTCGATCGTCTCATGCTCGTCGGTCGGGACCGCGACGAGCCGCCCCTCCTTCTCCTCGAGCCGGTTGCGCACGAGCTCGATGGACTCGACCTTGTCCGTGCCGTGAATTGCGACGGGCGAGTGGAAGAAGCGGAAGCGGATCACGCACGGCTTGCCGGTCGGCTCGCGCGCGGCGAACTCGCGCAGGACCTCCATGTTCCGGTGGACGTGCGTGTCGTCCTCGACCGCGCCTTCGAGCTCGGCCGGGTCAACGCTCACGTCGGCGCCGGCGAGCTCGCCCATCTCCTTCAGCTCCTGCGTCGTCCAGGACGCCTGCGCAGGCCCGCGCCGGCCGACGATGACGATCTCGCGAATCGGAGCGTCGCCGATCGCCTCGATGGCCGGATCGGTCGTGTCGGTCGGAGCGAGCTCCTCGGGCGTCAATGCGAGCATGCGCGCGACGTCCAGTGCGACGTTGCCGTTCCCGATCACGACGGCGCGCTCGACATTCAGGTCGAACGGCAGCTCCTGGTAGTCGGGGTGGGCGTTGTACCAGGCGACGAACTCTGTGGCCGACCATGATCCCGGCAAGTCCTCGCCGGGGATTCCGAGCCGCTTGTCGGTCTGCGCCCCGAACGCGTAGACCACGGCGTCGTAGAGCTGCACGAGCTCAGTGTGCGAGAGATCGCGTCCAACCTCGACGTTGCCGAAGAAGCGGAAGCCTGGCTTCTCGGCGATCCGCTCGAACGCACGCGACACGCTCTTGAGCTTCGGATGGTCGGGGGCGACGCCGAGCCGCACGAGCCCCCAGGGGGTGGGCAGCCGCTCGATCATGTCGACCTCGATCCCGCGGTCGGCGTCGAGCAGGGCTCCGGCGGCGTAGAACCCGGCCGGCCCTGAACCGACGACAGCTACGCGAATCAAGAGGCTGGGGTCTGACCCCAACAGGGGTCAGACCCCTGCAGTCCGGCTTTGCGGCGAATCGACGTGCCGCCTGCGTTCATCCGCGGCATGCTAATAAGCGTGCGCCGTTACACCGCCATTGCCGCCGCCGTCATCCTTGTTGCGGGCTGCGGCGGAAAAGGTGAACAACCGACTTGGTTCCGCATATCCGGGGAGGCGGGAATCGGGCCCGTGCTCTCCGCGAAAGACGTGGCACGCAGTTCCGTTCGGGCAACGATCGATCCCGGCAGCGGTGGACCAGTCGTTTACCTGCGGCTGACGAATGCGGGCGAGAGAAAGTTCGCTCGACTGACCGCCAAGCTCGCTCACCGAGGGGCGAGCGTTCACCGTCCGTTTCATGTCGTGATCACCGTGGACGACCGGGTCATCGATCGGCCGTGGATCGACTACCGCCACTTCCCGAACGGCCTTTCCGCGCAGAGCGGGATCCAACTCAACAGGGGCAGCCTGGCGGGAGCCAAGACGCTCGCAAGGAGGTTACGCGCCGACTAGGCGCTGCAGCCGCTGCCGCAGCCGCCGACGGTTGCGTCGGCGTCGCCTTCTTCGACCTGGAAGCTGTGCCCGCAACCGCAGGAGGAAACGGCATTGGGGTTGTTGATGGCGAAGCCGGCGGCCTGGATGGAGTCGACGTAGTCGACCTCCGCACCCTGCAGATAGGGCGCGCTGAACGGATCGACGACGACCTGCACGCCGTGCATCTCAAACTCGATGTCGCCCTCGACCGGCCCGCGGTCGAAGCCAAGGCCGTACTGGAAGCCCGAGCAGCCACCGCCCTGGATGGCAACGCGCAGCACGCTGACGTCCTCTTCTTCGGACATCAGCTGCTTGATCTTCGTCGCCGCCGCTTCCGTCACGGTCATCAGCGGCAGCACGCGCTCCTGGATCGCCATCTCGAGACCGATCGTAGCAACGGTGTCGGCCCCTGCGAATCCCCCGGACGGCGTGTATGGGGCGGGGAGTTTGTAACACTCGTCTCACGCATAGTTGAGCCGTTTTCGCCATCCTTCGTGGCGGAAGATCGGACCTGTTAGGTTCCCGTCCGCTCTACGGGGAGGAACGCGTGCTCGACAACTGGCTGCCGTTCCTGATCTACGCGATCTTCGCGTTGGTCATTCCCGCATCGATGATGTGGTTCTCGTTCGCCTTCGCGACGCGCCCGCACCGGCGCGTGCGCGCGCGGACGATCCCGTTCGAGTCCGGTGTATCGGCGGGGCCGCCGCGCGAGCAACGCTTCACGATCAGCTTCTACCTGACGGCGATGCTGTTCATCGTCTTCGACATCGAGATCGTGTTCCTGTATCCGCTCGCGGTGATCCTGCACGAGCTGGCGTGGTTCGGGTTCCTGGAGTTCCTCTTCTTCATCGCGATCTTGGTCGTCGCGTACGTCTACGTCTGGCGGAAGGGCGCGCTCGAGTGGCAATAGAGAAGGGGCGCCGCCTCAGAGATTTCGGCCTCCAGTCCGAGCGTGTGCTCTGGCCCGAGAAGGGCCCCGGAGTCTTCGAGCGCGAGGTCGAGGCGATGGAGCGCGCCGTCGGGCTGACGACGCTGGAGAAGGCGGTCGCCTGGGCGCAGACGAAGTCGATGTGGCCCGACACGTTCGGGCTCGCGTGCTGCGCGATCGAGATGATGTCGATCGTCTCGTCCCGCTACGACATCGCGCGCTTCGGGATGGAGGCGTTCCGCTCCTCGCCGCGCCAGGCCGACCTGCTGATCGTCTCCGGGCGCGTCGTGCACAAGATGGCGGCGCCCCTGCGTCAGGTCTACGACCAGATGCTCGAGCCGAAATGGGTGATCGCGATGGGCGCGTGCGCCAGCTCCGGCGGGATGTTCAACAACTACACGACCCTCCAGGGCGTGGACAAGATCGTCGCCGTCGACATCCATGTCCCGGGCTGCCCACCGCGGCCCGAGGCCTTAATGGAGGGCATCGTCCGCCTGCACGAGAAGGTGATGGCCGGCGTGCCGCCGGCGTACGAGCTGCGCGGAGTCGCAAGCTGAACTACAACCGCGTACCCGGGCTGATCGAGATTCGCGAGGCCAAGGGCGAGACGACGCTGGTGGTCGACACGCCGCGCCTGCCGGAGGCCACGCGCCACCTGCGCGACGAGCTCGGCTTCAACTTCCTTTCAGACATCGCTGCCGCCGACTACCTCGGCTGGGCCGGCAAGGGCGTCTCGGGCTACATCGGCACGCCGGGCGGGCGCGACCTCAACAAACCGTCGACGCAGGGCTTCCAGCGACTGCCGCAGCCGAAGCCGCGCCGCTTCTCCGTCAGCTACCACCTGCTCGCGCTACGCCGGGGCGCACCGCGCGTGCGCGTGCAGGTGTGGGTCGACGACGGCGAGGCGGTGCCGAGCGTCGTCGGCGTCTGGCCGACCGCGGACTGGCACGAGCGTGAGGCCTGGGACCTGTTCGGCATCCGCTTCGACGGACATCCGAACCATCGACGGATCCTGATGGACGACGACTGGGAAGGTCACCCCCTGCGCAAGGACTACCCGATCGGCGGCGAACCGGTGCGGTTCAGCGGGGAGGAATAGTGGCGGTCGCGCCCGAGCGTCCGCGGATCTACGAGGGAACGCGCATCCCGTCGCCGATCCCCAGCGTGTTGCAGGTGCCCGAAGAGCTGCGCACGTCGGACGACGTCATGACCGTCAACTTCGGCCCGAACCATCCCTCGACACACGGTGTGCTCCGCCTCGTCGTCGACCTACACGGCGAGGAGGTCGTCGGCCTCGCGGCCGTGGTCGGCTACCTGCACACGGGCTTCGAGAAGAACATGGAGCAGAAGACGTGGTGGAAGGCGATCACATATCCGGAGCGGATCGACTACGTCTCCTTCCAGTACAACGAGCTCGTCTTCGTCCTCGCGATCGAGCAGTTGCTGGAGCTCGAAGTGCCATCGCGCGCGACCTGGATGCGGATGCTGCTGTGCGAGCTGACGAGGATCCACTCGCATCTCGTGTGGCTCGGCACGGCAGCACTCGAGCTTGGGGCGATCTCGATGTTCTGGTACTGCTTCCGCGAGCGCGACCGCATCCTCGACCTGTTCGAGCTGGTCGGCGGGACGCGCATGCACACGCGTTACTTCCAGGCGGGCGGCCTCGCAGAGGACATCCCCCCGGGGTTCTTCGACGAGTGCGCGAAGTTCGTCGAGGTGATGCCGAAGGCGATCGACGATTACGAGGCGATGGTCAACCGCAGCCAGATCTGGCTCGAGCGCACGCAGGGGCTCGGGCTGCTGTCTGCCGACGACGCGACCGCGCTCGGACAGTCAGGCCCGGTGCTGCGGGCGTCCGGCGTCGACTGGGACCTGCGCCGTGAGCAGCCGTACCTCGCATACGACAAGGTCGACTTCCGCGTGCCGGTGTACCAGGAGGGCGACGTCTACGCCCGGTACCGCGTGCGGATGGAGGAGATGCGCGAGTCTGTGCGGATCGTCGACCAGGCGCTGCGGCGGATGCCGGACGGGCCGTGGATCGCCGACGACCGCAAGGTCGTGCTGCCGCCGCGCGAGGAGCTCCACACGTCGATGGAGTCGCTCATCCATCACTTCAAGATCGTCACCGAGGGCTACCGCGTGCCCGAGGGCGAGGTGTACGTCACGGTCGAGTCGCCGCGCGGCGAGCTCGGCTGCTACGTCGTGTCCGACGGCGGGCCGAAGCCGTGGCGCGTCAAATTCCGCGCGCCCTCGTTCGCCGCGCTGGAGGCGACTGCAACGTGCATGCGTGACGCGCTCGTCGCCGACCTGATCGCGATCGTCGGCTCGCTCGACACCGTGATGGGGGAGGTGGACCGCTGATTACCGCGAAAGGTGCTGCGCACTTTCCGCGGGTGAGGGTTTGTCCCTGCGCTTCGCTCGGGAAATGCAGTCCGCCTTCAGCGGAGGAATGTTCATGAACCTCCAGCAAGAGGTGCAGAAGCTGAAGGAGCGCTATCCGGACTGGCACTCGGCGACGCTGCCGGCGCTGCAGCTCGCGCAGGAGAAGCACGGCTACCTCTCGCCCGACGCGCTGCGCGAGTGCGCCGACGCGCTCGGGACGACCCCGGCGGTGTGCAAGGCGGTCGCCTCGTTCTACGACATGTTCCACCTGGCACCCGTCGGGCGGCACATGGTCGAGGTGTGCACGAACGTCTCGTGTGCGCTCGTCGGCGCACAGCAGGTGCTGGAGGCGTTCGAGCAGGAGCTCGACGTTCGTGCCGGCGAGACCACGGCGGACGGTGAAGTCACGTTGAGGCCGATCGAATGCCTCGGCGGCTGCGGCTGGGCGACGATCGTGTCGGTCGACCATCACTACCGGACGCACGTCAAGCCGGAAGACGTCCCGCAGATCGTGCAGGAGCTGCGCGGTGGCGACTGAGCTCGTCATGGCAGGCGCGGGCGAGCGTGACCTGACGAAGCTCGCCGAGTACGAGGCAATCGGTGGCTACGGCGCGCTGGCGAAGGCCCGCGGTCTGGCGCCGCAGGCCGTGATCGACGAGCTCATCGCGTCAGAGCTGCGCGGTCGCGGCGGTGCCTTCTTCCCGACCGGCCGGAAGTGGTCCTTCATCCCGAAGCCCGACCAGAACCCGAACCCGCACTACCTCGTCGTCAACGCCGACGAGTCGGAGCCGGGGAGCTTCAAGGACAACGAGATCATGGCGCGCGTCCCGCACCGCTTCATCGAGGGCTGCCTGATCACCGCGCACGCCGTCGAGTCGAAGCACGTCTTCGTCTACATCCGCGGCGAGTACACCGGCCCGTACGAGGTGCTCGTTCGCGCGCTTAAGGAACTGAACCGCCGGAAGGACATCCTCGGCGGCGTCACGATCGTCATCCACCGCGGCGCCGGCGCGTACATCTGCGGCGAGGAGACCGCGCTCCTCGAGTCGCTCGAGGGGAAGCGCGGGCAGCCGCGCACGAAGCCGCCGTACCCGGCGATCCAGGGCTTGTACGCATCGCCGACGGTGGTGAACAACGTCGAGACGGTGGCCACGGTTCCGCCGATCATCGACATGGGCGGCACCGAGTACGCCAAGCTCGGCGTCGCCGACTCGCGCGGGACGCGTGTCGTCTCGATCTCCGGTCACGTCGAAAGGCCCGGGAACTACGAGATCGAGAACGGCACGACCATGCGCGAGCTCATCTACGGGCTCTGCGGCGGGATCACCGGGGGCCGTGAGCTGAAGGCCGTGATCCCGGGCGGCTCGTCGACCGTGATCCTGCGCGACGACGAGATCGACGTCGGCTACGACTTCAACTCGCTGCTCGGACTGAACACAGCGATGGGCTCGGCCGGCGTCGTCGTGCTGGACGACCGCTGCTGCATGGTGCAGCTCGGGATCCGCATCTCGGAGTTCTACGAGCACGAGTCGTGCGGGAAGTGCACGCCGTGCCGCGAGGGCACGCGCTGGATGACGCAGATCCTGCGGCGGCTGGAGGCCGGCGATGCGGCGCAGCACGAGCTCGACCTGCTGCTCGACGTCTGCGACCGCATCAACCTCAAGTGCCTCTGTCCGCTCGGGGAGACCGCCGCGATTGCCGTCGCAAGCTACGTGGACAAGTTCCGCTCCGAGTTCCAGGCGCACATCGACGAAGCGGGCTGCCCGTTCGGCGACTCGTCGCCGCTGCACAACGTCCTCGCGCCGGTGGTGATTCACACACCGGTGGCAACGGTGCCGGGGGGTCTGACCCCAGCCGTTCAGCAGGCCGGGTGGCCCGCATGAGCGCGGCCGAGACCGTCAGGCTCACGATCGACGGCGTCCAGGTCGAGGTGCCGGGCGGCACCGGGCTCGTCGAGGCGGCGCTCGCGGCCGGGATCGAGATCCCCGTCTTCTGCTACGAGCCGCGGCTCGGGCCGCCCGTCGGCGCCTGCCGGATGTGCCTCTGCATGATCGAGCCCGGCCCACCGAAGCCGCAGGCCGCCTGCACCCTCACCGCGCAGGACGGAATGGTCGTCCGCACGGCGCTGACGTCGGAGATGGCGGCCGAGGCGCAGAACGCGACGCTCGAGTTCATCCTCGTCAACCACCCGCTCGACTGCCCCGTCTGCGACAAGGGCGGCGAGTGCCCGCTCCAGGACCTGACCTTCCGCTACGGCCCGGGCAACACGCGCATGACGTTCCCCAAGCGGACGTTCGACAAGCCGATCCCGATCTCGCCGCTGATCGCGCTCGACCGCGAGCGCTGCATCCTCTGCTACCGCTGCACGCGCTTCAGCGAGCTCGTCGCGGAGGACGGCCAGCTCGTCGCCGTCAACCGCGGCTCGCAGACCCAGATCGCGACCTTCGAGGACGAGCCCTACCGCGCGCCGTTCAGCGGCAACGTGATCGAGCTCTGCCCGGTCGGCGCGCTGACGTCGACGACGTATCGCTTCGAGGGGCGGCCGTGGGAAATCCAGGACGTCCCGACCGTCTGCGGGCTGTGTCCCGTCGGCTGCAACGTCAACGCCACGACGCGCGAGGGGAAGGTGAAGCGGATCATCTCGCGCAACCACTACGACGTCGACCAGGGCTGGCTGTGCGACAAGGGCCGCTTCGCGTACTCGCACCTGAACGCCGACGACCGCCTCACCGATCCGCTGCTGCGCGTGCGGCGACGCGGCTTCGAGGAGGTGTCGTGGGAACGAGCGCTCGACGAGGCGGAGCGGCTGCTGCGCGAGGCGGACGGACGGATCGTCACGGCACTGTCAGGCTCCGAGACGGTCGAACAGGCTTACGCGCTCGCCAAGCTGCTGCGCCAGGGTCTCGATTCGCACACGGCGGTGCTGCCGGAAGAGGTTTCCGACGCGCTCGACTCCCTTCGGCTGCCGCTGTCGGAGTTGGCGAACGCCGACGTGATCGCCGTGCTCGGCGATGCGCCGGTGGTCGAGCGGGCGCCGATCGTCGAGCTCTGGCTCAAGCAGGCGAAGCGGAACGGCGCTCGTGTCCTCTACGAGCTGGACGAGGGCGCAATCCGGGAAGCGAGCAAGGCGATCCTGATCTGGTCGGGCCCCGGTGGACACGGCGGCGCGGTCGTGGCGGGCCTGGCCCAGCGCCTCGGCGCCGCGGGCGCCTTCTACCTGCCCGAGACCGCGAACGCGCGCGGCGTCTGCGATGCGTGGGCCGCCGCGGCAGATGCAGAGCCGACGAACCCGGATCCGATCGGGCTCCTGGTCGTCTCGGGCGACGAGGCCGCCGCGAACCCCGTCGTGCGCGCCCTGGCGGAAAAGGCCGAGCACGTGCTCGTGATCTCGATGTTCCACGGCTTGGCCGGGGGCTGGGCCGATCTCGTCCTTCCGGGCACGAGCTACCTCGAACGAGACGGCACGTACGTGAACCTCGAAGGCCGGATCCAGCGCCTGCGCCGCGCCGTGATCCCACCCGCGCCTGACGAGCTCGCCTGGATCTCACGCCTGGCGGAGCGTTTCGGCGTCGAGCTTTCGCCCCATCCGTCGGCCGTCTTCGCAGAGGTGTCGGAGATCGCATTCGGCGGCATCCCGTTCGGGGAGGTCGGCGAGCGTGCAGCGCTTCCGCGCACACCGGGAACGCCCGCCGCGGTCGAGACGACGCCCGAACCTGCTCGGCCGGAAGGGCTCTACCTGATCCGCTATAGGCCGCTGTTCTCCGGTCCCGCCGTCGAGCGCACGCCCGAGCTCAGCTTCCAACGGCCGGCGCCGGAGGTCGAGCTCTCCGAGCAGGACGCGCGCACGCGAGACATCCGTCCCGGCGACGAGGTGACAGTCCGCTCGAACGGCACATCGGTGACCTTGCGCGCGCGCCTCAACCGTGACCTGCGCGCCGGAGTCGTGCGCATCGCCGACCCACACGCCGGAGACCTGCAGCCGACCGTGGAGCTCTCGAAGTGACCGAGCCCTGGTGGATCTCCCTGATCAAGGCGGCCGTGATCGTCAACCTCGTCATGGTCGCGTTCGCGTACACGACGTGGCTCGAGCGCAAGCTGCTCGGCCGGATGCAGAACCGGTTCGGCCCCAACCGCGCAGGGCCGTACGGCCTGCTCCAGCCGATCGCCGACCTGATCAAGCTCGTCCGCAAGGAGAGCTTCTTCCCGGTCGCAGCACGCGACCGGCTGTACATCGCTGCGCCCGTGATCTCCATGTTCACGGCTCTGGCCGCGTTCGCCGTGATTCCCTTCGGCGCCGGCTGGAAGATCTGGCACTACCACGTCGACGGTGAGATCGCGAACGTCTCGATTGCGCTGATCCTCGTGTTCGCGCTGGGGTCGGTCGGAATCTACGGCGCGATCATCGGCGGCTGGGGCTCCGAGTCGAAGTACTCGCTGCTCGGCGCGATGCGCACGTGCGCGCAGCTCGTCTCCTACGAGGTCTCGCTCGCGCTGTCCGTGCTCGGCGTCGTACTGATGGGTCAGTCGCTCAACCTGGTCGACATCGTCAACAAGCAGGGCGCGACGATCTGGTTCTTCGTCCCGCAGCTTGCGGGCATGCTCGTCTTCTTCTTCGCCGTGATCGCGGAGACGAGCCGCCCGCCGTTCGACCTGCCGGAGGCGGACACCGAGCTCGTCGCCGGCTACCACACCGAGTACGGCGGCATGCGCTGGGGCCTCTTCCAGACAGCCGAGTACATCAACATGATCACGCTCTCTGCATTGGCGGTGACGCTGTTCTTCGCCGGCTGGCACGGGCCGTACGCGCCGCTCGGGCCCCTCTGGTTCGTGCTGAAAGTCTTCGTGCTGGTCTCGATCTTCATCTGGATCCGCGCGTCGGTGCCGCGTCTGCGGTACGACCAGCTGATGCGGTTCGGCTGGAAGGTGCTGCTGCCGGTCGCAACGATCAACGCCATCATCACTGCGCTCCTGGTGGTGTGGGTATGAGAGTCGCTCGCCTTCGGCTCGCTCCCGTAGGGGAAACAATGTTTCCCCTACGAGACCCCTTCTTTAGGTCACGCCTCGACCCACGCGCCGCTGCGATCGCCGCGTGCGTCGCGGAGAAGGAGGGGGGAAACCTCACGGTTTCCCCCTTTGCCCCTTCCCTCGCTCATCGGCGAATGGCGTGCCGGTGAGCGTCGTTCTCGTCGGCATCTCGCACCACCGAGCTCCGGTGGAGCTGCGGGAACGAGCCGCGCTCGATCTGGATCGGGCGGCCGAGCTCGCACGCCGGCTCGCGGGCGAGCGCGGCGAGGCGGTGTGCCTGTCGACGTGCAACCGCACCGAGCTCTACCTCGCAGACGCGTCGGCGGAGGAAGCCGAGCGCAAGGCCGAGGCGGCGCTGCTGGCGCTCGAAGCGGAACTCGGCCCGGCGCTCTATCGCCTGCGCGACGAAGCGGCGGCGCTGCACCTCTTCCGCGTTGCTGCCGGTCTCGACTCGATGGTGCCGGGCGAGGGCGAGATCCTCGGGCAGGTGCGGGCCGCCCACGGTGCCGGCGCGACGGGGCCGATCCTCGACCGCCTTTTCCGCGATGCGCTGCACGCGGGCAAGAAGGCACGCACCGAGACCGCGATCGGCGAGAGCCCGGCATCCGTGTCGTCCGCCGCCGCCGCGCTCGCCGAGCAGGTCTTCGGCGATCTGCGCGGTCGCGCCGTCCTCGTCGTCGGCGCCGGCGAGACCGGCGAGCTCGCCGTCAAGAGCCTCGTTGCCCGCGGCGCGTCGATCGCGTTTGTCGCCAACCGCACCGCGGAGCGGGCGCAGCAGCTGACACGGCGTTTCGGCGGCGAATCTTTGGGGCTCGACGACGTTGCGGACAACCTCGAGCATGCCGATGTCGTCCTGTCCTCGACGGGTGCGCCCGGTTGGCTGCTGACACGCGCGCAGGTGGAGGCGACCCTGCATGCGCGCAAGGGACGGCCGCTCTTCCTGATCGACCTCGCCGTCCCGCGCGACCTCGACCCGGCGATTCACGAGCTCGACGGCTGCTACCTGTACGACATCGACGACCTCGATGCCGTTGTCGCCGAGACGCTCGCTGGGCGGCGCCGCGAGGCCGAGCGCGCCGAGGCGATCGTCGCCGGCGAAGCCGACCGCTTTCATGACTGGCAGGCGTCGCTCGACGTCGTCCCAGCGATCGCGTCGCTACGCGCCCGTGCCGAGGAAATCCGGGCGGCCGAGCTGGAGCGTGCGAAGCTCAGTGGAGCGGAGCGACGCGCGGCCGAGTCGGTGACGGCGGCGGTCCTCAACAAACTGCTGCATCTGCCCACAATTCGGATGAAAGAGGCGGCCGCGGCAGCCGACGGCGTGATTTATGCTGACGCCGTGCGTCACCTGTTCGGTCTCGAGGACGAACTCTGAAGACAGCGAGTCTGATCGGCCGCCCGCTGCCGGTCCAGGTGCCCACGGCGTTTGTTCGCATCCGCCGCCGCAGGACGTGCACAGCCAAGACGAGGCCGCAGCGAGCGTGGTGCCGTGCTGATCCGCGTCGGCTCCCGCGGCAGTAGGCTCGCGCTGACCCAGGCCGAAGGCGCAGCCACACGACTGCGGGCCCCGGGCATCGAGATCGCGCTCGTGCCGATCACCACGGCCGGCGATCGTGACCGCACGCGTCCGTTCGGCGAGATCGGCGCTCGAGGCGTGTTCGTGAAGGAGCTGGAGGAGGCGTTGCTGGACGGGCGCGTCGACGTCGCCGTGCATTCCGCCAAGGACATGACCTCGACGGATACGGACGGCCTCTCGGTCGGCGCCTACCTCGCGCGTGAGGATGCGCGCGACGCCCTCTGCGGGGCCGATGTGATCCGGCCCGGAATGCGAGTCGGAACGGCGTCGATCCGCCGCCGAGCGCAGCTGCTCGCCCTCGAGCCGACCCTGTCGATCGAGCCACTCCGCGGCAATATCGACACGCGGCTGCGGAAGCGCCGCGAGCGCGGGCTCGATGCGATCGTCCTCGCTGCCTGCGGCCTCGATCGACTCGGGCTGGGTGGAGAGATCGGCCGTCGCTTCGACCCCGCCGAGCTGCTGCCGGAGGCAGGGCAGGGCGCGCTCGCGCTTCAGGTCCGAGCGGGGGAGGAGCATCTCGTCGCCGCCGCGGACCACGAAGAGACGAGGCTCCGCGTCGAGGCGGAGCGCGCGTGCGTCGCCGAGATCGGCGGCGGCTGTCTCGCGCCCGTCGCCGCGCATCACGACGGCGAACGTCTCACTGCGCTCGTCGCCGCGGAGGACGGGAGCTGGGTCGAGCGGCGCGCCGGCGACGATCCGTCCGCGGTCGCGGCGGAGTTGCTCGCGTGCCTCCCCTGAAGGTCCTGGTGACGCGGCCGCGCGAACAGGCGCAGCCGCTCGTCGACGCGCTGCGCGCACGTGACTTCGAGGTCGTTCAGCAACCGCTGATCGCAATCGAGCCGCTCTCGGACGAGCCGATCGACGTGCGCGGCTACGACTATGTCGTCGTCACGAGCGCGAACGGGGCGCACGAGCTCGCGCGCCGCATGAACGAGCAGCCCGTACTGATCGCGGCGATCGGGCCGGGAACGGCGGACGCCCTGGTGGAAGCAGGCTTGCGCGCGGATTTGGTCGCCGACGTCCATACGCAGGAAGGGTTGGTCGCCGCCCTCGAGCAGCGGCCTCAGCGTGTGCTCTTCGTCGGCGCGGAGGGGGCGCGGAGTCACCTGACGGAGGAGCTCGCCGCTGACTTCGTCGCCGCCTATCGCACCGTCGAGCTCGACATAAGCGAGCTCGCAGAGGTCGATCTCGCGTTGCTCATGTCCCCGTCCACCGCGCGGTCGTACGCGCGCGCCGGCGGTCGCGGCCCTGCGATCTCGATCGGGCCGCAGACCACGCTCGCCGCGCGGTCGGCCGGCGTCGAGATCGTCGCCGAGGCGGAGTCGCACGACGTGCGCGGCCTCGTAGACTCCGCCGCGGCGTGGCGCGCTTCATTACGTTCCTGACGGACTTCGGGTTGCAAGACGACTTCGTCGGCACCTGCCACGGGGTCATCAAGCGCATCGCACCCGACGCCGAGATCATCGATATCACGCACGGGATCCCGCCGCAGGGTGTCCTGCAAGGCGCCTTGACGCTTGCCAACGCGCTGCCCTTCTTTCCCGTCGGCGTTCATCTCGCCGTCGTCGATCCCGGCGTCGGCGGCGCTCGACGTGCACTGGCTCTGCGAGACAATGAAGGCCGAGTCCACGTCGGGCCGGACAACGGGTTGCTCATTCCAGCGGCGGAGAAGTTCGGCGGTATCGCCGAGGCGCGCGAGCTTACGAACCCCGAGTATGCGCTGGAGTCGGTCTCGCGCACGTTTCACGGCCGCGACTTGTTCGCACCCGCGGCCGCGCATCTTGCGCTCGGTGTGGAGCTTGCGGCACTCGGTCCGCCGATCGCCCCGGACGCGCTCGCACGTCTCGACCTACCCGAGCCGGAGCTCGGGACGGCGCGCATCAGGGCGACCGTCCTCGCGATCGACCGCTTCGGCAACGTGCAGCTGAACGTCAACCGCTCTCACGCCGACGAGGTGGGGATCGTGCCGGGGACGCGCGTGGAGCTTCAGGCCGGGGCCGAGCGGTACTACGCGGTCGCGGCGCGGACGTTCGCGGACGCGCGGCCCGGCGATCTCATCCTGTACGAGGACGCGTACCGCAACCTCTCTATCGCGATCAGCGGCGGGAACGCGGCCGCGATGCTCGGCCTCGCAGCCGGGCGGGAAGTTCGCATCCACCTGGACGCGACGTGATCGACCGTGAGGCGATCGGTCGCAAGTTCGCGCGCGTGACGACGAACGTCGCGGTGCGCAATCCACGCCTCTGGAAGCTCCTGCGGCCGCTGATGCGCCGCCAGTTCGATGCGCTTGCGCCGGTGTGGGAGTCCATGCGCATGGAGGATTCTCTTGCGCCCTACGAGGCGGGCCTGCAGGCGCTCGAGTCCGGGCCGTCGCGCGCGCTGGATCTCGGTACCGGCACCGGCGCGGGCGCGTTCGCGATCGCGCGCCGCTTCCCGGAGACGGAGGTCGTCGGGGCGGACATGTCCACGCGGATGCTGGCGGAGGCGGAGCGTCAGCTGCCGGAGGATCTACGCGCGCGAGTGAGCTTCCAGCGGGCGGACGCCTCCGCCCTGCCGTTTGCGGACGGGTCGTTCGAGCTCGTCGCGCACGCGAACATGATCCCGTTCTTCGACGAGGTCGCTCGTGTGCTCGCGCCGGGCGGCCATGCGCTCTTCGCGTTCTCGAGTGGAGCTACGACGCCGATCTACGTCCCGATGGAGAGGCTGCGGGCCGAGCTCGAGCCGCGCGGATTCACGGACTTTGCGGAGTTCAATGCCGGTCGCGGGAACGCTCTGCTTGCCCGGAAACGCGATCACGCTTAAGCTTCCGCCCACAAGGTCGTTCGCGGCGCGGTAGCACCGGCCCGGACGGCCTTTCTATGTGCGTCTAGTTGAGCTCTGCGGCGGCGTCGGGGAAGCCGCGCGAGCGCGCTTCCTCGGCCCACCCGGCGGCCGACCGCTGGTCGGGGAAGCCTGCG
This sequence comes from Actinomycetota bacterium, assembly GCA_046729555.1. Lineage (GTDB taxonomy): Bacteria > Actinomycetota > Thermoleophilia > Gaiellales > Gaiellaceae > 3-1-20CM-4-69-9. The sequence goes on along the minus strand of JBKPGW010000067.1, from coordinate 14,578 downwards.
ACGTACACCTCGAAGCCGCCGCACGGGTCATTGCGCAGCTTCGCGCCGGGAAAGCCGGCGGCGGCCGCTCGCGTGACGATCGCACTGGCTGCGACACGGTCGCGGCCGTGTCCGAGAATCCCATCCCAGCGCCCGATTGTCTTCGCTTGGATGCACTCGAGGGTGACCGGGAAGCCTTCCTTGCGCGCCTCGCTCTGAAGGTCGACGCCGATGTCGAACGTGTCGATGCCGCGCACGACCACGCGGAAGTCGCTGCAGCCTTCGATGATATTCGCGTTCACGAAACCGCGTGCGGTTATCTGGGTGCGCAACGCAAGTGCCTGCTGGTGTGTCTTGCGCCGCCCGAAGACGGCCTCGAGCCCGCTGAGGTACTCGACGCGTGTGCATGCCTGGTCGGCCCTGGCCGGGTGCGGGCCCGAGCTCGAGAGCCCGAGCGAAGGCGCAGCAATTGACATGAGCCCGACCAAGATGGCCGAGCCGACAAGACGACCGCCCCTCACGGCGCAAAGTGGTACCAGACTCGCCGACGCCGCGACGCAGTCTTAACGAATCCTTTAATTCACCGGCCGGATTCGAACGGCCTATGGCGAGGGCCGGAATCGAACCGGCGACACCACGGTTTTCAGCCGTGTGCTCTACCGACTGAGCTACCTCGCCGCGGAGCGATGCGGGCTCCAGAGTATCCAACACGGTGCTGAGTTACGTGCGGAGCAGGCCTCGTGCCAGACTCTCGGCTTGGCCGGCCGGCGAGCAGTTCTGGTCACGGTGTTGATCGTCGTTGTGATCGCGTCGAGCACGGCTGCTCTCGTGCTGCTCACGGACGTGCCTCTGTTCCTTGCCTTTGCGGTCTGGATGGCACCGGTGGTCGTGCTCATTCCGTACGCGTACCCATCGGCCGAGACACGCCGCTATGGAGTTGGGACGGTAGCGGCGGCACTCCTCCTGCCGACCGTCATCGCGACCTGGGTCCTTTGGCTCGTCATCATTCACGCGCACTAGGTCGGCATCAGTGGATCCCGGGGACGTGAGTCAGGGTTTGCGCTCCGCCTCTCCACGGGCTGCGGCCCTGATCGCCGCCGCCGGCATGGCTGTCTTGCTCGCCGCTTCTCTTCTGCCACCCCAGCGCATACTCTCGCGGCCAGACCGTGGTGACATCAAGGAGTACTTCATCTACGCCCAGCGCACCTTTGACGGGCAGGTGCCGTACCGAGACTTCACGGTGGAGTACCCGCCGGCAGCCTTGCCGGTCCTGCTCGCGCCCGGGCCCGCTGATCACGGCTATTACGACCGCTTCCGCGTCCTCATGCTCGCTTTCGGCACGATCGTGGTCGGGCTTCTGGCCGTCGTCCTCTTTCTCGCGGGCGCCGATGCCGCAGAGCTCGCCGCTGGGGTGCTCGTGCCGGCGACCCTGCCGTTCACGCTCAACCCCGCACTCGTCATCCAGCGCTACGACCTCTGGCCGGCAGCTCTGGTGTTGCTCGCGCTCGTCGCTCTGCTGCGCGGGCGTCGTACGCTCGGCCTTGCGACCTTAGGCGTCGGCGCGGCCGCGAAGCTGTACCCGCTGGCCCTCGTCCCGCTCGCAATCCTCGCGCGGCGCGGTCGGGCGCACGTGCGTCGTGACCTGGCCGTGGTCGCAGCGGCTGTGCTCGTCCTCGTCGTGCCGTTTGCGATCGTCGCTCCGCGCGGCACTGGCCATGTCGCCCGTCTGCTCGTGGAACGCCCCCTTCAGGTCGAGAGCCTGGGCGGGTCGATCCTGCTCGTCGCGCACCGGCTCGGAGCCTATGAGCCGACGGTCTACATCAGCGTCGGCAATTCATGGGACCTCGCGGGGCCGGCCGCGAAGGCCGTTGCGCTTGTCGGCTCGCTCGTGGGGGCGGCCGCGCTTGTCGTGGTGTGGTTCCTCTTCGCTCGCGGGCCGCGCGGAGCCCGGGAGTTGTTGCTGGCCGTAGCGGCAGCCGTCGTCGGCTTTGTCGCGTTCGGGAAGATCTTCTCGCCGCAATACATGGTGTGGATCGCGGCGGCCGTGCCCCTGGCGCTCGGTCGCGTCAGGCCGTTCGCCCTGTCTGCGACCCTCGCCGCCCTCGTCTTGACGCTCTACATCTATGACGACGGCTACTACGACATGCTGCGGGGCGGGCGCGTCAGCTGGATGTTGCTTAGCCGGAACGTGATCTTGGTCGGGCTCTTCTGTTCGCTGGTCCTCGAGCTCGCGGCGCGACGGCCTGCACGGATCTAGGAGACCCCGGTTCGCGCGGCGGCGAGGCGATCGACCAGCACGTCGACGAACTCGTCCTTGACGAGCACGGCGTCCGCGCCCGCCTCCGTGACCGCCCTGTGCAGCGCGGGAGCCTCATCCCCGGTCAGCGCGATGACGCACATGCTCGGATGATCCCGCCGTAACCGTGCCACTGCCGTCACCCCGTCGAGCCGCGGCATATGCAGGTCGATGACCACTGCATCGGGCACGAGCTGGTCGGCGAGCTCGATCGCCGCGAGGCCGTCGAAGGCCTTCCCCACGACTGCCAGGTCCGGCTGGCGCTCGATCAGGGGTGAAAGGGCGTCGATGAAGGGTCGGTCGTCGTCGGCTAGGAGAACCTTGATCATCCGCGCGCTCCTGGGATTCCCCATCCGGAGGGAAGTTAGCCTTGTCTGCGGTGTCCACGCAACCATCCCGCAAAATCGCAGTTATCGGAGCGGCCCTCGACCTCGGCGCCGGGCGTCGTGGTGTTGACATGGGTCCATCTGCGATCCGGTACGCCGGGCTCGCCGCCCGGATAGCCGAGCTCGGCTACGAGTACGTCGACCACGGCAATGTCGGCACCGCCGTCGCAGAGGCGACGACGGTCGGCGACGAGCATGCCCGGTTCCTGCCGCAGATCAAGGAGACGTGCCGCCACATCGCCGAACTCGTCGCCGACGCGGCTCGCGACGGCTTCATTCCCGTCGTGCTGGGAGGCGACCATTCAGTCGCACTCGGGACGCTCGGCGGCCTGCACGAGGTGCACGGAGCAGGCGGCGCGATCTGGATCGACGCGCACGGTGATCTCAACAGCCCCGAGACGAGCCCAAGCGGGAACGTCCACGGCATGGTGCTCGCCGCCGCGCTGGGATTCGCCGGAGACCGCTTCCGCGGGGACGGTTGGGGCTTGCCGGCGCTCGCGCCGGGGCGCGTCGCGCTGATCGGCGTGCGCTCGCTCGACGACGGCGAGCGGGAGTTGCTGAAGAAGCTGGACGCCCGCGTCTTCACCATGAGCGACGTCGATCGCCTCGGGGTCGAACGCGCCGTCCGCGAGGCGCTCGAGCATGTCGCCGGTTCCGGCTTCGTCCATGTCAGCCTGGACATGGACGCCGTCGACCCCGATGTCGCACCCGGGGTAGGCACGCCTGTGCGCGGCGGTCTCTCCTATCGGGAGGCGCACCTGGTGCTGGAGCTGGTCGCCGAGTCCGGGCTTGCCACCTCGCTCGATGTCGTCGAGGTGAACCCGATCCTCGACCGAGAGAACGAGACCGGCAGGCTCGCCGTGGAGCTCGTCGCCTCCGGACTAGGCGCGCGAATCCTCTAGGAACCGCTGGACGGCGTCGGCCGTCTCCTTGTACGCATCCCAGTAGACGATGTGCCCGCCCGGCACCTCAACTACCTCGATCAGCCCTCCCAGCGCGCCTTCGTACTCCTCGAGTTGATCCTCACGCACCAGACCGAATTCGCCGGCGTGCACGAGCAGCGTCGGCACGCGTAGCGTCTCCGGCGGCGGCGGCGGCGTGCACAGCTCGGCGTACATCGACACGACTGCGCTCTGGCAATAGCGAAAGCGGAACTTGCCGTCCGAATGCCGCACGAGATGCTCCCTGTTTTCCTCTTCGAGATGATCACGCGGTGTCGGCGCGCCGGTGTTGAGGCGTTCCGCGATCGCTTCCTCCGGAGAGTCGTATGACCGATCGACACGCTCCCGCTCGGCGAAGTCGAAGCCCACGTGCGGTAGCAGCTGGATCGCCGGATCGAGCAAGGCGACACGCTCGATGCGTTCGGGCGCGAGTGTGGCGAGCTCGAGGACGAGCCGTCCTCCGAACGAATGGCCCACCCACCTCGCACCGCGAATCCCGGCCGCGTCCAGCGTCTCGAGGAGGTCATGGACATGGGTGGCGATCGTCCAGGGTGGGTCCCAGTCGGAATGGCCGTGGCCGCGGAGATCCGGTGCCAGGACGCGGAAACGCCGCGCGATCCGCTCTTCGGCGAGCCTGCGAAAACGGCGGCCGTGGGCATTGACGCCGTGGATGCATACGACAGGCGGCGCGGACGGGTCGCCCCATTCGTGCAGCTGAAGCAACATGCCTAGAGCCCGCCTGCCAGTGCGGGGATCGCCGCCTCCCAGTGGATGATCGCGCCGACATCGGCGGCGGCCAGCATCGGCGCCTCGCCGTGGTTGACGGCGGCGAGCACGCGCGCCTTGACGAAGCCCGTCAGCTCCTCCGTGTCGCCGGGAACGCCGACCGTGACGAGTAGGCGCGGCGCGACCGGACGCCCGAATAGCCCGAGCTGCCGGTTGCGCGGGAGGTCGCCACGCTCGCAGACCGTGCGTGTTGCGCCCACAGCCGCCCCGGCGCTCTCGGCCAGCTCGCGCGCCCTCGGGATGTCCTCCGATGAGAGCTCCGAGCCGAGGCAGACAACGACGTCGGCCTCGTCGAGATCGCGTGCCGGCACGTCCTTGCGTTCGATGAGCCGTGCCCGCGGGTCCGGCAGGTCGCCGAGATCGATCCGGTCGACCGTTGGTTCGACGTCTCGAGGTTCGAGCGGCTCGAACATCCGCGCGCGCACGGTCGCCAGTTGCGGCGTGGTCGAGCCCATGATCACGGAGACGATGTTCCCGCCGTACGCGGGCTTCGTCTGGATCAGCCGGCCGGCACGATCGATCCCGAGGCCGACGCAGTCGCCCGTCATGCCGAGCTGCAGCTCGCCGGCGACGCGCGGGCCGACGTCGCGTCCATTCGCGGTCGCCGGGATGAGCAGGACGTGCGGGCGTCGCTGCTCCACGACCGCCCGAACTGCGCCGGTCCACACGTGCGGGTCGTAGTTCTCGAGCCGATCGTCTTCCACCAGCACGACCCGATCGGCTCCGCGCGCGGCCAGCTCGGCGGAGACGTCGGCGCCGAGCACGAAGGCGACGTTCTCGCCGCCGAGCTTGCCCGCGAGCTCCCGTCCTTTGCCGAGGAGCTCGAGCGACAGGCGCGTCGGTCGTCCGTCCGCCAGCTCGACGAACGTCCAGCAGTCGTACTGCTTCGGCGACGGCTGCTCGCCCAGGCGCTCTGGCTTCTCCCAGCTGCTCGGCTCGGGTGCTCGCTCCGAAGCGAGGGCGCGAATGCGCTCGGCGGCCGCGGGAAGATCCGTGAAGCGTTCGCCCGCGCGCTCCGGGGAGACGTCACGCACGGCCAGCACGCGTGTCGGTGACCCGGTCTGACCAAAGCGCTTGTCGTGCTCGTGCACCTCGCCGACGAGGTCCTGCGCGGTCCACAGATCGATCCGGCCGTCCGCCTCCGCGTCCGCGTCGCGCCCGTAGGCGAGTGACACGACGGCGGGGGTCTCGAGCTCCCAGGTCTCGTAGCCGTCGTCCGTCTCACGGGTCGCGCGTAGGTGGCCGTCCTGCAGTTCGGTCTCCACGACGCCCGTCAGGTGTGGCCAGCCCAGGAAGGCAGCGGTCTCGGGCGGCACTTGCCAGGTCTCGGAGTCGGTCGTCTTGCGCCCGCAGACAACGAGGTCGACGTCGCCTTCCTTCTCGATCGCGAGCGCCAGCGTCCGGGACGTTCCGAGCGTGTCGGCGACCGCGAACACACGGTCGGACAGATGGATGCAGCGGTCGGCGCCAAGTGCAAGACACGTGCGCAGGGCCGCCTCGGCCTGCGGCGGGCCCATCGTCAGGGCGATCACCTCGGCGTCGTCGTCGTGTGCGGCCGCGTGCGCCACCGCGGCGGCGTCGAACGGGTTGAGCACGAGCGGCACGCCCTCCCGTCGCAGCTGCTTCGTCTCTTCGTCGAACTCGATTGAATCCGCGCGCGGAACCTGCTTCACCAGACAGACGATCTTCACGTGTGGGAGCCTAACCAGACGTGCTTGCCGTTCTGTACGACATTCACGGCAATCTGCCCGCGCTCGAGGAGGTGCTGAGAGACGCCGACCGCGCGGGTGTCGACGCCTACCTGCTGGGCGGGGATTTCGCGTCGTGGAGCCCGTGGGCGCTCGAGACGATCGAGCGCCTGCGCGGGCTGCCGCGCACGACGTGGATCCGCGGCAACGGCGAGCGCTGGCTGCGTGAACCGCCGACCGACCGACCCGACGTCGCACAGGAGCTGGCGGAGAGCGACTCCGGCCTCGGCACGGAGGAAGGGTGGCTCTACTCCCTCCAGGCACAGGTCGAGTTCGACGGCGTGCTCTACGTGCACGGCTCGCCGCTCGCCGACGTCGAGAGCTTTCCCGCGGAGGCGGGTGACGACGACGAGCGGATGCTGAACGGCGTGCGTGACAAGACGGTCGTCTTCGGTCACAGCCATCTGCAGTTCAAACGCCCGGGCCCGAACGGGACGACACTGGTCAACCCCGGGAGCGCGGGCATGCCGCTCGACGGCGACGTGCGGGCGGCCTACGCGTTGCGGCACGACGACAGGGAGTTCGAGTTCCGCCGCGTCGAGTACGACATCGAGCGGGCCGCGTCGGCGTGGGACAAGATGCCCGGCACGTTCGGTCAGTTCGCCGGGCAGCGACTGCGGAAAGGCTCCGACTAACCGGGGTCTGACCCCTCGGGATCAGACCCCAGCTCTTCGCCCTGTCCCGAGGGCTCGTAGTAGGTGGTGCCCTTGAGCTCCTCCGGCAGGTAGTCCACGTCGAACCCGGCGGGATCGGAGTGCGGATAGACGTACCCTTCGCCGTGGCCGAGTTGGCGCCCGTACCAGCTCGCGTCGCGGAGCGCCTTCGGCGGGCGGATGTTGCCTTTCTCCTGCACGTCCTTCGTCGCCCGTTGCAACGCCGTGTAGCTCGCATTCGACTTCGGAGCGCGCGCGAGGTAGATCGCCGCTTGCGCGAGGTTCAGCCGCGCCTCGGGCAGCCCGACGTGCTCGACCGCCTGCGCCGCGGCGACGGCAACCAGCAATGCGCGCGGATCGGCATTGCCGATGTCCTCGGACGCGAGGACGATCATGCGCCGTGCGACGTAGCGTGCGTCCTCACCGCTCTCCAGCATCGCAGCGAGGTAGTAGACGCTCGCGTCCGGATCGGAACCGCGCATCGACTTGATGAACGCCGAGATGAAGTCGTAGTGCGCGTCGGCCGCCTTGTCGTACACGAGCGGCCGCTTGCGGGCCGCGTCCTCCACGTGCGCCTCCGAGAGTGGTTCGCCTGCCGCCTGAGCCGTCTGCCAGGCCAGCTCGAGGATGTTGTGCACGGAGCGGGCGTCGCCGCCCGCCCGCGCGGCGATCAGCTGCACGAGCTCGTCCGGCACGTCCGCGCCGAGCTCGGCGGCGCCGCGGCGCACGATCGTCTCCAGTTCCTCTACCGACAACGGCTCCAGCTCGTAGACCTGCGCGCGCGACAACAGCGCGGAGTTGACCTCGAAGTAGGGGTTCTCGGTCGTCGCGCCGATCAGCGTGATCACGCCTTCCTCAACACCCGGCAGCAGGGCATCCTGCTGTGCCTTGTTGAAGCGGTGGATCTCGTCGAGGAAGAGGATCGTGCGCTGCCCGTTCGCGCCGAGCCGCTCTCGCGCGCGCGCGAGGACCTCTCGTACCTGCGCGACCGTCGCCGACACCGCGGAGAGCTCCTCGAACGCTGCGCCCGTGACGCGCGCGATGATCCGCGCGAGCGTCGTCTTCCCGCTCCCGGGCGGGCCGTAGAAGATCGCCGACCGGACGCGGTCCTCCTCGATTGCCGTCCGCAGCGCCGAGCCTTCGCCGAGCACGTGCAGCTGCCCGACGAACTCGTCCATAGTTTGCGGCCGCATGCGCAGCGCGAGGGGCGCGACCTCGGGCAGCCGCTGCTCCGCTGCGTCTGAGAAGAGGTCGCTCATTGCATGGGAAGTATGCTCCTGAACACCCCGTGGCAACCGAGACGCACGAGGATTTCTCCGAGCCGATCCTGCCCGGGAAGGGGGCGTCGGACTACGAGCGCTACCTGCGCACCGACGACCTGCTCGCGCTGCAGAAGACTCCGGAGGAGCAGACGCATCCCGACGAGCTCCTGTTCCAGACCGTGCACCAGTCGTCGGAGCTTTGGCTGAAGCTCGGGACGTCGGAAGTGGCACGAGCGACGGCGCACATCCGTGCCGGCGAGCTCGGAGCGGCACTACGCCTGCTGCGGCGCGCGTCGCTGTGTCTCCAATTCATCACGCGTCAGCTCGACATGCTCGAGCAGATGTCTCCGTGGGAGTACCAGACGATCCGGCGTGTGCTCGGACACGGGAGCGGCTTCGACTCACCCGGTTTCCGTGAGGTGCGGCGCGTCACGCCGCCGGCAGGCGAAGCCTTTGAAGCCGCACTGGCAGCCGCCGGGCTCGACGTCGTCGAGGTCTACGTGCAGGGGCGCGAGCACGAGGAGCTCTATCAACTCGCCGAGGCGCTGATCGAGTGGGACGAGCGCGTGACCATGTGGCGCATCCGCCACTACAAGGTCGTCGCGCGCATCATCGGCGACCAGGTCGTCGGCACGCAGGGCACGCCGGTCGAGGTGTTGGGGAAGATGATCCACCACAACTTCTTCCCGGCACTGTGGCGTGCGCGTAACCAGCTGACCGCACGGGCGAAGGAAGAGGAAGGCGAGGAAGCGGAGGCATCCGGACATGGCCGTTGAGACCACGACGCTCCGTCAGGAAGTGACGGAGCTCCTGCAGGAGCTGATCCGCGTCGACACGACCAATCCGCCGGGGAACGAGACCGCGGCGGCTGAGCTCTTACGCGACTACCTCGAGGACAGCGGCGTCGCATGCGAGCTTTACGCCAAGATTCCGGAACGCGCGAACCTCGTCGCGCGCATTCCCGGCCGCGGCGACGGTCCGCGCCTGCTCTTCCTCTCGCACACCGACGTCGTGCTCGCCGATGCTTCGGAGTGGAGCGCGGATCCGTTCGGCGGTGAGCTTCGCGGCAGCGAGGTGTGGGGACGCGGCGCCCTCGACATGAAGGGCCAGGTCGCGGCAGAGGCGGTCGCGATCGCGACGCTCGCACGCGAAGGCTTCGAACCGGCGGGCGACCTGATCTTCGCCGCGACGGCCGACGAGGAGGTCGGGGCCGGCTTCGGCGCGCAGTGGCTGTGCGAGGAGCATCCCGATGCAGTCCGCTGCGACTACTGCATCAACGAGGGCTCAGGCGACCGCGTCGAGCTCGGAGGCAAGCCGTTCTTCCTCTGTTCCGTCGCGGAGAAGATGAGCGCTCCGTTCCGCCTGCGCGTGCTCGGTCGCAGCGGTCATGCCTCGATGCCCGGCATCTCGGACAACGCGCTCGTGAAGGCGGCACCGATGATCACCGCGCTCGGCACGTATACGCCGGAAAAGCGGCTGACTCCCGAGGTCGAAGCACTGCTCGAGACGGTGACGGGCGAGCGGCCGACCTCTGCCGACGAGGTGCTCGAGCGCGCCCGCACGGTCGCCCCGCTGCTCGCGGAGATGGTCGAGCCGTTGCTGTCGATGACGCTCTCGCCCACGATGGCGAGCGCGTCGCAGAAGCGGAACGTCGTGCCGGCCGTCTGCGATATCACTGTCGACAGTCGCCTCCTGCCCGGCATGTCGCCCGACGAGCAACAGGCGATCGTCCGCGAGGTGCTCGGCGAAGGCGATTACGAGCTGGAGGTGCTCGAGTCACACGGCGGCACCCGCTCCGCGATCGAGACGCCGCTCTGGGACGCGGTCCGGTCGTGGGTGGAGAGCGTCGAGCCAGGCGCGCGTCCCGCGCCGATTTGCGTGGCGGGCTTCACCGACAGCCACTGGTTCCGCGAGGCGTTCGGCACTGTCGCGTACGGGTTCTTCCCGTCGCGCGTGCTCGACATCGAGACGGCGGCGCGGTTGATCCACTCCGCCGACGAGCGCGTCCCCGTCGAGGATCTCGAGCTCGGCGTCAGCGTCCTGCGCCACGCCGCACAGGAGGTTTGCGGAATTCGACTCTGAGTCGATAACCTCGATCTCGTGAGCGAAGACAAAGTGCGGCTCGGGGGGATGGCGCTTGCCAACGGCGTGCTCGTCCATGGGCCGACGTCGTGGGCCTGCGCGGTTCGCACCGACTCCGGGGAGCTGAAGGTCGTCGCGCGCCGGAAGCGGTTCAGCGGTGCGAAGGTCGAGAGCCCGCTACTGCGTGGTCCCGCGCGCCTCGCCGACGCGATTTCGATCGTGCCGCAGATCGGGCGAGCGCTGCCGGAGGCCCGACTGCCCTTCCAGCGTCGGGGTGTCCTCGCGGCGATGCTCGGCACGGCGGTCGTCGTCAAGCTCGTCCGCACCTCGACGAAGCTCAGCCCGGCTGCCCAGGAGCTGGCGAGCGGGCTGCTCTCGGTTGCGCCGGCGGCGCTCGCTCTGCGCGGCCCGGACGTTGCCGCGTACCACGGCGCGGAGCACATCTCGATCGGCACCTACGAGCACGGTAAGCGAGCCGAGCGGGAGCACGAGCGTTGCGGCTCGCACCTGCTCGGGCCGCTGGTGGCCACGACCGCGCTCGGGAACGCCCTCGCCACTCGCGCGCCCGCGCACCTGCGCACGGCCGCGCGCATGAGCGCGCAACTGGTTGCCGTGGCGGCGTCCACGGAGATCTTCGGCTGGATGGTGCGCAACCCGGAGAAGCGGCTCGCGCGCGCGCTGGCGAAGCCCGGCCACGAGCTCCAGCACCGGCTCGCCACCGCCGAGCCGACGCCGGAGCAGATCGAGGTCGCCGAGGCTGCCCTCGCCGCGTGCCTTGAGCTCGAACGAGTCTGACGATGGCCGTCGAGGAGCGCACCCGCGAACGGCTCGCGCCGGACGTCTTCGACCTCCCGGTCGAGAAGATGCGTGCCGGCTACTACACGGACGCGTACTTCAACCATGCGCGCGCGACGTTGCTGCAGGACGGGCGGCACCCGCGCGTCGTCATGCAGGTGTTCCAGAAGAAGGGCTCGTTCCTCGGGGGCATGGACGAGGCGATCGCGATCCTCAAGCTCTGCTCGCACGACTGGGACGCGCTCACCGTGCACGCCCTCTACGACGGCGACCGCATCGCGCCGTGGGAGACGGTCATGACGATCGAGGGCGACTACACGCTCTTCGCCCATCTCGAGACGCTCTACCTCGGCGTGCTCGCGCGGCGCACCCTGATCACCACCAACACCGTGCGGGTGCTCGAGGCCGCCAACCGGAAGCCGGTCATTTTCATGCCGGCCCGGCACGACCACCACCGCGTGCAGACGGGTGACGGCTACGCGGCGTTCGTCGCAGGCCGGATCGTCGGGGCGCCCGTGGGTGTGACGACGGACGAACAAGCATCGTGGTGGGGCGGCCGTGGCATCGGCACCGTCCCCCATTCGCTGATCGCGTCGTACGGCGGCAACACCGTGCTCGCGGCGATGAAGTTCGCCGAGTGGGCGCCCGAGGACATCAACATCACCGTGCTGGTCGACTTCGAGAACCACTCCGTCGACACGGCGCTCGAGGTCGCGCGCGCTCTCGGCCCGCGGCTGTGGGGCGTCCGGCTCGACACGTCCGAGTCCCTCGTCGACCAATCCCTCTGGCAGGAGCTGGGCGACTTCAAGCCCACCGGCGTCAACGAGCGGCTCGTGCGGAAGGTGCGCGACACGCTCGACCGCGACGGCTTCGAGCGGGTGAGGATCGTCGCGTCCGGCGGGTTCACGATCGAGAAGATCCGCGAGTTCGAGCAGAAGGACGTGCCGGTGGACGCGTACGGGATCGGCTCCTCGCTGATCCGTGGCTCGAACGACTTCACCGCGGACATCGTCCTCACCGACGGGCACCCGTCCGCGAAAGTCGGCCGGCGCTTCAAGCCGAACCCTCGGCTCGAGCTCGTCGAGTGATCCTCTGGGACGTCGACACCCAAGTTGACTTCATGCTTCCCGGCGGGAAGCTGTACGTCCCCGGCGCTGAGCAGACCGCGCCCGCGATGGAGCGGCTCGTCGCCGCCGCCCGAGCGGCCGGGGTCGTCCACGTCGCGTCGGCGGACGATCACGAGCTCACCGACGACGAGATCTCCGACCAGCCCGACTTCGAGATGACGTACCCGCCGCATTGCCTGCGTGGGACGCGCGGGGCTCGGAAGATCCCCGAGACGGAGCAGGAGGATCCGGTTCCGATCACCCTCGAGCCGCTGCCGGAGCGCTACCTCGCCGGCCGCGAGTTTCTCCTCCTGAAGAAGAACTTCGACGTCTTCACGAACCCGAATACGGAGCGAGTGCTCGAACGGCTGGATCCGGACGAGATCGTCGTTTTCGGCGTCGCCACCGACGTCTGCGACGACGCCGCCATCCAAGGCTTCCTCGAGCGCGGGCGGAAGGTGCGCTTCGTGGAGGATGCCGCCCGAGGGCTGGACGAGGACCGCGTCGCGGCCTGCACGGCCGCCTGGCGTGAGCGCGGGGTCGAGTTCACCACCGTGGACGACGTGATCGGGAGCTTCCTGTTGACGTAGGGCCGCCCGTAGAGATGATGAGTACGGGATGCCCGGGGTGGATCTGCACCACTACTTCGTCGCCATGCGCGACTTCGTGGTCAATTGGTGGCCGCTGCTCGGCCTGACCTTCTACATCCTTCTGCTCTACATCTTCTGGCGGATGCTGCAGCTGATGCCGCGCGTCAAGCCGGCCGAGGTCGACACGCGGTCGCGGCAGGCGACGACGTGGGCCGACGTCGCCGGGGTCGACGAGGTGCGCGCGGAGCTGCAGGAGGTCGTCGACTTCCTGAAGAACCCGGACAGGTTCGAGCGGCTCGGTGCGCGCGTGCCGAAGGGAATCCTCCTGCACGGGGCGCCGGGCACCGGCAAGACGTTGCTCGCGAAAGCCGCGGCGAACGAGTCGGGCGCGACGTTCTTCGCGGCGAGCGCGTCCTCGTTCATCGAGATGTTCGCCGGCCTGGGCGCCGCCCGGATCCGACGGCTGTTCAAGGAGGCACGCAAGAAGGCGCCGGCGATCATCTTCATCGACGAGCTCGACGCAGTCGGCACGGCGCGCAGCGGTCACAACCTCAACCGCGAGCAGGATCAGACGCTGAACCAGTTGCTGGTCGAGCTGGACGGCTTCGGCGGCGAAGACCAGGTGGTCGTCATGGGTGCGTCGAACCGGCTCGAGCAGCTCGACCCTGCGCTGCTGCGACCCGGCCGCTTCGACCGCCAGGTGCTCGTTGGCGAGCCCGACCTCAGCGCGCGCGAGGCGATTCTCAAGGTCCACACGCGTGACAAGCCGCTTGCGCCGGACGTCGACCTGCCGCTGATCGCACGCCAGACGGCTGGGCTGACCGGTGCGGATCTCGCCAACATCGCGAACGAGGCCGCGATCTTCGCCGGCCGCGAAGATCTCCACTACGTCGCGCAGGAGAACTTCGAGGCGGCAATGGAGCGAGTCGTCGTCGGCCTGCAGAAGCGTCGTGTCGTCACCGAGAAGGAGAAGCGGGTCCTCGCGTTCCACGAGGCGGGCCACGCGCTCATGTCGTACCTGATGGGCGAGCTGAAGCCGCTGCACAAGGTCTCGATCGTGAGTCGTGGCGACGCCCTCGGCTACGCGTATTACCTCCCGTCCGAGGATCGATACGTGCGGACGAAGGAGGAGCTGATCGACACGATGAAGATCACCCTCGCCGGTCGCGCTGCCGAGCACGTCGTGTTCGGACGTGTCAGCACGGGTGCGGCGGACGACCTCGAGAAGGTGACGGATCTCGCGAGGGCAATGGTGTTCGAGTACGGGATGTCCGACACGGTCGCGTCGAGGACGATGCGCGCGGACAACTACGCGCTGTCGGAGGAGACGAAACGGCTGCGCGACCAGGAGCAGGCGCGGCTGACGGACGGCGCGTTCTCCGAGGCCGTGCGATTGTTGACGAAGCATCGCGCCGCGCTCGACCGAGTCGCGTCGGCGTTGCTGCAGAAGGAGACGCTCGGACGCGAAGAGGTGCTCGAGCTCTTGGCCGGGATCCAGCCCGAGTCACGCGCTTCCGAGAGCGTCGGCACGCCTCGGATCGTCTCGGCAGAGGCCTAGACACCCTCCGCAGCGGCTGTTAACGATCACCGCGATGCGCCTCGGGCCATCGTGTCTTGGGCTGGTGGCCTGTGCGCTCTGCTTCGCGGGCGTGACAGGGGCGGCCGGCAGCGCGTCGTTTGCGGATCCGGCCGGTGACTCGGGCGTTGCGCCGGACCTTCCTCGAGAAGTGGAAAGGCGACCGCGGGAAGACCTTGCGTGGTTCGGTCACGCTGGCGAGTGGGGCTGCCTCCGTGACGCGCTCTTTCACGACCTGCGTTCGGTAGCCTCGCCTGCGTGCAGGTGCAGGGGATTCACCATCTCGGTGTCGCGGTCGCGGATCTCGACGAGGCTCTGGTCACCTACGAACGGCTCTTCGGGGCGGAGGTCGAGCACCGCGCGACGGTCGACGACCAG
>JBKPGW010000066.1:0-24656 GCA_046729555.1 Actinomycetota bacterium | reverse complement strand
CTCCGCGTGCCCCTGCCCCCGCCCCCGCGCCCGCGGGGGCGCCCGCCCCCCCCCCCCCCCCCCCCCCCCCGCGACCGAGCCGTAGGCGAGGGAGCTGGCGTGACGCTCGAACGCGCGCTCGAGCTCGCCGAGCGAGGGCGCGGCACGACACATCCAAATCCCGTCGTCGGCGCCGTGATCGTGCGCGACGGCGAGGTCGTCGGCGAGGGCTGGCACGAACGAAAGGGCGAGCCGCACGCCGAGATCGTCGCGCTCGCGGCCGCGGGCGAGCGCGCGCGTGGAGCGACCATGTATGTGTCGATGGAGCCGTGCGCGCACCACGGCACGACGCCGCCGTGCACGGAGGCGCTCATCGCCGCAGGCGTCGCGAAGGTCGTCGCAGGTTCGCTCGACCCCAACCCGGAGGCGCGCGGCGGCTTCGAGGTTCTCCGCGCGGCGGGCGTGGAGGTGGAGAACGCCGACCTGTTCGAGGCGCGTGCGCAGAACGAAGCGTGGCGCACATGGGTGTTGGCGCAGCGCCCGTTCGTGATCCTCAAGCTCGCGCTGACACTGGACGGACGCGTCGCCGTGCCAGGCGCGCGCTGGATCTCCGGCGAAGAGTCGCGACGGCGGGTGCACGAGCTGCGCGCGCAAGCCGACGCCGTCGCCGTCGGGATGGGAACGGTGCGCGCGGATGCGCCGCAGCTGACCGCCCGCGATGTCGGCGCCGAGCGGCAACCGCGCCGACTCGCCTTCGGTCGAGGGCCGAGCGAGCTCGAGTTACGCACGGGTGGGCTGCCCGACGAGCTGCGCTCCCTTGCGAACGAGGGTGTGCAGTCGCTGCTGCTCGAGGGCGGGCCGACGATCGCGGCGTCGTTTCTCCGGGCCGGGCTCGTCGACAAGCTGATGCTGTTCATCGCGCCGCGCGTCGCCGGTGCGGGGCTTGTGTTCGCGCCGGAGCTCGCCGGCCCCGTCGTGCTAAGTCGGCAGACGGTCGAGCAACTCGGCGAGGACGTCTTCGTGACGGCGTACGTTCACGAGCCGAGGTGAAGCGTCCTCGTCGCCAGGCGGCCGAGCTCGTTCAGACGCGGCGTCTCCTCGCGGCCCAACGCGACGATGAGTGCCGGCATCTCCGCGACCTCAGAAGCGACGAACTCGAGCAGCAGCAGCGACTCCTCGTCCGCAGCCTGTAGATCGTCGAGCACGAGCATGAACGGCGACTGCGCGGCCTCCGCACGAAGCAGCTCCGTGACTCGCTCGAAGAACTGGAAGCGCTCCTCGCCGTCCTCCGGTGGCGGCAGCTTCCGGATCGCCCGGCGCCACGGCCAGTACGGGGGCGCTCCGCCGCCGTCCCACGCACGACCCCAGAAGATGCTCGCGCCGCGGGCTTTCGCGCGGCTGGCGATCTCGTCTCCGAGGTGTGTCTTGCCGGCGCCGGGAGGACCGACGACGACGAACAGCCGTCCGCGCCCGGCGAGAGCGTCGTCCAAACCGGCCTCGAGCACGGCGAGCTCCTCGTCGCGGCCGACGAGCGGCGTCGCGGCACGTCTGCCCGGCTGACCCAGCGGCGCCACCGGCGGCGCTGCCCGGAGGTCGAGCGCGGGATCCTGCGCGAGGATCGAGCGCTCCAGCTCTTGCAGCGCGCGGCCCGGCTCGATCCCCAGGTCGCCGAGGAGCGTGCGGCGGGCGTCGCGATAGACGGCGAGCGCCTCGGCCTGCCGGCCAGATCGATACAGGGCGAGCATCAGCTGCCGGCGTAGCCGCTCCCGCATCGGATGCCGGGCGACGAGCGACTCGAGCTCCGAAACGAGCTCGTCTTGGCGGCCGAGCGCCAGGTCGGCGTCGATCCGGTCCTCGAGCGCACCCACGTGGAGCTCCTCGAGCCGTGTGATCTCTTCCTGGGCGAAGGGTTCGTAGGTGAAGTCCGAGAGGGGCGCTCCGCGCCAGAGCCTCAGCGCCGCGCGCAGCTGCTCTGCCGCTTCCGCGTGCTCGCCCATCGCGAGGGCGGCCCGACCCTCGGCCAGTCCGCGCTCGAAGCGGTCCCGATCGAGCTCTCCCGGCGTGACCTGCAGGGCGTAGGCTCCGCCGACCGTGCGCAACGCTTCCCCGCCCGCGGGGAGCTCCTTGCGCAGGGCCGAGACGCAGTTTTGCAGGACTTTTCCGGCCGTCTGAGGCGGCTGTTCTCCCCAGAGCTCGTCGACGATCACGTCGCGCGGCAGTGCCTCGTTGGCCCGCAACAGGAGGAGCGCCAGCACGGCGCGCTGCCTCACACCGCCCAACGCGAGCTGGCGCTCGCCGTCGAACGCCTCCAGCGGCCCGAGTATGCGGTAGTCCATCGCGGCTTCGCCACGAACCTACACCGTCCCCCGGGCGATTACCGAGCGGTGGGCGGCGATGGGCCCGTCGTGCTCGCCCGGTTACCCGTGTCCCGGATGCTCGTCTGGTCATGGAGTTTGGAGGGAGGAACAGCATGTCTCGCAAGCACTTCAGGATCAGGCGGCTCGTACTCGGTCTCGCTTTCGCCGCTCTCGCAGTGCCAGTGGCTCCGGCCGCAGCCGCATCGCTTTCGACGTTCGTGGACGGAAAGGCTGCCCCCGTGAGCTTGCAGAGCACGGCAAGCACGCAGGGTTCGTACCTGCGGTACCACGAGGTCGGCTTCCCCGTGGCGACCGGGCCGCAGATCCGGTCGGAGAACGCGGCGCGCTCGTCCACGGTGACCCCGCTGCAGGCGGACGGCCTGCGCTGGACGGCAATTGCGGACGCGTACCTGCGGAACCAGCCGACGGTTGCGGTGTCCGAGCGGAGCAACGGCGTCAAGGGGCCCGACCCGTCCCTCGTCCCGCAGCTCGTCTCGGCCACGTCCACCGGCTTCGACTGGGGGGACGCGGGGATCGGCGCTTCGACCGCCTTCGGAATCGCGCTCCTGCTCGTGACCGGCGTGGCTTTGGCCCGGCGACACGACCACACGCGCCTCACGAACGCATAGTCGATAGGGCCAAGAGTGGTGGGAAGGCGGTCCCGGCGGGGGCCGCCTTCTCTTTGCGGGAGTAGCCTTCGCCTCGTGTTCACCGGGATCGTGCAGGAGCGCGGGCGCGTGACGTCTTTCGACCGAGGCCGGCTCGTCGTCGAGTCGGCGATCGACGCCGCAATCGGCGATTCGGTCGCGGTCGACGGCGTCTGTCTGACGGTTACGAGCAACGACGACGGTCGGCTCGCCTTCGACGTGATGGTCGAGACGGAGCGGCGGGCGAAGCCGTTCGGGCCGGAGGTGAACCTCGAGGCGGCGCTCCGCGCGGGCGACCCGCTCGGCGGCCATTACGTCCAGGGCCACGTCGATGCGATCGGCACGGTTCGGTCGGTCGAGCCGGAGGGCGACGGCAGGCGCATCTGGTTCGACGTCCCGGCGGAGACGCTGCGCTACCTCGTCGAGAAGGGGTCGGTCACGGTCGACGGCGTCTCATTGACCGTGGCGGAGCTCGACGAGCGCGGCTTCGTAGTGGCACTCGTGCAGCACACGCTCGAGGTGACAACACTTGGCGGGCTGTCGCCCGGCGATACCGTCAACCTCGAGACCGACGTCCTCGCCAAGTATGTCGAGCGGCTGCTCACGGGGCTACGATCAGCCCAGTGAAGGTCGAGGAAAAGAGCGCTTTCGCCACCATCGAGGAGGCGATCGAGGACATCCGGGAGGGCAAGTTCGTCGTCGTCGTGGACGCGGCCGACCGGGAGAACGAAGGCGACCTCACGATCGCCGCGCAGTTCGCGACGCCCGAGGCAGTCAACTTCATGACCAAGGAGGGGCGCGGGCTGATCTGCCTCTGTCTGACCGAGGAGCGCTGCGACGAGCTCGGCCTGCGCCAGATGACGGAGAAGAACGAGACGCCCTACGGCACGGCGTTCACCGTCTCGGTCGAGGCGCGCGAAGGCGTGACGACCGGGATCTCGGCGCCGGACCGCTCCCGCACGATCCAGGTCGCAGTCGATCCGAAGGCCGCGGCCGAGGATCTCGTCCAACCGGGCCACATCTTTCCGCTGCGGGCGCGCGAGGGCGGCGTGCTGATGCGCGCGGGGCAGACGGAGGCGGCCGTCGATCTCGCGCGGCTCGCGGGTCTGATCCCCGCCGGCGTCGTGTGCGAGATCATGAACGAGGACGGGACGATGGCCCGCGTCCCGGATCTGATCCCGTACTGCGAGCGGCACGGGATCAAGCTCGTCACCGTCGCCGACCTGATCGAGTACCGCCGCCGACACGAGCAGCTCGTCGAGCGGATGACGACGGTGCAGATGCCGACGGCGTACGGCGACTTCACCGCGGTCGCGTTCCGCGAAAAGCTGACGGGCAAGCACCACGTCGCGCTCGTGAAAGGCGACGTCGACGGCGCCGAGAACGTGCTGGTGCGCGTGCACTCCGAGTGCCTGACGGGGGACGTCTTCCATTCGCTGCGCTGCGACTGCGGCGAGCAGCTCGAGCAGGCGCTGTCGCAGATCGCGGCCGAGGAGCAGGGAGTGCTCCTGTACATGGCGCAGGAGGGACGCGGGATCGGCCTCCTGAACAAGCTGCGCGCATACGAGCTGCAGGAGAACGGGCTCGACACGGTCGAGGCGAACCTCGAGCTCGGCTTCCAGCCCGACATGCGCGACTACGGGATCGGCAACCAGATCCTCGCCGACCTCGGGCTGACGACGATCCGGATCCTCACGAACAACCCGAAGAAGATCACCGGCATCGAGGGCTTCGGCCTGCAGGTCGTCGAGCAGGTGCCGATCGAGACGGCGCCGAAGCCGCAGAATGCGCGCTATCTGGCGACGAAACGTGACAAGCTCGGCCACAAGCTTCACCATCAAGACCTGAAGTACGAGCCGCTGGAGGGCGGAGAGTGAGCGAGACCTGGCCGGGCAATCCGACTGACGTAGAGGAGCTCGAGGAAGAGGAAGAGCAAGAGGAGCTGCCGCGCCTGCGCACGACGGAGGAGGACGTGGCGGAGCAGCAGCACGCGTACGGCGAGCTCGACATCCCGGACGACGTCAACGTCCTGGAGGGCGTCGCGGATGGGACCCGCCGCGGCGTTGCAATCGTCGCGTCGCGCTTCAACGGGCAGATCACGAACCAGCTGCTGGAGTCGGCGCTCGGGGAGCTCGACGAGGCGGGCGTCCGGCGTGAGGCGGTCACCGTCATGCCGGTGCCGGGCGCGTTCGAGCTGCCCTTGGCGGCGATGGCGCTCGCGAAGACGCGGCGCTACGCCTGCGTCGTCGCGCTGGGCTGCGTCGTGCGGGGCGAGACGCCGCACTTCGACTTCATCGCCTCCGAGGCGGCGAGCGGCCTGCAGTTGGCGGCGCTGGAGACCGGCGTTCCCGTGGCGTTCGGCGTCTTGACGGTGGACGTGGTCGAGCAGGCGGAGGCCCGCATCTCCAAGGGCGCCGAGGCCGTCCGCACGGCGCTCGAGATGGCGGACGCGTTCGCCCAGCTGCGCGCTTCGGCTCGATAACCGCGCTGCCGTGGAGGAAGTGATGGCGAAGCCGGACAGTGGGAACCCGACACGGGGCTGGCCCGATCTGACCAAACCCGATACGCGCGGCGGCCGTAACCAAAAGGCTGGGGTCTGACCCCAGAGGGGTCAGACCCCTGAATTTGGCATGCGAAACGGAGGCAAATAGCGCAGGCGTGCTTGCACGTCCCCTTCGCTACACTGGCCGGCCGATGTCCAAGGTATGCGCCGTTTGCGGGAAGAAGCCGGGTTTCGGTCACAACCGAAGCCACTCAATGGTGGCCACGAAGCGCCGCTTCAATCCGAACCTCCAGCGGGTTCGCGTCCTCCTGCGCGGCAAGCCGACCCGGGCCTACGTCTGCACCCGCTGCCTCAAGGGCGGCAAGGTGCAGAAAGCCATCTGAGCGGCAACCGGCCGACGCTGTACGAGTTCGCCGGCGGCGAAGCTGCCTTTCTCGCGCTTGCTCGGGCTCATCACGCGCGCTGTCTGGCCGACCCCGAGCTCAATCACCCGTTTTCGCACCCCGACCAGCATCCCCAGCACGTCGAACGCCTGGCGGCGTACTGGGCCGAGGTAATGGGCGGGCCGCCGACCTATTCGTCGACGTGCGGTGATGAGTCCGGCGTGCTGACGTTGCATGCCGGGAACGGGGAGATGGGCGATCTCCCTGAGCGGTTTTTCGACTGTTTCGTCCGCGCGCTCGACGACGCGGAGCTGCCTTCCGATCCCGACTTTCGTGCAGCCATGCAGGCATACATGCGCTGGGCCGTCGACCACGTGATGTCGTACGCGCCCCAGGACGCCGTCGTCCCGTCGGGCTTGCAGATGCCGCGCTGGGACTGGGACGGCCTGCAAAAAGCAAGCTGAGCAGCAACTTCGCGGTGCGCAGGATGGTCTAATCCGGACGTGGAGGCGGCTCCCGCTCCTACACTGGCCTCGCCGCTCGGCCGCATCTCGATCGCGCACGACGCCGTCGCGCACATCGTCGGCCGCGTGGCGACCGAGGCGTACGGCGTCGTCGGCATGGCCCCGCGCAAGTGGCTACCGAGGCGCGACCGGCTGCGGCACGGCATCACGGTCGGCGGCAGCGCCGATGAGGGCGTCACGATCGAGCTCAATGTGGTCGTCGAGTACGGCCTCAACCTCGCCGAGGTCGCGTCGACGTTGCGCAACCGTGTGCGGTACGAGGTCGAGCGCCTGACGGGACTGCGCGTCGCGAGTGTCGAGGTGCGGATCCAGGACGTCCGCCGCTCGAGCGCATGAGCGACTTGACGCGCGCCCGCGAGCTCGCCCACGCCGCGTTCGCGTCGCTCGAGCGCAGCCGACAGCGGATCGACGACCTCAACGTGTACCCGGTGCCGGACGGCGACACGGGCACGAACATGACGCTGACCGCCCGCGCCGTCGTCGACGAGCTGGACGAGACGAAGACGGACGAGCGCGTCGCGCTGATCAAGGAAGTCACACGCGCGGCGCTGATGGGCGCCCGCGGCAACTCGGGAGTGATCCTCTCCCAGATCGTGCGCGGCGCCGCCGAGCCGCTCGGCCTCAACGGCACCGTCGACGCGCAGACGCTCGCGCGTTCGTTCCGCTCGGCGAGCGACGCTGCGTACCGCGCGGTGCGCCAGCCCGTCGAGGGGACGATGCTCTCCGTCATCCGCGAGCTCGCAGAGGAGGCTGAGCAGCGCGCGGGCGACACGGCGACGAACGCCGACCTGCTCACTGCCCTCGTTCGGCGCGGCGAGGAAGCCGTCGCCCGCACGCCGGAGCAGCTGGCCGTGCTGCGCGAGGCCGGAGTCGTCGACGCCGGGGGCGCGGGCCTGCTCGAGATCGTGCGCGGACTTGCGGCCAACGTCTCCGGCCTGCCGCTCCCCGAGGCGCCGCCGCGGCAAGAGGAGCTCGGCGTCGAGGCGATCCACCAGGAGCTCTCCCGCTACCGCTACTGCACCACGTTCGTAATCGAAGGGGACGCGCTCGCGGCCGATGCGATCGAAGCGGAGCTCGAGCAGCTCGGCGACTCGCTGCTCGTCGTGGGTGACGCCGAGGCGCTGAAGGTGCACGTGCACACCGACGAGCCTGGCCGCGCGCTCGCGATCGGCACCAACGTCGGTGTGATCGACCGCGTCGAGATCGCCAACATGCACGAGCAGACGGTGCAGCGGGAGGAGCGCCTGCTCGAGGCGGTGCCGGACGCGCCGCCGGCACAGAGCGCGGTCGTCGCGGTGGTCGCCGGCGATGGCAACCGTGCGCTGTTCGAGAGTCTCGGTGCGACGAAGATCATCGAAGGCGGCCAGACGATGAACCCGTCGACGGCCGAGCTCGTCGCCGCGATCGACGCGGCCGATGCGGCCGAGGTGATCGTGCTGCCGAACAACTCGAACGTGATCCTTTCGGCCGAGCAGTCCGTCGGCCTCGCGGCAAAGCCCGTGACGGTCGTGCCCACCGATTCGATCCCGGCTGGTCTCGCGGCGATGGTCTCCTTCCTCCCCGAGCGCTCTGCAACGGAGAACGCCGCCGAGATGTCCGAGGTGCTCGAGAGCGTCGTCACCGGGGAGGTCACGATCGCGTCGCGCGACGTGGAGCTGAACGGCGTCGCCGTCTGCAAGGGCGGCTGGCTCGGCCTCGCCGGGGGAGAGGCGGTCGCGGTCGGCGACGAGTTCGAGGATGTGGCCGCCCAAGTGACCGAGACGCTGCTGGCCGAGCCGCGCATGGTGCTGACGCTCCTGACCGGCGCCGAAGCGCCCGAGTTGGACGGGCTGCTCGAGCGGATCCAGGAGCGCCACCCGGACCTCGAGCTCGAGGTCCAGGCCGGCGGCCAGCCCCACTACCCGCTGCTGCTCTCGGCGGAATAGGCTCCGGCGGGATGGCCGAGCCGATCCGCCTCGTCCTCGTGGAGGACAACCAGGTGTTTCGGGAGGCGCTCGAGCTCCTCCTCGGGCTTCGCTCCGACATCGTGGTCGTCGCGTCCGTCTCCGACGGCTCGGCCGCGGCAGAGGTCGTCCGCGAGCATCTTCCCGACGTCGTCCTGATGGACTACCGGCTCCCCGGGATCGACGGCGTCCAGGCGACGAAGGCCGTGCGCGAGGCCGCGCCGGAGGTCGCGGTCGTCTGCTTGACCGCGTCCGCCAACCTGCGGGAGGTCGACGCCCTGTACGAGGCGGGCGCCGTCGCTTGCCTCTCGAAGGACCAGGAGCTGGACGAGATCGTCGAAGCCATCCGCCGCGCCGCCTAGTGGAGCTCACCGCGCAGAACACGGCGATCGTCCTCGACTCGACCGCCGACTTTCCGGAAGCACTGCAGCGTTTCCCCAACTGGCGCGTCGTCCCGCTCTATGTGCTGTTCGGTGACGAGAGCTACCGCGACTACGTCGAGCTCGCGCCGCCGGAGTTCTACGCACGGCTGCGCACGGCCGAACAGCTGCCGACGACATCGCAGCCGACGCCCGGGGACTTCCTTGCAACTTACGAAGAGCTCGCACAGTACGAGCGCATCTACTCGCTGCACATCTCGGCCGCCCTCTCCGGCACGTACCAAAGCGCGACGACCGCGGCCACCGAGCTCGGGGACAAGGTGCGCACCGTCGATTCGGAGAGCGCGTCGGCCGCGATCGCGATGCTCGGGCTCGCGCTCCAGCGGCGGCTCGAGCAGGGGACGACGGACGAGGCGATCGACGCGCTGATCCGCCGCTTCCGCGAGCGGGCCGGGCTGATCTTCACCGTCGACACGCTGGAGTTCCTCCGCCGCGGCGGCCGGATCGGGCGCGCGAGCGCCTGGGCCGGCGAGCTCCTGCACGTGAAGCCGGTCCTCACGATCGAGCGCGAGGTTGTCCCACTGAAGCGCGTTCGCGGCAACCAGAAGGCGATGCAGGAGTTCGTGTCGGCGTTCACCTCCTCGACGGAAGATGGCCCGACGCTGAAGGTCGGCATCGCGCACGCGGACGCGCCGGAGCGCGCGACGCAGCTGCAGAAGATGGTTCGTGACCAGCGCCCGCAGGCGGAGATCGAGGTCGTGACGACGCTCGGCGCCGTTGTCGGCACGCATGCAGGTCCCGGCACCGTTGGCTTCTTCTGGTTCGATGACAGGGAGTGACGGCGGTCGCGGTAGAGCTGCCCGTGGGCTTCGCGGGCGAGGAGACGGACGAGTGGGCGCGCCCGCGCACGCTCCCGCGCGCTGAGGAGCTCGAGCGCGCCGTCGACGTCCTGCCGGGCGTCGGGCCGGCGGTGAAGAAGAAGCTCGCGCGGCTCGGCCTGTCGACTGTGGGCGATCTGCTCCGGCATCGCCCGTTCCGCTACGAGGAGCCGGTCAGCGAGCTGCGGATCGCCGATCTCGGCGGCGACGAGGAGGTCGCGATCCGCGGCGAGGTGCTCTCAGTCTCGAAGCGCCGGCGGGGCCGCCTGCAGATGCTGACCGCGCGGGTGTCGGACGGCAGCGCGACGATCTCCGCCACTTGGTTCAACCAGCCCTGGCTCGAGCGGCAGCTGCAGCCGGGCACGCCGGTCCGGCTACGCGGGCGGCAGGGCCGGTACGGGTTCGACGTGCGGAGCTTCGACATCGGCGGCGGCGAGGCGACCGCGGACTTCGCGCCGGTCTATCCGGCGAGCGAAGAGATCACGCCGAAGAAGCTGCGCGAGCTCGTCGGCGCCGCCCTGCCCCGCTCGTTCCTCGATCCACTGCCGGCGCCGCTGAAGCAGACGGAGTCGCTGCCGGCGCGGGTCGACGCGCTGTGGGCTCTCCATCGTCCGCGCTCGCTCGAGGAAGCCGAGACGGGTCGCCGCCGGCTCGCGTTCGACGAGCTGCTGTTGTTGCAAGTGGGCCTCGCGCTGCAGCGGCGAGAACGGGAGGCGGAGGTCGCGCCGGCGCTCGAGCCTCCGGGCGAGCTCGTCGCGCGCTACCGCGACGTGCTGCCGTTCGAGCTGACGGAGCACCAGGAGCGCGCGATCGCCGAGATCGACGCCGACCTCCAGCGCACGACGCCGATGCAGCGGCTGTTGCAGGGGGACGTCGGATCGGGCAAGACGGTCGTGGCGCTCTACGCACTGCTGCGGGCCGTCGAGGCGGGCCGCCAGGGTGCGCTCATGGCTCCGACCGAGACATTGGCCGAGCAGCATTTCCTCACACTCGACGAACCATGCCGTCAGCTCGGCGTGTCCTGCGCGCTGCTGACGAGCTCCTCGCCGAAGCGGGAGCGCGACCTCGCTCCGCAAGCGGACATCGTCGTCGGCACGCACGCGCTGATCCAGGAGGGCGTGGAGCTCGACAAGCTTGCCGTCGCAGTCGTCGACGAGCAGCACCGGTTCGGCGTCGAACAGCGGAAGGCTTTGACGGAGGGGCGCTCACCGCACGTTCTGCACATGACGGCGACGCCGATTCCGCGCACGTTGGCGCTGACCGTGTACGGCAATCTGGCCGTGTCCGAGATCAGCAAGCCGCCGGCGAACCGCAAGCCGATCATCACGGCACACGTGACGGAGGACCGCAGCGCGGCGGCGTACTCGCGCCTGCGCAAGCACCTTGACGACGGCCGGCAGGCGTACGTCGTCTGCCCGCTGATCGAGGAGTCGGAGACGAGTCAGGCGCGCGCCGCAGAGGCGGAGGCGGAGCGGCTCCGGCGGGGGGAGCTACGCGGGTACCGCGTCGGCTTGCTGCACGGACGTTTGCGTCCCGGCGAGCGGCGCGAGCTGATGGCGCGCTTCAAGGCGCACGAGCTGGACGTGCTCGTCGCGACGACCGTGATCGAGGTCGGCGTCGACGTGCCGAACGCGACGATCATGATCGTGCAGGAGGCCGATCGCTTCGGGCTCGCGCAGCTGCACCAGCTGCGCGGGCGCGTCGGCCGCGGCGCCGAGCAGTCGTACTGTCTCTTGATCTCGCGCGCGCGCGAGGACCTGACGGAGTCCGCGATCGCGCGGCTCGACGCGCTCGTGCGCACGACCGACGGGTTCGAGCTGGCCGAGGTCGATCTGGACATTCGCGGCGGCGGGCAGCTGCTCGGAACGCGCCAGTCCGGCTTGACCGACCTGCACTTCGCGCATCTGCGCAAGGATCGGCCGCTGCTCGAGCGGGCGCGTGCGCTCGCAGCCGAACTGATCGACGCGCCGGGCC
Source organism: Actinomycetota bacterium (assembly GCA_046729555.1). Taxonomy (GTDB): domain Bacteria; phylum Actinomycetota; class Thermoleophilia; order Gaiellales; family Gaiellaceae; genus 3-1-20CM-4-69-9. The sequence continues at coordinate 13,088 of JBKPGW010000066.1, read as the reverse complement.
CTTTGCTCGATGAGGTGGCTGCGAGATTCGAGGATCTCGAGATCGGGGCCTAGCCCGGTTGATTTTCGGGCGCGGGCGCCGGATCATCTGAGGAGGGGTCCGCATGAGATATCTCTTCGCAGCCGCCTGGCTCGTTGCGGGGATCGCCGCTCTTCCCGCGGGATCGTGTGCATCTTCAGCCGTTGCGGCGACGCCCGCCGCGACGTTCTTTACGGACGGGACCGTCCTGGCAACCGCCGCCGCGCCGGATCGCTTCTACGTTGGCGGCGACTTTTCGTTGATCGGCGCGCCCACTGGCTCGTGGGTTCCGATCGGGCCGGACGGAAACCCGGTCGCGGGTCGCCCGCTCTTGGCAGGAGATGTCAGCGCGGCCGTTCCCGACAGCCGAGGCGGCTGGTTCGTCTCGGGGACGATTGCAGCGGTCGGCTCGGTCGCACGCTCGGCGCGAGTTGTCCATCTCGAGCGGAGCGGCGAGCTCGATCGAGGCTGGCATGTGTCGGTCGGCGGTGGCCGCGTCGACGCGCTGGCGCTGCGCGGCAGCACGCTTTTCCTCGGCGGAACCTTCAAGGCTGTTGGCGGCAAACCGCGCCGCGCACTGGCAGCGGTCAGCGCCGCCCGAGGCCGCCTTCTGGGCTGGCGCCTTCGCGGTGACCCGCGGTTGCTCGAGAAAGGGAAGCCTGCGGGTGCCGGAACCATCTCAGCCCTCGCCCTGTCGGGATCGACCCTGTACGTGAGCGGTTTCTTCGGTCAGATCGGAGGCCGGCGACGCGCCGGCCTCGCCGCGATCGGGATTCGAACCCGGCGTGCCACGCAGTGGAACCCCGCTCCGAACAGCTCGGTGCAGGTCATTCGGCCGCGCGGCCGCAGCGTGTACGTCGGCGGCTACTTCTCGCGTATCGGCGGCGCTGCGCGGAACGCCGTTGCCGCCCTAGACGCAACCACCGGCCGGGCCAGGCCGTTCAACGCACGCGCACCTGCGGACTCGTCCGTCTCCGACCTCGCCGTCGGCCGGACTGCCGTCTACATCGCAGGAGATTTCAGCTCGCTGGGCGAAAGGTCCCGCCATCTGGTCGCCGCCGTCGATTCGCGTACGGGGGCGGTCACGTCGTGGGAGCCCAACGTCAGCGGCGACGACGTCACCGCACTCGCACTGGACGCCTCCGGAAACGTCCTCTACCTCGCGGGTGATCTCGCCGAGGTCGGCGGCCAACGCCGCGACGCGCTGGCAGCCCTCGACACTCGCAGCGGGGCAGTGACGGGTTGGGATCCGCGCGCGCTCGGGGACATCGGAGTCCTGTCGGCACGGCCAGGAGGGACCGTCTTCGCGGGCGGCAGCATCGCCTTTGTCGGCGGTGCTCGTCGCCACGGACTTGCCTCGTTCGCCCTGGGCGGGGGGCTGACGGATTGGAATCCGAATCTGGACGGAATCGTGCGCGCCCTCGCGCTCGACTCGGCCAAGTCGCGGCTGTACGTCGGTGGCGCATTCGCACCCGGAGACGTCCCGGCACAGCGGAACCTCGCCGTCGTGGAGACCTCGACGGGTGCGTTGCACGCGTTCGGCGGCGGGACGAATTCCGGCGTCTGGACGATCGCACCGTCCGCGGACGGCTCCACTCTCTACATCGGCGGCGCGTTCGTCACGGTCGCGGGCAAGCGTCGCACACGGCTCGCGGCGCTCGATCCGACGACGGGAGGGTTGCTCGCCTGGAACTCGGGCGCGAACGACCTCGTCCGTGTCGTGCTGCCCGCGAATGACGGGCTCTACGTGGGTGGGGACTTCGCCTCGGCAGGTGGCCTGTCGCGTCCGAGGCTCGTCAAGCTCGATCTCGATACGGGCGCGGCCTTGGGCTGGAGCCCCGGTCCGAGCGACAACGTCTGGGGGCTCGAGCTGCGAAACGAGACGCTCTACGTCGGCGGTGAGTTCGACCAGATCGGCGGGCGAGCTCGGAATCGGCTGGCTGCCCTCGACGTGGAGAGCGGCACTGCGTCGTCGTGGGATCCGAATGCGGATCGGACCGTACGGGCGTTGCGCCTGTCCCCGGACCGTGGGCGGCTCTACGTGGCGGGCGAGTTCGAGAAGATCGGAACGGCACGCCGCGGCTACGCAGAGTTCTCCCTGCCGCAGGGCTCGCTCACCGGCTGGAGCCCGGCCGCGGCGTTCGACGGCTATGCGATTGCGTTCACCCCGGACGGTTCGGCGCTCGCGATCGGCGGCGAAGGCGGCGTGGACGTCTTTCGGTGAGCCTGGCTGGACCTGACGCGAGAGAGGCACGTATCCGGGGAATGGACAGACGCGAGTTCCTCGCCGCCGCGGCCGCAGCGCCGTTTGCGCTGCGTGCCGATCTCGCGCGCCGTCCGCTCGCGCTGGTCACGGCGGACCTGGAAGCTGCTGTCGTGGTCGTCGATCCGCTCGCCGGGCACGTGCTGCGTCGCATCGAGACGCGGCCGGACCCGCGCAGCATCGAGCGCGTGGGGGAGACCGCGGTCGTCGCGCACACCGCGATCGGGGAGGTGACGCTGCTGCGCGGCCTCGAGGTCGCGCACGTGCTGCACGGGTTCGGCGAGCCGCGCTACACGGCCGGAACGCCCGACGGGCGCTACGCCTTCGTCACCGACTCCGGTCGCAAGGACGTTGCCGTCGTGGACGTCCTCCACGGAAAGGTCGTCGCGCGGCTGCGCCTCGGCGAGTGGCCGCGTCACGTCTCGCTCGACTCCCGCGGCCGTACACTCTGGATCGCCCTCGGCACGGAGGCGCGCGCAGCCGCAGTCGTCGACGTGACACGTCCGGCGCAGCCACGTCTCCTTGGGCGGATCAGGCCTCCGTTTCTCCTGCACGACGTGGGTTTCGTGCCAGGCATGGGACATGTCTGGGTGACGTCGGGCGACCGCGGAGCGCTCGCGATCTACGACGCCCGGAAGGGACACGTGCTTCGCAGGCTGCAGGCGGGGTCGCCGCCGCAACACGTCACCTTCCACGGGGACAAGGCCTACGTCACGAGCGGAAACGACGGTACGTTGCGCGTCCACTCGTTGCGCGACGGGCGCGTGTTGCGGACGACGGTGACGCCGATCGGCTCCTACAACGTCCAGCAGGGGCCCGGCCGGATCCTGACGCCGTCGCTGGACCACGGCACGCTCTGCGTGCTCGACACGCGGGGACGATTGCTGCGACGGATCGCAGTCGCTCGCTCGTCGCACGACGCCTGCTTCACATGACCGTACGCTTAGGCCGTGACCGCGGCCGTCCTCAGCGCCCTCCTCGTCGCGAGCCCGCACGGGTGGACGCTGCAGCACGCCCGCCAGGTTCTCGCGGGCAAGACGTTCGCCGTGACGGACACGAGCGCGCCCGACCTGCCGTCCTACGAGCTGAAGCTCTCGCCGCGATCGCTGCGCCGCGGCTTCGTCTACGACGGCGACGCCTACGACACGCTGACGAATACGACGGTGCGCGTGCGCTTCGTGTTCAAGCGGCCGGGGCGCATCGTCGACTTCCGCGGGCCGGCTGCGGACACGAGACAGCCCTCGTTCCCGATTCGCGCCGCCTTCTACTACGCCTGGTACCCGGAGGCGTGGTGGCGCGACCCGGTCTTCCCGTACAGCCGCTTCCACCCGTCGCTGGACTACTACAGCGCTGTGGACGCCCGCGTCGTCCGCGACCACACCGACGCGCTGCTCTACGCGCACCTCGGCGCCGGCATCTACTCGTGGTGGGGCGCAGACGGCTACCCGCCGACCGACCTGCGCTTCTGGCGCTACCTGGCGACGGCACGCACGACGCCGTTTCGGTGGGCGCTCTACTACGAGCGCGAGGGGTACGCCGATCCGAGCGTCGAGAGGATCCGCGCGGATCTCGAGTACATCCGAGACATGTACGCAGCCAAGCCCGCGTACCTGAGGGTCGACGGCCGGTTCGTCGTTTACGTGTACGGGGACGCCGGCGACGGGTGTGCGACCGCCGCCCGCTGGCGCGCCGCGAACACCGTCGGCGCGTACATCGTGCTGAAGGCGTTCCCCGGCTTCCGCGACTGCGCCGCACAACCGGATGCCTGGCACCAGTACAGCGCCGCCCTGGCCGAGTACGAGCTGCTGCCGGACTCCTTCATGATCGCGCCCGGTTTCGAAGAGCGGAGCGAGGCGACGCCCCGGCTGCCGCGCGACGTCGCACGCTGGCGCGCCGACGTCGGGGCGATGCTCGCCTCCGGCGCGCGCTGGCAGCTCGTCCTCAGCTTCAACGAGTGGCCCGAGGGAACGTCCGTCGAGAGTGCGCGCGAGTGGGCGACGCCGTCGGGCTACGGCGCCTATCTCGACGTCCTGCACGAGCTCGTGCCCTGATGCGCATCATCGCGGGCGAGCGGAAGGGGCACACCATCTTCGCGCCGAAGGGTCGCGAGACGCGGCCGACGTCCGACCGCGTGCGCGAGAACGTCTTCAACATCGTCGCGCCGTGGGTCGAGGGCGCGCGCGTGCTCGATCTCTACGCCGGCTCGGGCGCGATGGGCCTCGAGGCGCTGTCGCGTGGCGCCGCCTCCGTCGTCTTCGTCGAGTCGGACGCCGACGCGGTACGCGTGATCGAGCGCAACCTCGACAAGCTCCGCCTCACCGGCGCGACCGTGCTGCGCACCGGCGCGACGACGGGGCTCATGCAAGAGGCGAACGCAGGCAGGAAGTACGATCTCGTGCTCGCAGATCCGCCCTACGCGATGATCGACTTCGACCCCCTCGGCCGCTACCTGTCCCAAGTCCTCGCCGACGACGGCCTGCTCGTCCTCGAATCGGCGGCGCGGATCGAGCCGGCGCTCCCCGGGCTCGCCGTGCGCACCAGCCGGAAATACGGTTCGACGCGCGTGACGGTCTTCGAGCACGAATGATCACGGCGATCGCACCCGGCTCGTACGACCCGGTCACCAACGGACACATCGACGTGATCGGCCGCGCTGCCGACATCTTCGACCGCGTCGTCGTCGGCGTCGTCGGCGCCCCGACGCACAAGACGCCAATGTTCTCGCTCGAGGAGCGGGTCGGCTTCCTGCGCGAGGCGCTCGCCGGCCTCGACAACGTCGAGGTCGACGTCTTCTCCGAGCTCGTCGTCGACTTCGCCCGTCGCTGGAAGGCGAAGGCGATCGTGAAGGGCCTCCGGGTGATCTCGGACTTCGAGTGGGAGTTCCAGATGAACCAGCTCAACCGGACGCTGGCGCCGGAGGTGGAGACCGTCTACGTGATGGCGAGCCCGAGCGTCAGCTTCGTTTCCTCGAGCGGGGTGAAGGAGATCGCGTCGTTCGGCGGAAAGGTGGACGACCTCGTGCCCGAGGGGGTCGCCAAGCGGTTTGCCGAGCTGTTCCCTCAAGGTCGACCGGGAACACCGGAAAATCCGCAAGAATGATTCGGAGAAAATGCCGCGCATTTTCTTCGAGGGAGGGTTAGTGACTTCGCTTCGCTCGTCGGACCAAACAAAGGCAGATCGGCATGCCCTCCGAGGCTCGCCGGTAGACTTCGGAGGCTAGATGGACGTTTTGGTACTCATCGACAAGCTCGACGACCTGGTTCACAACGCCAAGGCGGTCCCGCTGACCGACCAGGTCCGGATCGACCGCGAGGAGATCTACGACATCCTCGACCAGATGCGGGCGACGATCCCCGAGGAGATCAAGCAGGCACGCTGGATCGTCAAGGAACGGCAAGAGATGCTGGCCGAGGCCAAGCGGGAGACCGACCGGCTCCTCGGCGAGGCCCGTGAGCAGGCGGTGCGCGAGGCGTCGCAGACGGAGATCGTCAAGATCGCCGAGCGCCAAGCGCAGGACATCGTCGACGACGCACGCCGTCAGGCACGCGAGACGCGACTCGAGATGGAGGACTGGGCCGACTCGATCCTGTCCACGCTCGAGGTCAACCTGGAGAAGTTCCTCACGGCCGTGAAGCGCGGCCGCGAACGGCTGCACGAGCGTTCACAGGAAACGGTGCTCGCCGGCGCGACCGCAACAGCTGTCTCGTCGTCGAACGAGCAGCCCTACAACGAGACCTAAGCGTTCGTAGGCACCGGGCCGGGTCTACTACCAGCCCTCAGCCTTGCGGCTCCGGACTCCGGCTTTACCGGCTGGTCGGCTCCGGCAGCTTAACGTCGACACGCCGGAGACATGTCTGGAGACATGTCCTCTGTCTGGCACGTTCTCCAGGAATTGCGGGACATTCCGGAACGGCAACACGTCGGTTACCGCCGTGTCAGGCGGCGACGGTCTCGAGCTCTAGCTCGGCCGTGACTTCCTGCGCAGTCTCGACGAATGCGCGTGCCGCCGGAGTGCGGTAGCGGTCGCGGTGCCAGGCGAGCGCGATCAGGCGCGGCGGGAGCTTCGGCAGCTCGATCAGCTTCGTGGTCTCGTCCTCCGGATCCATCGTCAGCTGCGGCACGAGCGCAGAGCCGACGCCCGACGCGACGAGCGCCTGCACCGTCTGGTTGTGATCCGAGCGGAAGACGAAATTGAGCGGCCGGCGGATGTTCGCCTCGAGCTGCTTGATCGTCCGGCAGTGCTTGTGGCCGATCAGGTCGAGCTCCGCGACCTCGCGGATCGTGATCGGCGTCTCGCGCTCGGCGAGCGGCGAGTCCGCCGCGACGACGAGCACATATGGATCGCGCAGCAGCTCGACCGACTCGAATGGCCCGTCCGTCAGCGGTAGGTCCGAGAACGTCAGGTCGAGGTCGCCGCGCTCGACCTGCGTCAGCAGGTCCTCGTCGTTCGCGGACTCCGTCAGCGTGACTTTCACCTGTGGCCAGGAGCGGAGGTAGCGCCGCATCAGCTCGGGGAGGATCCGCTGCCCGACGCTCTGGAACACGCCGACGCGCAGCGTCCCGGCCTGGCCTTCGCCGAGCGCCGTGAGGTCGGCTTGCGCCGCCGCCACGCGGGCGGCGATCGCATCGGCATGTGTCAGCAGCAGCCGTCCCGCCTCGGTCAGCGAGACCGGCTTTGGGCCACCGGGCCGCTCGACGAGGCGCTGGCCGACGATGCGCTCGAGGGCGGCGATCTGTTGGCTCACGGCCGACTGCGTATAGCCCAGGGCGGCCGCGGCCTTGCCGAACGAGCCCTCGCGCGAGACCGCTTCGAGAGCCAGAAAATGCCGCAATTCGATGCCGAGCCAGCGATCAGGTTCCATAATCGAACTCCATTATAACTGGATTTGCGCTAATGGGTCGGCGGGCCGATCATGGGTGTATGACGTCAATCCTCATCATCGTGTTCATCGTCGCGGTCGGGCCGCTGGCAGTGCTCTTCGGCGCCGATTCGCGCCGCCCGTTCGACCGCCGGTCGCTGTAGCCGCCGGTGACTGCCGCCTTCGCACGCCGCTCGCCGGCGGCGGTGGTTTTTGCGTTGGCGACGGTCTACCTCGTCTGGGGCTCGACCTACCTCGCGATCCGCGTCACCGACCGGACGCTGCCGCCGCTGCTGATGTCGTCGGTGCGCTTCCTCGTCGCCGGCGTCGCCCTGTACGCCTTTGCCGCGCGCGGGCGCGCGCGGCCGACCCTGCGTGAGTGGCGTGCCGCCGCAATCGCAGGCGCCGCGCTGCTCCTCGTAGGGAACGGCGGCGTTGCCTGGGCGGAGACCCGGCTCGACTCCGGCTTTGCCGCGCTGATCGTCGCGATCATTCCTCTCTACGTCGCGCTCATGGACCGGGTCTTCTTCGGACGCCGGCTTTCCCGGGCAGCGATCGTCGGACTGGTCGTCGGGTTCGCCGGGGTGGCACTGCTCGTCCGGCCGGGCGGAGGCGGCAACGTGGGCGTCGCACTCGCGCTCGTTGCCACGACCTCGGCATGGGCCGCGGGCTCGCTGTACGCACGCGGCGCGCCGCTGCCGAGCAGCCCGCTGCTTTCCGCCTCGATGCAGATGCTGGCCGCGAGTGTCTTCCTCGGGATCTCCGGCTTCGCCGCCGGCGAGGCGGGAGACGTGCACGCCAACTCGTTCTCCACGAAGCCGCTGATCGCCTTCGCCTACCTCGTGATCTTCGGCTCCCTGCTCGCCTTCTCGGCCTACGCGTGGCTGCTCAAGAACGTCCGCATTTCGGTCGTCGCGACCTACGCCTTCGTCAACCCAGTCGTCGCGGTCGCCCTTGGCACGGTGTTCCTGAACGAGGCGATCGGGTGGACGACGGCCGTCGCGGGAGCCGCGATCGTGAGCGCTGTCGTGCTGATCATCACGGCGAAGCAGCGCTACCCTGAAGGCGATGAAGACCTTCAATCTGAGACAGGTCAAGCTCCGCTCGGGGGAGGAGTATCGCGACGAAGTCGAGCTCGAGTTGGAGCCGTTCGAGCTTGGCGGCGAGCGCTACCTGCCGGTGCCAGGGACGGTTCCGGCTGAGCTCGCGATCACCAAGGCGAGCACCGGCACCCTCTTCGAGCTGAGGTTCACGACCCGGCTGCACGGGCCGTGCTACCGCTGCCTGGACGACGCGGTGCTCGGGGTTCCGATCGCCGCACGCGAGTACCAGGCGACGAACCCGGAGGGCGCGGACGAGCTGCGGACGCCGTACCTCCACGACGACAACCTCGACCTCACCGCCTGGTCGCGCGACGCGGTCGCGCTCGCGCTCCCGGACAAGATCCTCTGCCGTGACGAGTGCGCCGGCCTCTGCCCGGTCTGCGGCAAGAACCTCAACGACGAGCCACACACGCACGCCGAGGAGCAGGCCGATTCTCGCTGGAGTGCGCTGGAAGCTCTGCGTGAGAAGCTCTGACCGGCGCCGCCCTCGTCCTGCGCGACGAAACCCGAGTCGCATTGACACGCCGCGTCCGCGACGGTCGGACGCACTTCGTCTTTCCGGGCGGCGCGATCCACCCGGCGGAGACTCCCGCAGACGCTGCGGTCCGACAGGCGCGCGAGGAGCTCGGGGTCCGTGTGATCCTCGGTCCTCGGCTCTTGATCGAGGAGCTCCGCGGCGAGACGGTGCATTACTTCTCCGGCCTGATCGTCGGCGGCGAGTTCGGGACGGGAAGCGACGACCCGTTCTGGATGGAGGTGAGCGAGCTGCCGAACTACGACGTGCGGCCGCGTTCGCTCGCGGCGATCCTCACCGGCGGCTAGCTCAGCGGCCGATCGAGGACATGTCCGCGTAGCGATCGCCCGCGGCCGCGCCGGGCGGAAAGACCTCGTCGAGCCGTTCGAGTTCCTCCTCGGACAGCTCAATCTCCGAAGCGGCCGCGTTTTGCTCCAGATAGGTGCGGCGCTTCGTCCCGGGAATCGGCACGACGTCTTCGCCGCGCGACAGCACCCACGCGAGCGCGAGCTGCGCCGGCGTGCAGCCCTTCTCTTCGGCGAGCTCGCGCACGTGCTCGGCGAGCTCGCGGTTGTGCTCGAAGTTCTCGCCCGACATGCGCGGATGGTGGCGGCGGAAGTCGTCCTCCGTCAGCTCCTCGGGAGAGGAAAAGCGCCCGGCGAGGAAGCCGCGTCCGAGCGGCGCATAGGCGACGAAGCCGATGCCCAGCTCGCGCACGGTCGGCAGCACCTCCGCCTCCGGGTCGCGTGTCCACAGCGACCACTCCGACTGCAGCGCCGTGATCGGACGCACGGCCTGCGCGCGGCGGATCGTCTGCGGGCCGGCCTCCGACAACCCGAGGTGCCGGACCTTGCCGGCCGCGACGAGCTCGGCCATCGCGCCGACCGTCTCCTCGATCGGTGTGGTCGCGTCGACACGGTGCTGGTAGTAGAGGTCGACGTAGTCGACGTTCAGCCGCCGCAGCGAGGCGTCGATTGCCTGGCGGACGTACTGCGGGCTGCCGTCGATCGTCCGGCTCCCATCTTCGAACCAGCGGTTTCCGAACTTCGTCGCCAACACGACCTCTTCGCGGCGGCCGGCGATCGCCTTGCCGACGAGCTCCTCGTTCCCGCCCTGTCCGTAGACGTCGGCGGTATCGAGGAAGTCGATCCCGAGCTCGAGCGCCCGGTGGATGGTCGCGATCGACTCCTGCTCGTCCGTCGGCCCGTACCACGCCGACATACCCATGCAGCCGAGCCCCTGTGCCGAGACCTCGAGCCCTTGCCCGAGCGTGCGTCGCTCCACGTGCCGAGCGTAGCTACTATGCGCCGTCCATGGCCGTCCCCAAGAAAAAGACCTCCAAGGCGCGCCGCGACAAGCGCCGCGCGCAGCACGGTATCGAGGCGCCGCGCCTGAACGTCTGCCCGCAGTGCGGCAGCCCGAAGCGTCCGCATCGGGTCTGTCCGCGGTGCCATACGTACCGCGGCCGGGACGTCGAGCCGCTCCGCTCACCCGCTCCGTAAAGAAATGATCCGCGTCGCGGTCGACGCGATGGGCGGGGATCGCGGCCCTGAAGAGATCGTCGCCGGCGCCCTCGACGCTCGCTCCGGCGACGTCGTGCCGGTCCTCGTCGGCCCGCAGGGCCTCGAGAGCCACGGCCTCGAGCTGATCGACGCGCCCGACGTGATCGCGATGGAGGAGAAGCCGACCGAAGCGGTCCGGGCGAAGCCGAACAGCTCGCTCGTCACGGCGTGCCGAGCCGTGGGGCAGGGCCACGCCCAAGCGGTCGTCTCCGCCGGCAACACCGGCGCGATGCTCGCGGCGTGCCTGCTCGAGCTGCGCCGCCTGCCCGGCGTGCGCCGTCCCGCCATCGCCGTGACGATCCCGTCGCGCAGCGGCGCCGCCGTCCTGCTCGACTCAGGTGCGAACGCCGACGCCCGGCCCGAGGACCTGCTCCAGTTCGCGCACATGGGCGCCGTCTTCGCCGAGGAGATCCTCGACGCGCCCAACCCGGAGATTCGGCTGCTCTCGATCGGCGAGGAACCGGAGAAGGGCAACCAGCTGACCCTCGAGGCGCACGCGCTGCTCGCGGCGAGCGACCTCAACTTCCGCGGCAACACGGAGGGGCGTGACCTGCTCCGCGGCGGTGCCGACGTCGTCGTGACCGACGGCTTCACCGGCAACGTCGTGCTCAAGCTGTTGGAGGGGACGATCACGAACCTGCTCGACGCGTTCCGGGAGGAGATCACCGCGACGAGCCGCGGCAAGCTCGGCGGGCTGCTGATCCGCCCTGCGGCGCGGCGGCTCCGGAACCGCCTCGATCCGGACACCTACGGCGGCGCCTACCTGCTGGGCTTGCGCGGGCTCGCGGTGATCGCCCACGGCAACTCCTCCCAGCGGGCGATCGCGAACGCCGTCCGGCTCGCCGCCCGCGGCATCGACCACGACATTGTCGGCCGACTTGCACAGCGGCTTGGGAACACCGTGTTAGAGTCCGCCCCCTCTACGACTCCGACCCCCACGTGAGGTGACATGGCAGCGTTGCGCGAGGAAGTCTTCGAGCGAGTAAAGGAAGTCCTGACCGAGCAGCTCGGTGTCGACGAGGGCGAGATCACGGAAGAGGCCTCCTTTCAGGAGGATCTCGACGCGGACTCGCTCGATCTCGTCGAGCTGATCATGGAGCTCGAGGACCAGTTCGGGATCAAGATCTCCGACGAGGACGCCCAGAAGATCCAGACCGTCGGCCAGGCCGTCGACTACGTCTCGTCACACCAGTAACGCCCCACGCGGGGACGTCTCCCAGCTCGCGAAGCTGATCGACAGCCTGCCCGTCGGGCGGACCGAGCAGGTGTACACGCACGCGTCGTGGGCGAGCCAGCGGTCGGCGTCCTACGAGCGGCTGGAGTTTCTCGGCGACAGTGTGCTCGAGCTCGCGATCGCCCGCGAGCTGTACGAGCGCTATCCGGACTTCACGGAAGGTCGGCTCGCGAAGATCCGCTCGCACGTCGTCTCGCGCGCGAGCTGTGCCGTCGTGGCGCGGCAGCTCGACCTGGGCGAGCGGCTGGCGGAACGCGGTGCCGACATCCCCGAGGACGAGCTGCGCCGCCTGTCCCACAACCGCAACGTGCTCGCCGCACTGCTCGAAGCGGCGCTGGCCGCGCTCTTCCTCGAGCACGGGTTCGAGCAGGTCGAGCAGCCGATCGTGCAGGCATTCGCGGGCCGCATCGAGTATGCGATCACCAGCCACGTCGACTACAAGACGGAGCTGCAGGAAGCGCTCGCGCGGCGCGGGCAATCCGTCAGCTATGCGGTGCTCGACGTCGAGGGGCCGCCGCACGACCGCCGCTTTCGCTGCGCGGCCGTGATCGACGGCGAGCAACTGGGGGTCGGTGAGGGCGAGTCGAAGAAAGCGGCGGAGCAGGAAGCGGCGAAGGAAGTGCTGGTCCGGCTCGGCGTCAAAGGGTCGACCGCCTAACGGAAGATCCCGGCTGGGCGCCACGTCATGTGGTCGTGAACACCTACGTCATCTTGCGACGCGGAGGTTGGCGTACGCCGTCGGACCTTCAGGCTGCCGGCGTGCGGTCGCGGCAGGTCGGCGACGAGGAGATGTCCGCCGACATCCGCTGGATTCGCAGCTACGTGATGGAAGAGGACGACGGCGGCTTCGGGACGGTCTGCATCTACGAGGCGAGCAGCCCGGAGAAGATCCGCGAGCATGCGTCGCGCTCGGGGCTTCCCGTCGACGAGATCGTCAAGGTCGCCGACACCGTGCTCCTCCGGGCTGACCCGGTCCCTGCGGTCTAGACGCCCAGCAGCGTCCGGTGCAGGTCCTGCGTCGCCCGAGACGGCGCGGCGCCGAGCTCTTCGCGTAGCAGCGTGCGTAGCTGTTCGTAGAGCCGGAGCGCCTCGGCGCGATTGCCCTGCGCGTCGAGCACCTGCATCAAGAAGCGGTAACCGCTTTCACGGTAGGGCGCAGTCGCGATCAGCGAGCGCGCGGACCGGCCGGCGGTGTCGATCTCGCTGCTGCCGATCTCCAGGCTCGCCTGTGCGACGAGCTCGAGCGCCCGCAGGTAGATCCCTTCGAGCCGGTCCCGCAGCTCCTCGATCCACGGCGCGTCGTCACCGGCAAGGAAGGTGCGGCTGCCGATGTGCTGCGCGACGCGCGCGGGCCCGTAAGCCGCGCGCGCGTCACCGCGCGCAGCTGCCGACTCGGCCGCGTGGAGGGCTTCCGGCCCGGCCTCGACGTCGATCCACGCCGCGTCGGGAAGGACGAGGCGAACCTCGCTCCGGCCTTCGAGCTCGACGAGCCGTCGCAGCTTCGACAGCAGTGCGGAAAGTGCCGACTCCGGGTT
>JBKPGW010000065.1:0-9485 GCA_046729555.1 Actinomycetota bacterium | reverse complement strand
GTATGTGCCTTCGACCGCATCGGGGCGCGCGCAGTCGTCGGTGAGCGGGATCCCGCGCTCCTCCAGCTGCTCGAAGAAGCCGGCCGTCTGCTCCTCGTCGAGCTCGGCCTCCTGCAGGAACTCGCTGACCGCGGAGAGGTTGAGGCAGCCGAGCTCCTCGCCCTGCTCCAGGAGTGTTTGTAGTCGCTCGTCGACTGCCATTGCGCGGCCTATACCCCCTTTCGGCCGGTCGCGTAACTCGGTTTCACATTCTCGTCACAAAGACGTCTACCAGCCATTCCAGTTGGGCGCGTAGCCTCGAAGCGATCCCAGACCAGGAGGAATCCCATGCGTCGACCAAGCATCCGGTCGCTCGCGGGGGGAGCGGCCGGGATCGCAACCGGAGTCGTCGGCGGCGTCGTGCTGGCGTCGGTCTCGGCCGCCGGTCCGACCCCGGCTCGGAGCGGCGAGGCCGCCGTCATCGAGGCCACGCACGTTCCGCCCGTCCTGACGCTGCCCGGCGAGCCCATCCGGCTCCGTTACGCGATTGTCTGTGCCCCACGCGTCGACGGGCTGCCGTGCGACGGGTCCGGCACCGTCTACATCCGCCGGGGCGGGGTCGGACAGTTTCAGGCTCTGCCGCTGCAGCGCGGCGCCGACTCCAAGGACGGCCGCTACTTCATCGACGTCCCGGCCGGAGACTTCCAGTACTACGCGGTCCTGCGGGACAACGCGACGGGTGCGAGCATCACGATTCCCACGGGCGGAGCAGACGCGCCACAGGTCAGCCTGTCGCTGCCCAACGCCGTACCGGTTGAGCTTGGCCGTCACGTTTTCGGCCACGTCCGCGCGCCCGACGCGCGGGTCGCTCAGGCGAAGTGGGGCTCGGCGCCGCAGGACGTGGGTCTCGGCGGCTTACGTGAGCTCGGCTTCAGCGGCCCGTCCTCGTTCGACGTCGAGGCGGACGGGACGGTCGACGTCCTCGACTCGGTCAATGCGCGCGTCCTGCGGTGGGCTCACGGCCGTCGGGAAGTCGTACCGCTGGCGGGCACCACAGAGTTGTCCGACTTCGCGGTCGAAGCCGAGGGCGGCTTCGACGTCTTGGACGCACGTGGAACGCTGCACAGCTTCGGCTTCGACGGCGAACCGAGGTGGTCGAAGAAGCTGTCCGACCGCACCTGGGCGAAGCTCGATGACGGGCCGATCGTCTTGCAGGAGCCGTCAGAGCAGTGGATGCCCGTGGCTACGCACGGGATCCCGTTGACCCCTGCGGAGCAAGCGCGGGCCGCCCAGGCGGGCAAGCCGCTGGCGAACGGTCACGAGCTCCTGGTCGATCGCGTCGGCGAGAACGAGCTCCGGGTCGCCGAGGTGCACGGAGGCGCGCCGCTGCGCGGCTGGCGGATCACGAGCGAGACGCCGCTCGGCGACGTGCAGCTGGCGGAGCCGCGCGGGGACGAGATCGTGGTCGTCACGCGCGCATACACGGACGAACGGGACGAGTTCCTCGTGCTCGTGCTCGACCGCACCGGGCTCACGGCGAGCTTCTCCGCCGCCTCTGACTCGTGGACCGAGACGGCGCCGCTCGCGCGCTTTCGGCTCGCGCGCGGCTCGCTCTATCGCTTCCATACGACCGAGGCGGGCGCGTTCGTCGACCGCTTCGACCTGGAGGTGCCGCGATGAGACGCTTCGTCGTCATGCTCGGCATCGGGCTGGCGCTCTCCGCGGCGTCGGGTGCGCAGGCGTATCACCGCTTCTGGGCGGGCTGCAACTACGACTCGTCGACGTTCATGACAACCATGACGCGCGACGCCGCCCAGGGCTACGCGAACGCCGCACGCTACGAGGGCTACCAGTGGGGCGGCGGCTGCTGGAACTACGACGACGTCGACTCGTATCCGTACGACCCACCGGGGGTGACGGGCACGCACGGCGAGGGCGGCGACTGCTCGGGCCTGACGTTCAAGACCTGGCGCGAGTCGCTCGACACGTGGCGCGACGGCCGCTACTACTGGCGTGCCCTGCGCAACGTTCACGGGCCGTATGACGCTGCCGCTTTCCGCGACGGCAGCGGCGCACCGAATCACGTCGTGGCCAAGGCGACCGCCGAGGTCATGGATGCGTTCGCGAGCGGTACGCACATCGGGATGATCTTTACCCGCTCCCTCTACGGCGGCGACCAGATCGTCGAGGCGAAGTGCGAGGCGTGCGGGACGAACATCTTCTACCGCACCTATCGCAGCGACTCTTCCTACGGCGGCGTCGGGCGGTGGGGTTGGACCGGCTGACGCTCGCCGCCCTTGTGCTCGTCCTCCTCGTGACGGCCGCCTGCGACGGTGGCGGCCGTCCGAAGCGGCTTCTGTACGGGCAGCGTGCGGCGAAGTTCGTCCCGGTGCACGGGAGCGTGATCGCCGAGGGTCGCGTCCTCCGGCGCTCCATGCTGGGGCGGCGGCTCGACAGCTGTCTCTTTCGCGGCGACCGCCCGGAAGTCGGCACGGATGCCGTTGTCGTCGAGCGCGTCGGCGTCGACGGCGAGAGCCTCACCTTCGCGAATCGCGGGCGAACCGGCGTCTATGCGTGCGACGGCGGCATCGATCCTGCCGGTGAGCGCCCGCGACCGTGGTGCGGCACGGTGTTCGGCGAGCTCGTCCAGGACCGTCTGCTCGACCCGCGACTCGATGTGCTCTGCCGAACGCGCGAGGGCGCGCCGCTCGCGTATGCCTTCGTAGAGCCCGTCCCCGGAGCGCACTGGGTCGGCGTCGAGCAGGACGGCTACACCGAGGTGTACGAAGTCCTCGCCGGCCTCCCGGTGCGGGTCGCCAGTACGCGCAACGTCAGCGCACAGCGTGCCCGGGCCACTTTCAGGGTGAGCGAATACGACGTCGAGGGGAGGCGACTGCTGCAGGAAGACCTGGAGGCAGCCGTGGCCGGGTGAGCGGCCGGGACGGCGCTACACTCCTACGATCGTGTGGGAGCTGATCTGGCTCATGGTGATCATGAAGATCCCCATCCTCTACCTGTGCTGGGTCGTGTACTGGGCGATCAAGTCCGAGCCGAGACACGAGGAGCCCGCGAAGGTGACCGCCGGTCTTGACGACGGGCCGGCCGGCTGGCTGCCACGGCGACGCCCGCGCCGGCCGGGCCCGCACGGACGGCCGACACGCACGTACGCACGCACGCGCCGACCGGCGGTGCGCGCATGAGCTCCACTCCGTACGAGCGGGCACGCCCCGCCGAGACGATCGCCGGCTTCCTCGCAGCCGCGTCGATCTTCGTCAGCCTGACGGGGATCGCCTACCGGCCGCTGCGCCTGATCCCGCTGGCGATCCTCTTCGCGCTGATTGCCGCCGGCATCGGCGGCCGGTCGCTCCGCCTGGCCACGTGGGCCGTCGGGATCGGTGCGGTTTCGTTCGCCGTCGGCATGGCCGCCGCGGTGATCACGAGCAACCCGCTCTGGTAGCCGGGTTGCTACAACAGACGTAGTGACGGACGTCGACGGGCTGAACGCAGGCTTCGCGCGCGACCTACTCGAGGACTACCTCGAGAATCCAGACGCGGTCCCGGCCGAGTGGCGCGAGCTCTTCGAGAGCGGCAGGAGCGATGTCGTCGCGACGCATCCCGGCCTAGCCCGCCTGCTCGAACGCGCCGGCAACGGCCACCCGGCCGCCCCGCCGCCGTCCCCGCCCGCCGAGGCTCCCCCGGTCACGGACGAGCTGCTCGGCGCCGTCGCCGCCGCGATGGCGCTGATCAAGGCTCAGCGAATGCACGGCCACCTGGCCGCGCACCTCGACCCGCTCGGCTCGGAACCGCCGGGCGATCCGGCGCTCGAGCCCGAGCGCCTGGTCCCGAAGCTGACTCCGGAGCTGCAGGCGCGCGTCCCTGCGTCCGTGCTGCGGCTCTACGTTCCCGGCGACACGTTGGCGGAGGCGCTCCCGCGACTGCAGGAAACGTATAGCGGCACGATCGCGTACGAGATCGAGCACATCGCGGACCACGAGAAGCGCGTGTGGCTCCGCCAGGCGATCGAGTCCGGCAAATACCGCCGCCCGCTCTTGCCGGACGAGCGGAAGGAGCTACTCGCGTCGCTGTCGCGCGTCGAGGCGTTCGAGCAGTACCTGCGCCGGGCCTTCCTCGGCCAGAAGCAGTTCTCGATCGAAGGCCTCGACGTGATGGTGCCGATGCTCGACGAGACGATCGAGCTCGCTGCGGAGAGCGGTGCCCATGAGGTCGTGATCGGCATGGCGCACCGCGGACGGCTGAACGTGCTCGCGCACACGCTCGGGCTCGGTTACGACTCGATCATCCGCGAGTTCGAGGGCGAGCGGACGATCGAAGCGGTCGTCGCCACGGACGAGGGTGGCACGGGCGACGTCAAGTACCACCTGGGCGCCGAGGGCACGCGCTCTACCCCGTCCGGCGAGATCACGGTCACGCTCGCGGCGAACCCGAGCCACCTCGAAGCCGTCGATCCCGTCGTCGAGGGGCGCGCACGGGCCGAGCAGACCGACCGCTCCACCCGCTACGGGCTCCACGACCCGAGCGTTGCGCTCCCGATCTTGATCCACGGCGACGCCAGCTTCCCCGGCCAGGGTGAGGTCGCCGAGACGCTGAACCTGTCCGCGCTCGACGGCTATTCGACCGGCGGCACGCTGCACCTGATTGCGAACAATCAGGTGGGCTTCACGACCGACCCGAGCGAAGGCCGCTCCACCCGCTACTCGAGCGATCTCGCCAAGGGCTTCGACGTTCCGATTATCCACGTCAACGCGGACGATCCGGAGGCGGCCATCTCGGCCGTCAGGCTGGCGCTGGCCTTCCGCCGTCGCTTCGAGAGCGACGTTGTCGTCGACCTCGTCGGCTACCGCCGTCATGGACACAACGAGCAGGACGAGGCCGCCTACACGCAGCCGCTCATGGTCGCTCAGATCGCGGCGCACCCGACCGTGCGGGAGCAGTTCGCGGAGCGCCTGGTCGGGGAAGGCGTGCTCACGGAGGACGAGGCGGGCCGGCTTGTCGAGTCGGTCACCGCGGAGCTCAAGCAGGCGCACGAGGCGCTCAAGGCCACATTCGGGACGCCGCCCCCGTCGGACGGCAAGATCCCGCGCTCGAGCGGGGACGGCGTCATCACGGCCGTTGCCGCGGACCGCCTGCGCGACCTGAACAGCGAGCTCCTGCACGTGCCCGAGCAGTTCACGATTCACCCAAAGCTCAAGGGGCAGCTCGAGCGGCGGCTCCAGACGATCGAGGAGGGCGGCATCGACTGGGGACAGGCCGAGGCGCTGGCGTTCGGCTCGCTGCTCGTCGAGGGGATCCCGATTCGCCTGACCGGCCAGGACACGGAGCGCGGCACCTTCTCGCACCGCCACGCCGTCCTGCACGACGTCAACACCGGCGAGACCTACACGCCGTTGCAGAACCTCGCAGAGCAGACCGCCGCGTTCGAGATCTTCAATTCGCCGCTCTCGGAGTACGCGTGTCTCGGCTTCGAGTACGGCTACTCGGTCGCGGCGCCGGAGGCGCTCGTGCTCTGGGAAGCGCAGTTCGGCGACTTCGTCAACGGCGCGCAGATCGTGATCGACCAGTTCATCGTCGCCGGGCTGTCCAAGTGGCGGGAGACGACGCGCCTGACGCTGTTGCTGCCGCACGGCTACGAGGGCAACGGGCCCGAGCATTCGAGCGCGCGGCTCGAGCGCTTCCTCCAGCTCGCCGCCCAGGAGAACATCCGCGTCGCGAACTGCTCGACGTCGGGGCAGTATTTCCACCTGCTCCGCCGCCAGGCGCTCGATGCCGCCGGCCGGCCCCTCGTCGTGATGACGCCGAAAGGGCTGCTACGGCTGAAGCAGGCATCGTCGACGCTGGCCGACCTCGCCGAGGGATCGTTCCGTCCGGTGATCGACGATCCCGACGCGCCCCACGACGAGATCACGCGCCTCGTCTTCTGCTCCGGGAAGCTCTACTACGACATCGTCGGCCATGAGGAGCGCGCCGCGGCCCGGAACGTCGCGATCGCACGGCTCGAGCAGCTCTATCCGTTCCCCGTCGAGGCGTACGCCGCGGTCGTCGCCGCCTACCCGAAGCTCGAGGAAGTCGTCTGGGCCCAGGAGGAGCCGCAGAACATGGGCGCGTGGCGGACGATCCGCCATCGGCTCGAGGCGCCCGGCGTTCCGCTCACGTACGCCGGCCGTCCCTGGCGGGCGAGCCCGAGTGAGGGCTACCCGACGGCGCACCTGGGCGAGCAGGACCGGATCGTCCGCGCGGCGCTCGACGCCGGCTAAGGGCGACGCCGCGCCCGCGCACGCGCGCGGGCCTGCAGCACGCGCGAGGCCACCTTCGGGCCGTGCTTGCGCGCGATGTTCACGATCTGCTTGCGTTGCCGCGGCGGTAGGCGGCGCCAGATGTCCCACGCGGTGAGGGCAAGGCCGACCGGCCCTGCCCGGCGTGTGAGGAGGCGCGTGCGTCGCACGCGTCCATCCTCGCACAGCGTCTAGTCCGCGTGCTTCTCGTGGCCTTGGCCGTGATCCTTGTCCTTCTCGTGGCCGTAGGCGTTCCCGTTGCCGTGGTCCTCCCCGGCTTCGGCTGCCTCCGCCGCCGCCGGCGTTGCCGGCGCTTGGGTTGCCGCGGCCGGCTCCGGGACCGGAGCGGAAGGGGCGGCCGGCTGGGCCTTCGGCTTCGTCGAGGCGAGCCGGCGGTGGGCCGAGGGCGCGGGCCTCGTGTGGACGATCGCAAGCCGACGGGCGGCGATCGCCGGCCGCACGCGCGTGCTGAGCGGATGCGCGGGCACAGGCCGCCGAGCCCCCGTCCGGTGCGTGCGCGGCGCCGGCAGCCCCACGGCGTGGACGGAGCGCTCGAGCGATGACGGCGGAGCTCCGATCAGCCGGCCGTCCTCGGAAGGCGTGCGGACAAAGGCCGACATCGCCACGACTCCGGCGATAACTCCCGTCATCAGCGCGGCGGCTAGGACGCGCGCGCACGTTTCCCTCATGTTCCTCCCCCCTTCTGTCGATACCTCGTTCAGGGGATCCATCGGCACCACGGAATAGGACTTGAGGGGAAGTTGTGGCTAGTTTCAAAGTCAAGCTCGTCGTGTATTTCCTGTTGCTCTCGCTGCTGCCGCTCGCGGCTGCGTTCTGGGGCTTCTCGACGGTCGCGGCGCGGAGCGAAACCAGCCGGGTGGATGCCCGCCTGCAGGCCGGCTTGCGGGCCGCGCTGGCCGCCTACCAGGACGAGCTCGTCACCGCCGACGAGGCGGCCGCGCAGTTCGCGCGCAACCCCGCGTTCCAGCGGGCGCTCATCCGGCGCGACCGCGCCGCGCTGCGCCGTCTGTTGAAGGGACGGGGGCACCTCAGCGTCGAGGGCACAAACGGCTTCCAGGTCGGCCGGGCCGATCCCACCGCGGCGACCCGCCAGATTGCGGTCGTCGGGCAGGGCGGCGCGCGCGGCGCTGTCGTTGCGTCCGTGCCGCTCGACCAGGTCCTCGTCAGCCGCTTGGAGGGTCGCTCCGGCCTGGAGGCCGACGAGCACGTCATCCTCGTGGAGGACCGCCGGATCGTGGCCGGGCCGGCTGCGAGCCTCGGTACTCGTTTCGACGCGCTGCCCGGCAGGACGCACAAGCTCACGCTCGCCGGCACTCGCTACCGGACGATCGTCGCGGACACGCTCAGCGAGCTGCCGTCGGCGACACTCGGTGTGATCAGCCCGCAGACCAGCATCGACGCCGCGATTCGCGCGTCGATGGAACGCTTGCTCATCGGCCTTGCCGCCTGTCTGCTGCTCGTGGCGGCGGTCGCCTACATCGAGGGGCGGGCGATCGTCCGCACGCTGCGCCGGCTCGTCGACGCCGCCCGCGGGATTGCGCGTGGCGACCTGAAAGAACGCGTGCCCGTGCAGGGCCGCGACGAGTTCGCGCTGCTCGGCCGCACCTTCAACGAGATGGCCGCGGAGCTGCAGGCCAGGCTCGACGAGCTCGAGCGCCAGCGCGGCCGGCTGCGCGACGTGATCGCGCGCTTCGGCGAAGCCCTCGGCGCTACCCACGACGTCGAGCAGCTGATGCGGCTGATCGTCGAGGCCGCCGTCGAGGCGACCAGCGCCACCGGCGGCGTCATCGTCGCGTCCACCGGTGAGCTCGTGCAGACGGGCCGGCCCGACCAGGGGGCCGAGAAGATCGAGGTCCCGCTCGCGGCAGGAGAGGTCACGTTCGGCTCGCTGCTCCTCCTCGGCAACGGCTTCGAGGACGAGGACCGGATGACTGCCGTCTCGCTCGCCTCACACGCAGTCGTCGCGCTCGACAACGCGCGTCTGCACCGAATCGTCGAGCGCCAAGCACTGGTCGACGGGCTCACGGGACTTGCGAACCGCCGGCAGTGCGAGGAGACCCTGGCCTCGGAGCTGGCCCGCCTCGAGCGCTTCGGCGGCCCGCTCGCGCTCGTCGTCGCCGACCTCGACTGGTTCAAGGACGTGAACGACCGCTACGGCCATCCCTCCGGAGACGCCGTCCTACGTGAGTTCGCAACACTCCTGCAGGAGTCCGTCCGCGACATCGACCTCGCCGGTCGCTGGGGCGGGGAGGAGTTTCTCCTGATCCTCCCGGGGACCAACCTCGCCGGAGGCGCCCGGGTCGCCGACAGGATCCGGGTCGCCCTCGCCGGGCGGATTGTGCTCTCCGCAGACGGCACGCCGATCCCGGTCACGGCCAGCTTCGGCGTGGCCGCAACGCCGCCCGCGACGACCGCCGCAGAGCTGTTCTCCGCCGCCGACGCCGCCCTCTACGAGGCGAAGCGCAACGGGAAAAACAGGGTCGAGACCGCGCCCGAGCCGGTCGCCCATCCGTAGGCTTTCCTAAGCTTCCTGTTGGAAAAGCCCCGCCAGGAGCTAAGATCCCGCCCGCAGCATCGGCCCCCGCCCCCGACCCCCAGGAGACCTTATGCCGGTTGAGACACCGTCCCTCTTTGCGAAAGTCATTCAGGACCATCTCGAGCTGAAGGAACGGAATTCGCGGCTCGAGGAGTCGATGCCCCTCGGCCACTACAAGACCGCGGATCCCTTCGACAACCATCCGCTGTTCAAGACCGAGGAGCAGGCGCGGCTCGAGGAGACGATGGACGGCGAGGAGCCGGCGGTCGCGCTGGATTCGCCCGTGCCCGCATGGCCCGGCGAAGAGACCGTGAAGGACGTTGTCGTTCACGGTGAGGAAGAGAACCTCTGGGGCAAGAGCCGGGACTTCGACTGGGGAGATTAGGCGCCGCGCGAAAGCTGCGCTTCTGAGATAGCAGGTCGGTGGGGTCAGGAACCCGCTTGCTCAGTGGCCTGAGGTTCGCTGAGGTCATCTGAGGTCAGCTCAGATGGGTAGAAAGTTCTACCCGGAGTACGCCGCTAGTCCTCGTCCTCCCAATATTCGAGCTCGGGCCCCGGGCGAGCGAAGATGATCCGCTCGCCGGCGACGCTCCGCGCGCCGATCTTGCCGGTGTCGAGGTACTCGACGATGTCCGGCGCGATCAGCGTGGAGAGCATGA
>JBKPGW010000064.1:0-26755 GCA_046729555.1 Actinomycetota bacterium | reverse complement strand
AACCAACGCTCCGCACGGTCGAGCTTGTCAGCCGAGAGGTGGAACCAGCGCCCACGCCGCTCGAGCAGCGGCCGACCGCCGTACAAGCCGATCGCCCAGCCGACGATCGCGCCGACGAGGTAGCCGAGCGCACCGGCCAGCGCCATCACGACGAACCCCCAGAAGTGCGACGAGAAGCGGGCCCCGAACAGATCGACGTGTTGCCCCGCGAACGCGCCGGCAGCCAGCGCGCCTGCGTAGACCATGACGAGTTCGCTCGCCGCCGGAAAAACGGCGTCGATTGCCATCAGCAGGAAGACCGCGTAGACGCCGTGATCACCGATCAGCGACGTGAGCGTGCTCGTGACGCCGGCGACCGGCACGCGGGAGAGGCTACCCCCTACCGCGCAGGCGGAAGGGGACGGTCAGCTCAACCGAGCCGGCGTCGTTCGTCGCCGTCACGCTGAAGACGTAGCGCCCTGCACGCCCGCGCCACGAAACGCTCGCGTCTCCGGCCGGCGAGCTCCGCGTCGAGAGCGTGCGGACGATCGCTCCCGCCGACGTCTCGATGCGCGCGGTCACCCGCGCCGGCCGGGCGAGCTTGAACGCCGCCGTTGCGCGCTTGCCCACCACGCTCACGGTCAGTGACCCGAGCGTGGTGTTGAGCGCGAACTGACGGTCGGCGACGGAGTGACGGCCGAGGTCGTCGTCGGAGACCACGCGGAAAGTCCAGTTCCCCTCCGGCTGGCCCGCACCGTCCCAGTTGAAGCGATAGACGCCCGGTGCGCGGGCTCCTGTATCCAGCGGAACCACGACGCCGCCCGGCCCCGTCAGGGTCGCCGACACCGTCGACGCCCGTACGAGCTTGTACGAGAGCGCCTGCACATCGTCGACGCCGTCGCCGTTCGGCGACAGCACACGGCTCCCCGGCGGCGGGGCGTAGACGCCGTAGTAGAAGAGCATCAGCGCCTCGCCAACCGCACGCTCGCCACCGCGGTCGGACGGCCGGTTCAGCAGCTTGCCGTCGAACGCCATCGTCGTCGATCCGCCGGAATCGAGCGCCGATGCGGTGACGCAGCCGAGCCGCATCATCGTCAGCGCGAGCTCGAAGTTCGTGAGGCCGGTGCTGTAACCCGGCTGCCGGCCGTCGACGGCGACGAGGACGATGCGGCCGTCCGCAAGCTGCCCCACGCCCGCACGCGGGCTGCGTGCTGCGAGCTGGTCGGACGTGAAGCTCTCGAACGAGCGGAAGACCGGCTTCCCGTCGCGGACGATCACCGGCCCGCCGCCGACCGCCTCCGGCACGTTCGTCCAGGGCGGCGTCAGCGTCAGCAGGATCGTGACCTTCGATCCAAGCGGGGCCTCGGCAGTGAGGAAGCCCGCCTGCGAGCCCCGTGCGACGAGCACGGCGCCGTCGGCCGGAATCGGCTGGTTGCCGCCCGGCAGGTAACCCATCACCGTCGCGGTCAGGGGTGTGTTCGGCTTCGTGGCCGGGAAGGGCTGCAGGATCGCGTACGCACCGCCGCTCTCCGCCGGGGTGCGCCCGCCCCACGCGCGTGTGTACAACGACGTCCGGTTCGCGCGCGGCGGTTCGTTGATGCCGAGGATGCGGCGCTGTCCCGTCCCCTGCCAGCTACCGGCGAGCCGGACACGCTCGACGTGGAGCGTGCCGTCGGTGTCGACGCCGATCGTCGAGCGCTCGTCCGCCGGAGCGGTGTCGAGGATGCCGGCGCGGAGGAGACCGCCTGCTCCGCCGTTGACCCCGGCTAACGTCGCCTCGTCGGAGTAACGGCGCTGCATCGAGGTGACCCGCTCGTTACCGAGGACCGCGTTGTTGGAGAGGATCGGCTTCAGCGCGAAGAGCCCGGTGGGCCGCGGCGCCGCGATGACGTGCATGACCACCGGGCCGTGCGCCGTGAACTCGACCTGCCGCGAGTAGATGACCCCCGGCATCAGCGTTTGGCCGCGAATGGGCGTCGCGGCCTGCGCGAAGGTCGGTACGAGAACGGCTCCCGCACAGAGCGCGGAGATGAGGGCTTTGCGGAGCAAGACCCCGGCCGCGGAGGAGGGTAGCTGAAGCGCCCGCGGGGGTGCGGATTCTCCGTGGGATGACTGATCCCGCTTCAAACCGACACCAGCATGTCTTTCGACGCGCTTCTGCGAGTCGAACGGCGGCTGCCGCCCGCTGTCGCTTCCTGCTTCCCAGAGGCCGGTTTCGCTCGACGCCGGTGCGTCGAGCCAGAGCCTTCCTCTCTGACAGGCGTTACTTCCCGAAGACCCTCCGGTAGGGGATCGATCCCAAGCTCCGCCAAGCCGTAGCGGCGGATGTTGATCGCGGCGTTCTCGTCCCGGTCAAGGACGAGACCGCAGGCCGAGCAGTCGAAGACCCGCTGCTTCAAGCCCTCGTAGCCCTTCACCTCTGGGTTCAGGCAACCGCAGCCCGAGCAGAGCTGGGTCGAGGGGTGAAAACGATCAGCGATCACGAGTGTCGAGCCGTACCACTCGCTCTTGTAGACGAGCTGCCTCCGCAGCTCGCCCATCCCGGCGTCGCTGATCGAGAAAGCGAGCGAGCGGTTCCGCTGTATGCCCTTGACGTGCAAGTCCTCCAGCACGATCACCGACTTGGTTCTCGCCAATGAGCTAGAGAGCTGGTGGAGGTAGTCCTGCCGCTGGCAGGAGATCTTGTAATGCAAGCGGGCCCGGCGGAGCTGCGCCTTCGCACGGTTGCGCGAGCCGCCCTGCTTGCGGGCGAACTGGCGGTCGAGACGGCGCAGCTTGGCCAGGTTCTTCCGCAGCGCTTGCCGCGGCTTAGCCACGCGAATTGTCTCACCGTCATGGATGAGTGCGGCGTTCCTCAGGCCGAGATCGACGCCGACGACGTCACTCGACTTCGGCCCGGCATTCGGCAGGATGATCTCCCGCTCGCGGTCGACCACGAGCGAGACGAACCAGCGGTCAGCCCGGCGGCTGATCGTCGCCGCAAGAATGCGCCCCTCGAAGCCGCGCTCCGTGCGGGACTCCTTCAAGCGCACGCGGCCGATCCTCGGCAGGCGGATGTGCCGCTCTTCCAGCGTGACCTCGTAGAGCCGGGCCGAGTCGCGCTCCCCCTTGCGTTTGAACTTCGGGTAGCCGGTCCTCGGTCCCTCACCCTTCAAACCCTTGAAGAAGCGATCGAAGGCGACGTTCAAGTCTTTCAACGCCGACTGGCCGATGTGCGCCGAGACATCGCAGAGCCACGGACAATCGCTCTTCTTCAGCTCGACGAGTTGGGTCTTCAGATCACCGAGCCGAGGTCGCTTCCCCGTCAACTCGTAGTTCCGTTGCGACTCGGCGAGACCCCAGTTGTAGACGTAGCGGGAGGCGCCGACGCTCTTCGCCAGCAGCACGCACTGCTCCCGGTTGGGGTCAAGCTCGAACCGGAACGCCTGCTGGATGACGCGCTTCTCCGAACGCACGTTCGAAGTCTAGGAGAGCGCTCGGACCCTCCCAACGAAAAATCCGCTCCCTGCGCCCACTAGATTTCGTTGCCTTGCGTTCGCGGCCGTGGGCCGCCCGAGCCGAAGGGGAGTCATGACACGTGTCCTCGCCGTCGCACTGGTCGCGTTCGCGGCTGTTGCGCTCTACGCAACAACCGCGCCTGCCGGTGAGCAGGCCGTCACGCCGAAGCAATTCGCCGCACTGCAGAAGCGGGTGGCGAAGCTGGAGACCACGAACAAGCAGATCATCCAGGCACTCGGGATCATCGTCGGCTGCGCCTTCGATCAAGGTGCGATCCCGACCACGAAGACGCCGCAATACCACGTCACCGCGACGGGCGAGAGCACCGACTTCTACGTCCTGACGACGAACGATCAGGACTGCGTCGACTTCATCAACTCACCGCTGGCGAGGCAGCTGCTGCAACGAACCCACCGCTGAGATCGACACAAGGCCCCGCGATCGCCGTCGAGGAGGTCACGCGGGTCTTCGAGCCACGCCGCAAACGCGATGCACGTGTCGTCGCGCTCGACCGCGTGTCACTCGAGATCCCACAAGGGGAGATTCACGGCCTCCTGGGGCCGAACGGCGCCGGCAAGACGACGCTCGTGAAGATCCTCTCGACGGTGCTCGTGCCCACCTCGGGACGCGCGTGCGTACTCGGCCACGACGTGGTCGACGAGGCGCGCGCCGTGCGCCCGATCATCGGGATCGTCTTCGGCGGCGAGCGCGGCCTCTACTGGGGGTTGACCGGCCGGCAGAACCTCGAGTACTGGGGCGCGCTCTACCGGCTCTCCGCCGGCGAGACACGGAGGCGCGCCCAGCAACTGCTCGAACGCGTCGGGCTCGGAGACAAGGCGGACGAGCGCGTCGAGAAGTACTCGCGGGGGATGAAGCAGCGCCTTCACCTCGCCCGCGGCCTTGTCGGAGACGCAAAGGTCCTCTTCCTCGACGAGCCGACCACGGGAATGGATCCGCTGGCGGCGCGCGAGTTCCGCAACCTGATCGGCGAGCTGAAGGGCGAAGGCCGGACGATCCTGCTGGCGACACACGACATGGTCGAGGCCGAGAACGTCTGTGACCGCGTCACGCTGATCGACCGCGGCACGATCCTCGCCACGGAGTCGCCGCGTAGTCTGGGCCGCGTCATCTCCCGGTACCAGCGCATCGACGTCGAAGGGGCCGAGCCGGAGCTCTTGACTCGGCTGCGCGCGCTGCCCGGCGTGCACTCGATCAGCGAGACCGACGGCAGCGCGCGCATCGAGGTCGCCGAAGAGGGAGCGACCGGCGCCGTGCTGAAGCTCCTCGTGGACGCGGGCGTGACGTCGGTCAAGACGAGCCTGCCGAGCCTCGAGGAGGTCTACGTCCACCTGATCGGCGACCGCGGGCTTCAAGTCTGATGAAAGGCTTCCTCGCGGGTTTCAATCTCGAGCTGCGGATCATCCGTTCAGGGCCGGACGCGCTGCTGCCGCTCTTCACGGCGCCGCTCTTCACGATCATCTTCCTCGCGATCGTGCGGAACGGCGGGCGGCACGACCTTCAGCCGGACGCGCTGATGGCGCCGGTGCTGATGACGTTGTGGTGGTTCGCGCTGTTCCAGGGCGGCAACCTCATCACCGGCGATCGCTGGCAGGGGATCCTCGAGTGGGCGCTCGCAGCGCCAACGAGCTTCGCGGCCGTGATCCTCGGACGCGTCGCGGCGATCATGGTGTTCGGGTTCGTCGGGTTCTTCGAGGTGTGGGGAATCGGCGAGCTTGTCTTCGGCGTTGGCATTCCGTTCGAGCATCCGCTCGCGCTCGTGCTCACGATCGTCGGCACGATGTTCGCCATGGCGGGCACCGCTGTCGTGTTCGCGGCGCTCTTCGTTCTGACGCGCAACGCCTACACGTTCACGAACTCCGCGAGCTTCCCGTTCTACGTGCTGGGCGGCGTCTTCGTCCCGATTGCGATCCTGCCCGGTTGGATCCAGCCTCTCTCGTCCGTCATCTTCATGTCGTGGAGCGCGGATCTGCTGCGCGCGAGCCTCAAGCCTGAGCACATCCACGACTTCTGGGGCCGGCTCGGGATGGTCGTGCTGCTCGGCGCCGCGAGCTTCGCGATCGGGCGCGCAGTGTTGGCGCTCGTGCTGCGTCGGATGCGCATCACCGGGGAGCTGGCGACGGCGTGACCGCTCTCGTCTCCACCGCCAACGTCATGCGCCACGCCTTCTCCGCGGGCATCGCGGATTACCGTGCCATCTTCACGTGGCGCAGCTGGGTGTTCGGCTGGATGGTGCGCGTCGTCGCGCAGGTGTCGTTCTTCGGCCTGATCGGATTGCGCGTTGCCGACGACCGGTCGGCGTTCTACCTGCTGATCGGGAACGCGCTTGCCGTCGCCGCACAGGCCGGGATCTTCTCGCTGAACATGACGACGACCGAGCGCTGGGCGGGAACGCTGCCGCTGCTCGTTGCCAGCCCGACGAGCCCGGTCGTCGTCTTCGCGGCGCGCGGCGCATATCTCGCCGTCGACGGGGCGCTGAGCGCCGTGCTCGCGCTCTTCATTGCCGGCCCGCTCTTCGGCCTGCACCTGCCGTGGCCGCGCGTGCTGGCGGTCATTCCCCTGACGGTGCTCGTCGCTCTGTCCGCGTACTGCCTCGGCACGTTCCTCGCAGGCCTGGTCTTCCGCTTTCGCGAGATCAACGGTCTCGTCGTCAACACGACGTACGTCGGGCTGATGGCGGCGTGCGGGGTGAACGTGCCGCTGTCGTACTACCCGCAGGCGATCGAGTGGCTGGTGCACGGGCTGCCGCTCACGAACGGCCTGCTGGCAATCCGCGAGGTCTTTCGCGGGGACGCGGCCGGATCCATCCTCGGCCACGCCGGAATGGAGGCGCTCGTGGGTGCCGCGTGGCTCACGCTTGCACTCTTGACGTTCAACCGGCTCGCCTCACGCGGCCGGCTGGACGGCTCGCTCGACTACGGCGCGTAGCTCAGTTCCAGACCTTGACGTCGCGGTAGAGGGTGTCCCGCTGCACGGGCGTCTTGCCGAGCGCCTTGATCAGGTGGACGAGCTCCTCGGTCGACGTGCGATGCGTCGTCCCGGCAGCGGAGACGACGTTCTCCTCGATCATCACCGAACCCATGTCATCGGCGCCGAACCCCAGCGCAACCTGGCCGATCTTCATCCCCTGCGTCACCCACGACGACTGGATATGCGGCACGTTGTCGAGGTAGATGCGCGAGACCGCCTGCGTGAGCAGGTAGTCGAACGACGTTGGCATGTCCTCGCGCGCGACCTTCCCGGCAAGGCGGTTGCCGTCGTTCTGGAACGTCCACGAGATGAAGGCGCGGAAGCCGCCGGTCTCGTCCTGCAGCTCGCGGATGCGGCGCATGTGCTCGACGCGGTCCGCGAGCGTCTCGACGTGCCCGTACATCATCGTCGCCGTCGTCGACATGCCGAGTCGGTGCGCATGGCGCATGACGGCGAGCCACTCGTTCGTCTTCGTCTTCTTCGGCGCGATCTCGTCGCGCACCCGGTCGACGAGAATCTCGCCTCCGCCGCCGGGGATCGAGTCGAGCCCGGCGTCCCGCAGCCGTGCGATCGTCTGCCAGAGCGTCAGCTTGCTGCGGCGGGCGATGTGCTGCACCTCCGGCGGCGAGAGTGCGTGCAGGTGGATCTTGTAGCGCGCCTTGATCGAGCGGAAGAGGTCTTCGTAGTAGTCGATGCCGAGATCGGGATGGTGCCCGCCCTGCATCAGCAACCCGGTGCCCCCGAGCGCCAGGGTCCCCTCGATCTTCTTGAAGATGACGGGCTTCGGCAGGAGGTAGCCCTCACGCGTGTCGCCGGGTCGGCGGTAGAACGCGCAGAACTCGCAGTCCGTGTAACAGATGTTCGTGTAGTTGAGGTTGCGGTCGATGATGAAGGTGATCCGGCCGGGATCCGCCTTGCGGTTGCGCAGCTCGTTCGCCGCGCGGCCGACGGCCACGAGATCGCGCGACTCGAGCAAGGTCAGCGCCTCGTCATCGGAGATGCGCTCGCCGTCGAGCGCCTTCTCGAGGATGGCACTGACGCTCATGCCACGACCGCCTCGCGCACGAAGCGCAGCTCGGGCACCTCGTCGAGCTCTCCGGCGTCGCGCGCGAGCTCCAGGAAGGTCATCAGCCCCGCCCGCTCGCGCGGGCCGAAGCGATAGCGCAGCTTCTCGAAGTAGCGCGCGAGGAACCCGGCGGGATAGCCGTAGCGCTCGCTCGCCTCGTAGGCGAGCTGCTCCGGCTCGGCGCGCGCCAGCCGCACCGACGCGACGAGCGCGTCCTCGAGCTCGGCCAAGCCGCCGTGGAGCGGCTCGGGACACGCCCACACCGCGAACACCATCGGCAGCCCGGTGCGCTCCAGCCACAGCCGCCCGAGGTCGTAGTGCGGCGTGGGGTCCTCGAACGCCGACTTGAGCGCCGCGTCGCCGATCAGCAGCTTCGCGTCTGCATCCTCGCCGAGCGCAACGTGCTCGGCCTCGGGCAGCAGTACCTTCGTCAGCACGACCGAGGTCGCCGACTCAGGCGTGACGGCGACGGAACGCACCTGCTCGAGGGGCTTGCGCGAGACGAGCTGGATCGAGTCGACGGCGCCCTCCGAACCGACGCACAACCGAGGCAGCACGCGCAGGCGCTCCGCATAGCGCGCGTACTCGATCGACGAGATGGGCGCAATGTCCAGGTCGCCCGCGAGCAAGCGGCGGTTGAGCTCGGTCGGCACGCCCTGCACCTCTTCCACCTCGGCATCGAGCCGGTAGAAGACCGGCGCCATGTTCACGTAGGAGATGCGGCCGAGCCTCACCATCGCCGTAACTCGTTGTAGAGCGTGTCCCGCTGTACAGGGATTCGTCCCGCAGCCTGAACGAAGCGCACGAGCTCGGGAATCTTCTGCTCCGTTTCCGTGCGCGCGCCGGCTGCGTGAAAGATCTGCTCGCGCACGACCGTGCCCTGCACGTCATTCGCGCCGAAGTGCAGCGCGACCTGCGCGAGCGGAAGTCCCATCATGATCCAGTACGCCTTGATGTTCGGGATGTTGTCGAGCAGCAGCCGCGACACCGCGATCAGCTTCAGGTCGTCCGAGCCGGTGGTGTGACGCCAGCCGCGCTTCTCGAACACGGTGTTCTCCGGATGGAAGGCGAGCGGGATGAAGGCGAGGAAGCCGCCGGTCTTGTCCTGCTGCTCGCGCAGGCGCAGCAGGTGGTCGACGCGCTCCTCGTAGGTCTCGACGTGCCCGTACAGCATCGTGCAGTGCGTCGGGATGCCGAGGCTGTGCGCGGTGTCGTGCGTGTGGAACCAGAAGTCGGGATGCTCCTTTCCCGGCGCGACGAGCCGGCGGACCCTGTCGGCGAAGACCTCCGCACCGCCGCCGGGCAGTGAGCCGAGCCCTACGTCGCGGAGCGTTCGCAGCACCTCCTCGTGGGTCAGGCCCGAGAGCTTCGTCATGTGGTGGATCTCGCTCGCGGTGAACAGCTTCAGGTGCACGTCGGGCAGGGCTTCGTGCAGCGAGCGCACGATGTCCACGTAGTAGTCGAAGTCGACGTGCGGGCTCTCGCCGCCGACCATGTGGATCTCGGTGAAGGCGGACAGCTCGTGCTGGCGCACGGCGTCCTCGACGAGCTCCTCCCCCGTGTAGGTGTACGCGCCCGGCTCTTTGCGCGTCACGGCGAACGCGCAGAACTTGCACTTGACGCGGCAGACGTTCGTCTGGTTGAGGTAGAGGTTCTGCACGAAGAAGACGCGGTCGTCCCCGCCGCGCACGCGGCGCGCGAGGTCGGCGAGCTCGCCGAGGCCCAGCAGGTTGTCCGACTCCATCAGCGCGACGCCGTCCTCGTAGCCGAGCCGCTCGTTCGCCTCGACCTTCTCGCGGATCGCGGCCAGCGTGTCGGTTCTCTCGAGCAGGGCCACTCAGTTCTCCCTGTTCACGACGGCGTAGGTGAGCGACTCCAGCTCTTCACGGTGCAGCTCTCCGTTCAGGCACGCCCGCGCATTCCGCGCGTATGCGAGCGCAACCTCGCGGCTCTCCTCGATCGCGCCGGTCGAGGCGACACGCAGCAGTGCGCCCTCCAGCTGCGCACCGCCGGCGAGCGCAGCACGGACCGCATCGTCGCGCTGGGCAGCCAGGAGCAGCGGCAGCGTCGGAGTGCCTTCGCGCAGATCGGTGCCGGCGATCTTGCCGGTCTCGATCGTCACGCCGGAGCAGTCGAGGATGTCGTCCGCGATCTGGAAGGCGACGCCGAGCGCGAGCCCGAAGGCGCCTGGGCCGCCGGCGAGCCGGCACGCGGCCTCGAACAGCTTCCCGGTCTTCAGCGTGCAGCGCTCGAGGTACGCCTCGACGGTCGTGTCGGGATCGAAGCGTTGGCTTCGCTGCATCGCCTCGCCGCGTGCGAGACAGAGGGTCGCGTTCGCGAGGATCGCGACGGCCCGGGCGTCGTGAGTCGCCGAGAGCTCTGCGAACGCGCGCGCGAAGAGGTAGTCGCCGGCCGCGCGCGCCGCGCCCGGCCCGTGCGCCGACCACGCCGATGCGCGACCGCGCCTGAGGCGCGCGCCGTCGATGAGGTCGTCGTGCATGAGCGTGGCCAGATGGACGAGCTCGACGGCGACCGCGGCGACGACCGGCGGCTCGCTGCCCGGAGGGCTCGAGAGGTAGACGAGCAGCGGCCGCAGGCGCTTGCCGCCCGCGGCGAGCGCTTCGCCGCCCACCTCGGAGACGACGCCGCGGTAGAGACCGACGGCGTGGTCGAGGCGATCCTCGAGCTCGGCGAGATACGCGTCGAGCCCGGGTGCCTCGCGCAACTCGGCGAGAGCGCTCAAGGGGTCTGACCCCGGCCGGAACGGCCGGGGTCTGACCCCAGCCGTTCGGTTTTCGCCGTATGCAGCGCCACGATCCCGCCGGCGAAGGTGCGGTAGCGCACGTCCGTGAAGCCGGCGGCGGCGATCAGCTCGGCCAGCTCCTGCGGCCCGGGAAAGCGGCGCACGCTCGCGGGGAGATACGTGTACGCAGATCCACCTGGAAGCAGCTTGCCCAGCAGCGGCACGACTCCGTCGAACCAGAAGCGGTAGAACGGCGCCAGCAGGCCGCGCGGGCGCGTGATCTCGAGGATGCCGAGGCGGCCGCCCGTGCCCAGCACGCGGCGCAGCTCGGCGAGCGCCCGTCCAAGGTCGTCGACGTTGCGGACGCCGAAGCCGACCGTCGCCGCGTCGAAGCTCGCGTCTGCGAACGGCAGCGCGAGCAGGTCGCCGCTCAGCCACTCGAGGCCGGGCGCCTTTCGCCGCGCGCGCTCGAGCATGCGCTCCGAGAAATCGAGGCCGGTAACGCGGCCGCCGGCACGAGCACAGGCGATCGCGAGGTCGCCGGTGCCGCAGCAGGCGTCGAGCACCTCGTCACCTTGCCGCACGACCGCCTCGGCGGTGATGCGCCGCCAGCGCCGGTCGAGCCCGGCCGTCATCGTCCGGTTCATCGCGTCGTAGACGGGTGCGATGCGGTCGAACATCACGCGCACGCCTTCGGCCGGAAGGCGACCCGAGGCGACGCTCATGTGGCCCGCCCGGTCGTGTTGGCGCCGCCAGGCACGGCCGGGCGGGTCACATGCCCCACCGCTTCACGAGCTCGACGTCGAGCCCGATCTGGTCGACCGCGCGGCCGACGATGAAGTTCACGAGGTCGTCCACGGACTCGGCACCGTGGTAGAAGCCCGGCGCGAGGAAGAGCACGGTCGCGCCGGCTTCCTTCACCGTGAGCATGTTGCGGAGGTGGATCAGCGACAGCGGCGTCTCGCGCGGCATCAGCACGAGGCGCCGCTCCTCCTTCAGGGCGACCGAGGCGGCGCGATGGATCAGGTTCGACATCGCGCCGGAGGCGATCGTCCCGAGCGTCCCCATCGAGCAGGGGCAGATCACGTACGCGTCGACCTTCGCCGAGCCGCTCGCGTACGGCGCCTTCCAGTCGTTCGGGTCGTAGACGGTGACGTTGCCGCCGCGCGCGTGCTCGAGCAGCCGCTCGAGCGTCTCGTCGCGCGATAGGCGCGCGTTGCCGTAGAGCTCTGTCGCGAGCACCTCGATCCCGGCGCTCGACGCGGAGATGCCGAGCTCGACGTCTGCGGCCGCGAGCACCTCGACCAGCCGAGCCGCATACGGCGCGCCCGAGGCGCCAGTTATGCCGAGGAAGACGCGCACTGCGGGCCTATTTCGGGCCCTTGGAGGCGTTCAGGAACTCACCGAGCTGGCGCAGCTTCACGTCACCGAGCGAGGCGAACTTCGGCATCACGTTGTTGCCGAACTGCGACGGGTCCTTGACGTAGTTCGCGAAGCCCTGGACCCCTCTTCCGTTCTTGCCGATCGAGGTGAGATCCGGAGCCCCCAGGTTCGAGCTGCCGGTGCCGAGGTACGTATGGCACGCCGTGCAGCCGGAGCTCGCGAAGGTCGTCGCCCCGGCAACCGCGTCCTTGTTGTTCTGAAATCCTTCCCGCTGGGCCCACGTCGGAACGGCCTGGACGACCTCGCTCGCGAGCGCCTCCTTCGCCACCGCGCCCTTGTATGTGAGCACGCCCATCGAGAGCACCACCAGCACCGCGGCGATCACGGCGACGGGCCGCCGCAACAGCCGTCGCTCGCGGCGCAGATCGACGAACGGCAGCACGAACAGGATGATCAGC
Source organism: Actinomycetota bacterium (assembly GCA_046729555.1). Lineage (GTDB taxonomy): Bacteria > Actinomycetota > Thermoleophilia > Gaiellales > Gaiellaceae > 3-1-20CM-4-69-9. The sequence goes on along the minus strand of JBKPGW010000064.1, from coordinate 14,640 downwards.
AGGATGGTCGGGATCCCGATCGTCCCGAGGATGACCGAGTCGGGCCACTTGAAGATCCGCAGCAGGTAGAAGAGGAAGTAGAAGTACCAGTCCGGCCGCGGCACGAAGTTCGTCGTCCCCGGGTCGGCGGGCTCCGCATAACGCGGGCCGAGCAGGCACGAGTCCCCGCTACCGCACGTCTTCGGATCCTCGCCGGACGTGAAGTACCACACGCACGCGAGCCCGACGATGACCGACACGACCACGAAGCTCATGACCGTGTCGTGGAACATCGCGTACGGGTAGAACGGCTTCCCGCGCGCCTTGACGTCCTCCTTGTACTTCTGGAACCCGGCGCGCCGCTCCTCGATCCCGGCCACTAAGCGTCACCGCCGTTGCGGCGCCAGTTGCTGCGCGCCGCCGGCTGCGTCAGGCCGCTGCGTCCGTTCGTCGCCTGCTCACGCTCGGCCCAGTCGCTGCCCGCAGCCTCGGCGGACCAGGGCGGCGAGGAGACGCCGAGCCGCACGACGAGATAGAGGTGGAGGCCGATCAGCGCGAAGATCGCCCCTGGGAGCAGCAGCATGTGTATCGAGTAGAAGCGCGCGAGCGTGTCGCCGCCGATCTCGGCGCCGCCGCGCAAGAAATCCGCCAGGAAAGGTCCGAGAATCGGCGCCGTCCCGTTCAGGTTGATGCCGACGACCGTCGCCCAGTACGCCGTCTGGTCCCACGGCAGCAGGTAGCCGGTGAAGCCCTCGAGCATCCCGAAGACGAGCAGCAGCACCCCGACGATCCAGTTCAGCTCGCGTGGGTACTTGTAGGCGCCGAACAGGAACACGCGCGCCATGTGGAAGAACAGCAGGATGATGAAGACGCTTGCGCCCCATTTGTGCATGCCGCGGACGAGCCAGCCGAGCGTGAGGTCGTTCGTGATGTGGTTGATCGACTGGTAGGCGCTGTTCGGGTCCGGCTTGTAGTACATCGCCAGGATCACGCCGGTGACCGCCTGCACCAGGAACGCCGTCAGCGTCGCCGACCCCAGCGTGTGGAACCAGTTCGAGTCGCCCGGGACCTTGCGGAAGAGGAAGTAGCGGGTGGCGCCGACGAGCCCGGAGCGTTCTTCCAGCCAGTCGAGCGGGTAGTTGATCGCAGCCTCGAGCCGCTGGCGGCGGGCCGACTTGCGGTTGCGGGGCGGTGCGATTGCCATTTAGTGCGGCGGTTGCAGCGGGTAGAGGATCTGCTCCCAGCCGTCCACGTGCTCCCCGGGCTGGGCGAGCTTGTACTTGTGGATGCGCGCATCCTTCCCCTCGCCCTGCACCTTCGTGACGCTGTACGGGTTGCCGAGGATCAGGTGGCCGTTCTTGATCGCGTAGTCGTAACGGTCGAGACCGCGCACCGGTGGGCCTGCCGTTCGGTTGCCCTCTGGGTCGTACTGCCCGCCGTGGCACGGGCAGCCGAAGCCGCCGGCGGGGATCGTCGGGATCATCGTCACGCTCTGGCCGTGCTCACCCTTCACGACCTTCTTCTGGTCGTCCTGCACGGGGCCGTTCGGCTGCACCGGACAGCCGAGGTGCGCGCACCGGTTCGAGATGATCGTGAAGCTCGGCTCGCCCTTCAGCAGCCCGTTGTTGCGGATGTAGGCCGTGCGGCGAGACACCTCGCCCGCATCCGGGTGGCCCGCCTCCGGGTGCAGGAAGAAGGAGGTGACGAACCACTTGCCCTCCGTGAAGTTCTCGAGCGGGCCGAGGTCGATGTCCGGGTAGCCCTGCTTGACGTACGCGGGCACGATCATGAAGCCGACCGCCGGCACGGTGACGATCCCGCCGATCACGGCGCCGAGGCCAATCGTCGACGCCTCCAGGAACTTGCTGCGCGGGAACCGCTCGCCCGGCTCGGGCTCCGGCATCGCGGCTTCGCCGATCGGCGGCGGTGCCTCGCGCCGTTCGGGCTCGATCGGCTCCGGGGCGCCGCGGTATTGCATCGTCGCGTCGCGCGCCCAGAGGAAGCCGAACACGACGGCGATCGTGGCACCGATCGGCGCGACGATCTTCGGATTCACGATCAGCCCGACGAGGATGCACGCCACACCCGCCGCGAACGCGATCGGATACAGCGACGGCCCTGGGAGATGCGGTCGGTCCTCGTGCTGAGGTTCGGTCACCCTGCCTCCCCCATGTGGCTCACTACCAGTGGATTCAATCCCCGCCCTGATGCGTGTGTCAACGACGTAACAAACGGCGCAACGGGCGGGAACTCTGACGGATTCGGCCGTTGCCTGCAGCGGTGTCGAGCGGGATGCCGTACTCCGCCCAGCGGCCGTCGACCAGCGCCTTCACCTCGGGGGCCATCTCGATCTCAGGCGGCCACTCGCGGGTGCCCTCCGCCAGGCCTTTGTGGGTCGCGTCGATCCCGAGCTTGCCGCCGTAGAACTGGCGCGTCGGCGCATGGTCGAGATGGTCGAGCGGGCCTTCGGTGATCAGGACGTCGCGCTGCGGATCGACGTTCGCGCCGACGCGGAACATGACTTCCTCGTAGTCGTGCACGTCCACCCACTCGTCGACGACGACGATCGCCTTCGTCAGGCTGAGCATCCCCAGTCCCCAGATCGCGTGCATCACCTTCTGCGCATGTCCGGGGAAGGCCTTGCGGATCGAGACGATGCAGCAATTGTGGAACGCCCCCGCGATCGGCAAGTCGTAGTCGACGATCTCCGGCACCGTCACCTTGACGGCCGGTAGGAAGATCCGCTCGGTCGCCTTGCCGAGCCACGCGTCCTCCTGTGGCGGCTTGCCGACGACGATCGAGGGGTAGATCGCGTCGCGGCGCATCGTGATCGCCGTGAGGTGGAACACGGGGAACGGCTCCGGCGGCGTGTAGTAGCCGGTGTGGTCGCCGAATGGCCCCTCGTCGGTGAGCTCGTCCTTCTGGATGTAGCCCTCGAGGACGATCTCCGCATTCGCGGGCACCTCGACGTCGACGGTCTTCGCGCGCACGAGCTCCACGGGCTCGCCACGCAGAAAGCCGGCGAGCATCAGCTCGTCGATGTGCTTCGGCAGCGGCGCGCTGGCCGTGTACGTCGTGACGGGATCCGTGCCGAGCGCAACGGCCACCTCGATCTTCCCGTCGGTCGCGAGGTAGTCGGCACGTCCGTCCTTGTGGATCTGCCAGTGCATCGCCGTCGCGCGCGGGCCGAGCTTCTGCAGGCGGTACATGCCGACGTTGCGCGTGCCGGTGCGCGGGTCGTGCGTGATCACCGCCGGCAGCGTGATGAACGGCGCGGCGTCGTCGGGCCAGCACTTCTGGATCGGCAGCAAGTCGAGTGACGCGTCGTCGCCCTCGAGCACGACCTCCTGGCATGGTCCGCTTCTTACCGTCTTCGGTCGGGAGTCGGCGATCGACTTCAGCCTCTGCAGGCCGCGGACCTTCTCGATCAGCCCCTGCGGTGGCTGCATCTCGAGCACGTTGCTGAGCTTCTCGGCGACGGCGTCGAGCGACGGCGAGTCGAGCGCCATGCACATCCGCCGCTCGGTGCCGAACTGGTTGATCAGCAGTGGGCGGTCGGAGCCCTTGACGTTCTCGAAGAGGAGCGCCGGTCCGCCGGCCTTGACCGTGCGGTCGTTGATCTCGGTGATCTCGAGGTCGGGATCGACCTCGGCCTGCACGCGAACAAGCTCACCCTCGCGCTCGAGGCGCTCGATCCACTCGCGCAGGTCACGCGGCGGGGCCATGCGGGTCAGTCTAGGCCCGATTGGCGCGCGGTTAGCGCGTCAAGTCACGCTCGCAACATGAAGAAGGAGCTCTCCTACCGCGAAGCCGATGGCCTCCACGTCTGGCTCCTGTGGCAACCGGGCGCCGACGGCGTCAACGTCCGTGTGGAGGACGAGCGCAGCGACGAGTCGTTCGAGCTCGACGTGTCGAGCCGCGATGCGCTTGACGCCTTTCGGCATCCATTCGCCTACGGCGCGAAGCTCGGGATCGTCTAGCGCCGCCGGTGGCGCACCCAGTGCAGCGTCTGCCCGAGCGCGATCACGCCGGCGAAGATCAGCCCGGTGATCAGCATGCCGGTGATCACCTTCTTGCCTTCCGTGGCGGCGTCTTCGACCGCCAGAAGCCACTGCAGCGCCACGAGCATCGCGCGCGACTCTATCGCAGTCGCACGCGGTGGGCAGCGAGCGCCGCGTCCACCGCAGCGTCACCGGCGCCGGCGCGCGCGACCCGCTCGAGCGGGCTCGGGTCGTTGTCGAGCCGCAGCGACGAACGTCCCTCGTCGAGCACGCCGCGACCGAGGACGCTCGCAGTGGCCGCCCAGACCGCGCCGTCTCCGGAGATCGCCTCGGCGCGGAGATATGCGCAGAGCGCGATCAACTCCGCGAGCTCGTTGACTGCCTCGACCGTACCGCTCTCCTCGATGCGCACGAGCCCGTGCGCGTAGAGGTAGTCACCCAGGAGCAGCGCGGTGTCCTCGTCTGCGGGCGAGAACAGACGCGGCGTCCCATAGTGGAGCAGGTAGCCCTCGTAGATCGTCTCGATGCCGAGCGCGTAGCGTTGTTCGCCGAGCGGCGAGAAGACGGGCTCGCGCTCCTGGTCGGCTCGCGAGCGCAGCGCCGCGGTCCACAGCTCGCTCTCGCGGCCAGCCTCGTCCGCGATCGTGTCCCAGAGGTCAGCCGTCGAAGTCGGCAACTGCCTGCACCGTGCGCTCGATTTCCTCGTCGCCGTGCGCGAGCGAGACGAACATGCACTCGAACTGGCTCGGCGCGACATAGATGCCCTGCGCAAGCAGGTGGCGGAAGAGCGCGCCGTAGCGATCCGTGTCGGCGCCCTGCGCGTCGTCGAAGTTGCGCACCGGCCCGTCGGTCGTGAACAGCGTCCCCATGGCGCCCACGCGCTGCACCTGACCGTGGGGCACGAGGCCGGCCTCGAGGCGCGCCGCTCTCGCTTCGAGGCCCTCATACACGCGCGGGTCGCGCAGACGTCGCAGCACGGCGAGCCCCGCGGCAGTGGCGAGAGGATTGCCAGACAGCGTGCCGGCCTGGTAGACGTCGCCGCGCGGGGCGAGCCGGTCCATGATCTCTGCGCGGCCGCCGAACGCAGCGAGCGGCAGGCCGCCGCCGACGATCTTCCCGAGAATCGTCAGGTCGGGCGTTACGCCGAAGCGCTCCTGCGCACCGCCGCGCGCAACGCGGAAGCCCGTGATCACCTCGTCGAAGATCAGCAGGGCGCCGGAGCCGTCGCAGAGCCGCCGCAGGGCCGTCAGGAAGCCGCGCTCCGGTGGGACGACGCCCATGTTCCCGGCGACCGGCTCGACGATGATCGCCGCCAGTCCTTCCCCGTAGCGCGCGACAGCCGCGGCCGCCGCGTCGACGTCGTTGTAGGGACAGACGATCGTGTGCTCGGTCACGCGGGTCGGGATGCCGGGGCTCGACGGCAGCCCGAGCGTGGCGACGCCGGAGCCGGCGCTCGCGAGCAGCGAGTCGACGTGTCCGTGATAGCAGCCTGCGAACTTGAGGAGGCGGTCGCGCGACGTGAACGCGCGTGCAAGCCGCACGGCGCTCATGGCGGCCTCGGTGCCGGACGAGACGAGGCGCACCTTCTCGACCGACGGAACAGCGTCGGCGATCTCCGCGGCGAGCTCGACCTCTGCCTCTGTCGGTGCGCCGAAGCTCGTGCCGCGCTCGGCCGCGTCGACGACCGCGGCGATCGTCTCCCGGTCCGCGTGGCCGAAGAGCAGCGGGCCCCACGACATGACCCAGTCGACGTAGCGATTGCCGTCGACGTCCTCGAGGTACGCCCCCTCGCCGCGCCGGACGAAGAACGGCTCGTCGAGCCCGACGGCGCGCATCGCGCGCACCGGCGAGTTGACGCCGCCGGGGATGAGCTCGAGCGCGCGGCGGTACAGCTCGCTGCGCGTCCTCAGAGCCAGCTTGCGAGCTCCTTCGTCCAGTAGGAGACGACGAGGTCGGCGCCGGCGCGCTTGATCGCGGTCAGCGACTCGAGCGCCGCCTGCCGCTCGTCGAGGAAGCCCTTCGCGGCGGCCGCCTTCACCATCGCGTACTCGCCGGAGACGTTGTACGCCGCGAGCGGCAGGTCGAACCGCTCACGGGCGGCGCGAATCACGTCGAGGTACGGCAGCGCAGGCTTGATCATCAGGACGTCGGCGCCTTCCGCAATGTCCTGCTCGCACTCGCGCAGCGCCTCGCGCACGTTCGCCGGGTCCATCTGGTAACCGCGCCGGTCGCCGAACGCCGGCGCCGACTCGGCCGCCTCGCGGAACGGGCCGTAGAACGCAGAGGCGTACTTTGCCGAGTACGCGATGATCGGCGTGTCCGGCAGCTCGTCGCGGATCGCCGCAACGCGGCCGTCCATCATGTCGCTGGGACAGACGGCGTCCGCTCCGGCCTCGACGTGGCTGACGGCGGTGCGCGCGATCAGCTCGAGCGTCTCGTCGTTGTCGACCTCGCCGTCACGGATGACGCCGCAGTGTCCGTGCGACGTGTATTCGCACAGGCAGACGTCCGTCAGCAGGACGAGCTCGCTCCCGTCGAGCGCGCGCAACGCGCGCTGGATGACGCCGTCGTCGTCATAGGCGCCGGAGCCTTCGTCGTCCTTTTCGTCGGGGATCCCGAACAGGATCACGGCGCGAACGCCGAGCCTGGTCAGCTGCTCGGCCTCCGGGACGAGCGTTTCGACCGAATGACGCGCGAGCCCGGGAAGGTCGTCGTTCGCGAACGCCTCCGGCCCGACGAAGAGCGGCATCACGAAGACGTCGAGGTCAAGCCGCGTCTCACGAACGAGGTTACGGATCCCGCTCGTGCGCCGCAGCCGGCGCAGGCGCGTGACGGGGAACGAGCTCACACGAACAGGGTAAACGCCCGCGGGCGGTGCTCTACGCCGGCTGGGGATGCGTGACGCGCTCACGCCCGTCCATGATGATCCCGAGGAGCTTTTCAGCCGCCTCAGAGGCGGCGCGAACGTCGTCCGGGGCGAGCTTCGCGCCGGCCCCGACCGCCTGCTGGACCTTCTGGACTGCGGCGAGCTCGCGCTCGAAGAGGTTGATCCACCGCAAATGGGCAACGACCCAAGGATCATTAGCGCGCGATGGATCCTCAGCCGCCTCCTCTTTCAGCCGTGTCGCCTCGTCGATGATCGCCGCGAGTTGTCGCCACCTCTCGTCGAGCGTCGTTGCTGCCGCCGCGGCCTGGGTCTGATTGAGCGCTTGATCTAGCACTGGTCGCAGTCTCCTATCGTCAGTTCGCGCCCGAAATCCTTCCGCAGGGGTATCTTGCCTACTCCGGTCGTTCCTGCGGGGGCGTTTCAGCTGGCGGCAGGGCTTCGAGGAACTGCTCACCACGCCGGTCCAGCGTGCCCGTCTGCTGTTTGAGGACCTCGGCGGCGGCTTCTCCCTCCCGCTTCCTCTTCACGGTCCCGAATCCGGGAATGGTGAGCTCGATCTCGGCGGTGCTCAGAAGGAGCGCAGCGAAGACGACGAGTGCTACCGGGACAACGAAGTCCGTGGTCGGAATCGCCTGACAGTCGCGAACCGTTGCCTTCGCACCGATCGTGACCGGGACCTCGTGGCAAGAGCCAAGGGACTCGGGGAAGAGATGACTGTACGTCCACAGCGCGGCAATGCCGAGAAACGCTGCCAGGAGGGCGTACTTGCCGAGCCAGCTGGCGAGTCGACCGATGACCCCAGCCACACGCCCAACATAGAGCAGGCAATCGAGATTTGTAGTGGCCCGTGCCGCCGAGGCCGCGCGCCCCCCGTGCGTCATCGTCTGGCGGCAGCGGGCGGCGGAGGCGCCTCTTCCAGCTCCACCTCCACAGGAGGCGGTCCGCCTTTCTCCCAAGGCTCGAGCTCGACCCGCTCCGCGAAGAACTCCCAGATCGCGCGCCCGGCGGCCAGCAGCGGCAGCGCGACGAGCGCCCCGGGCAGGCCGTAGATCTCCCCACCTGCGAGCAGCCCGAAGATCACGAGCAGCGGATGCAGGCGCAGCGCGCTGCCCATTACGTTCGGCACGACGATGTGCCCCTCCACCTGGTGGATCGCGAGGAAGAGCAGCGCCACCCACAACGCCGACAGCGGGTGCACGACGAACGCGTAGACGAACGGCGGGATCGACCCGAGCCACGGCCCGAGGTACGGGATCAGCTCCGTGATCGCCACCCAGGCGCCGAAGACGAGCGCGTACTTCTGACCGTGCGGCAAGGCGCCGACCACGCCGAGCAGCCACAGTCCGACGCCCGCGCTCGTGCCGATGATCAGCGACACGAGCGCCTGCCCCTTCACGTAGCTCGTCAGCGACTGCTCCATGCGCGCGAGTAACGGCTTCGAGCCCGGATGCGGCGGAAAGCGACGGTCCACGGCGCGGGCGAAGCGGGGGAAGTCGAGCAGCATGTAGATCGAAACGACCAGGATCACGATCGCGCTGAAAAGCAGCTTGCCGATCGAGATCGCGGCGCCCTCGAGGAAGTCGACGACCTTGTTCGTGTACGTGCCGACGTCGTGCTTGCGGATGTCCCGCGCGAGCTCGTGCCCGCGCTTCTGGACATGGATCGAGCCAAGGCCGTGCGTGTTCAGCCAGTGCTGCAGGCGGTCGACGTCGCGGTCGGCGTCGACCTGGCCGGTCTGTCCGTTTACGTCCGTAAAGTAGGAATCGACCCGTTTCGCGGCCGTTTTCGTCTCGCTGACGAGCACGGTCCCGAGCGCCCCGATGGCGGCGATCAAGACCAGCGCGAACACGAGGTACACCAACGCGACTGCGAAGCCGCGAGGGATCCGGACCCTCTGGACGAGCTTCACGACCGGGCTCAGCAACAGAGCGATCAGCATCGCGACCAGGAACAGGAAGACGACGTGACGGACCGCGCCCGCCACCACCCACAGCAAGAGCAGCAGGATCGGCAACCCGACCAGCTGGATCCAGCGCGGGACCTCGATCTTCGCCGCCCGGGCGGGCATGCGAACGATCGTACAGCGGCCGTCGTACCTCTTCGGCCGCCGAAATGGGACTGGGACTGGTCCCGGGCTACGGACGGGAGCGCCGCCCTCGACCCCGCGGAGCTCTGGGTCGAGGCGCCAACGCGCCGAAAGGTTGGTACGGTCCCGCCGATGCCGGCCCCCTCCCGCCAGGTCCCCGCGGCGCGCGCGCATCGGAGGCGCAAGCCTGCGAGCAAGCCCATCCCACATCGGACGCGGCGACTCGTCGTGCTCACGGTCGTCTCGGGCGCCCTGCTCGGCACCCTGTTCGTCACGGCGTTCGGCCAGGGCGCGACCCGCGAGGCGTCGCAGGCGCTGCCCGGCCCCTCGAGCCGGTTGCTACCGGTCGGCCCGCCGACTCCGCTCACCGTCGCGCTCCACAACGGCCTGCGCATTCAGCTGCCCGTCGCGCAGAGCCGCGTCACGGCGATCGGCTACCACTCCTCGGGTGACGGCGTGCTCCCGCTGACGCCGCTCGGGCACCAGGGGAACGAGGGAGCGCTCGCGCGGCTCGCGCACAAGATCTTCGGCGGCGGCCACGGCGGCTTCGTCTACTACCAGCTCAACGGCGGCGAGACGGCCGTCCTCGACGTCGGCGCCATCCCCGGGACGGACGTGTACGCACCGGTCGACGGAACGATCGTGGGCATCTCCGACTACATCCTCAACGGACGCGCCTACGGCTCGCGCATCGACATCCAGCCGTCCGCGGCCCCGTCGCTCGTCGTCTCGCTGACGCACCTGAACCCCGACCCGGCGCTCACAGTCGGCTCGGCGATCGCTGCGTCGAGCACCAAGGTTGGACGCGTCGTCGATCTCTCCGGCGTCGAGAAGCAGGCGCTCACGAAGTACACGCAAGACGCGGGGAACCACGTCGCGATCGAACTCCGCCCCGCCGCGACGCTCACGCTGCCCTAATCCGCGAAAAATGCTGCGCATTTTCCGCGGGGTTAGTTAGGCCGTCGCTTCGCTCGGAGAACAGAGGACAATCGGAGCTACATGAAGATCCTTTTCATTGCCGACGTCGTCGGCGTGCCCGGCCGTCGCGCCGTGGAGGAGCGCCTGCCGTCGCTAAAGGACGAGCTCCGCGTCGACTTCTGCATCCTCAACGGGGAGAACCTCGCGGACGGCGTCGGGATCACGCCGAAGCTGGCCGACCGCATGCTCGAGTCGGGCGCCGACGCGATCACGCTCGGGAACCACGTCTGGCGCCGCGGGGAGATCGTTCCCTACCTCAAGGAGACCGACCGAGTCGTCCGCCCGGCGAATCTCTCCGCGCGTGCGCCCGGCAAGAAGTTGATCGTCGTCGGCGACGTCGCCGTGATCAACCTGCTCGGCTCGCTGTTCATCAATCCACCGGTCAACCCGTTCGAGGTCGTGGACGGGCTCGTCGAGGAGGCGCGCAAGCGAACGCCGATCATCGTCCTCGACATGCACGGCGAGGCGACGAGCGAGAAGGTCGCGATGTCCCACTGGCTCGACGGCAAGGTGACCGCCGTGATCGGAACGCACACGCACGTGCAGACGAACGACGCACGCGTCCAGCCCGGTGGAACGGCGGCGATCACGGACGCAGGCATGACGGGCCCGCACGACTCTGTGATCGGCGTGCAGGTCGACCTGGCGATCCGGCAGATGCGCACGGCGATGCCGGTCCGGTTCGAGACGGCGTCCGGCGACGTCCGGATCGAGGGAGTGCTGGTCGAGTGTGGAGCGGACGGGCGCGCGACGAGCTGTGAGGCGATTCGCGTCCCGGTCAGCTAGAACTGCTGGGGTCAGACCCCGGATCGTCTAGTCGTAGATCGAACGTCCGGCGCCGGCTTGTGCGTTCGCCGGGTACGGCTCGAGGTCGTTCATGAAACCCGGCTGCGCTTCGACGCGCGCCAGCCAAGCTCGGACCGCTCCGTACGGCGCGAGGTCGAGGTCGGCCTCGTGCGCGACGTGCACGTAGCCGTAGATGCTGATATCTGCGACGCTGTAGCGATCGCCGACGAGGAACTCGCGCTCGGCCAATTGTCCGTTCAGGAGCGTCAGTACCTCGTGGGCCGCGCTGCGGCGCCGCAATGCCTCCGGCTCGTCGGGCGCCAAACGTCCCGTGATCAGCCTGAAGCGCAGCCCGCCGATCGCCGGCACGACGTCCGCCTGCTCGAAGAAGAGCCAGCGGTAGATCTGAGGATCGTCCGGGAGCAGCGGCGTCTCCTGGGCAAGGTGCAGCAGGATCGCGTTCGATTCCGGGAGGAAGACGCCGGGCGGATGTTCGAGCACAGGCGTCGAGCGTGCGGGGTTGATTGCAGCGAACTCCTCGGTGAGCGTATCGCCGCCGAAGATATCGACCGGCACGCGCTCGTAGTCGCGACCGAGGTGCGCCAGCAGCAGGCGCGCCTTGTAGCAGTTGGCCGACGCTGCGTAGTCGTACAGCTTCATGTTGCTGCTCCAACGCGCGAGCGGCGCACCGTGTGAGGCGGCCAGGCAAGCAGTAGCGCAAGCGCGGCGAGAACCAGGTCGCGTGCGAGCAGCACCCACGAGAGGCCCGCCTCGAAGTCCAGGGCCAGTCGGAAATACCGAAACGGAAACCAGACCTGCGTCAGGACGAGCGCGACCAGCAGGAGCGCGCCGGCCCAGAGCCCGCGCCGGCCGCGCACGAGCGGAACGACCGGAATCAGCCAGATCAGGAACTGCGGCGACAGCACCTTCCCGAAGGCGACGAACGCGCACATCGCCGCCGCCGCCGCGCGCACGAACGCGGACGCCGTCGCCGGGCCGCGCGCGAACATCGTCCAGATCCAGAGGAGCACTCCCGCCTGCACGAGCGACGAAACAGTCGCGAAGGTGTCTGCAGCCGACCCGGCCAGGTTCTGAGAGCCGTGACTCGTCTCGCCGGTGACTCCCACACCGAACACGTGATGGCCGGCCAGGAGCAACGCGGCGCCGAGGCTCTCGACCTGCAGGGGCCGCTCGAGCTGCACGCTGATGCTGTGCCAGACGCCCCCCGGCGCGAGCACGACAAACGGGAGGAAGATCACGGCGAACGCGCCGGCCGCGAGACCGATGCACGTGAGCGCCTCACGGGAGCCGCGGCGCCTCCACACATACGCGACCGCCAGCGGTAGGAGCACACCGGGATAGAACTTCGCCGCCGCGCCGATCCCGGCCAGCAGGTGCCCGAGGCGGAAGCGGCCGCTGACAAGCGCCGCCGTCGCCGTGGCGACAAGCGCCGCGGGCCAGAGGTCGAACCGGCTGAGGATGACCGAGCCGAGGGCGAGCGGCGCGACGGCCGCGAACACCAACGGCACCCACGGGCTCGCCTGGAGCCGACGCAAGATCAAGGCCATCGCGCACAGCGCGACCGCGCCGCAGACCCACATCAGCGTCTCGAACGTGCGGCGGAAGCCGGGCTTGACGTCCTGGCCGTGGCCGTGCTCGGCGAGCCCGGGCAGCGCGAACATCGGGAGCGCTCCGGGCGGATACTCGAGCGCGAAGTCCCGGTACGGCACCCTGCCGTCCGCGATCTCGTTGCCGTACCGCTGGTACACCGGCGTGTCGAGGATCTGCCGGTGCTTGTAGAAGCCGAAGTGCAGCAACGTCCAGGTGCCGACGAAGAGCGCGACCGCGACGAGCGCGGCGAGCGCGTACTCGAGGTCAGCTCGCGGTCTCTCGCCCACTCGCCACGACCGCAAAGGCCACGAAGGGGAAGAACCACGGGATGTAGAGGTAGAACCAGTGCGTCAGCACGAGCTCGAAGCCGATCAGCAGCGCGCCGGTGAGTGCGGCGAGCTGCAGCGGGCTCTTCCGCGACGGGAGGAACGCGGCCGCGATCGCACCGAGCACGAGCAGACCCTCGAGCACCCACTGGACGACGTGCAGGTCGGGGATTCCGCGCGCGTGGTACTGCGCCCAATCCCAGAGCGAGAAGGGCGACTCACGGATGATCTGCGTCTTCACCGTGCGTTGGTAGAAGGTCTCGGCTGCCTGGATCGGGTGTCCGTCGAGCAGCAGGATCGAGAACGCGACGACAGTCGCCACGAGGAATCCCGCTGCGAAGGCGAGCGCCGGGCGCACACGGCGCACGGGCCCGGGATAGGTCAGCCACATCGGCGCCACCACCAGCGTCGCGAACTTCGTCCAGCCCGCGAGCGCACATGAGACCCCGCGGGCCCACGCCGAGCTCACCAGCCAGAAGCCCCAGATCAGGAACACGGGGACGATCGAGTCGTTCGTGTTCGACATCAGCACGTAGGTCGTGAACGGGAACGCCGACCACGCCAGCGCGAGCGCGCCGGCTAACGGCGGACCGCCGAAACGCAAGCCGATCAAGGCAAGCCCCAACAGACAGAGGAAGTCGAACAGCACCGACGTGAACTTCACCGCCGGCAGCTTGTCCCACTTCCCCGACCAGCCGAAGATCCCGTAGCCGGGCAGGTACGACTCGTACGCCACCGGCCCGTACGTGTCGCCGAGTGGATTCGCCGACTCGCAGCGTCCGTTGCGCTGGATCCGGTCACGAATCTCGCCGGCGGAGTCGGCCGGCCCGCAGGCCTTGAGATCGTCCTCCTCGGGGAAGTTCCCGTACAGCATCTCCCCTGCCGCGATGCGCTGCGCGCCGATGACCCCGGCGTAGCCGACGTCGATGACGTTCGAGCCGCCGCGGTACTCGAGCCCGATCTTGAAGCCACCGACGAAGACCGCGAGACCGATCAGCGCCCAGGCCGGCCAGATCGGCGCGCCCCGGTTCGGGCGGTCGCGCACGCCGATCCACACGCAGCGCGCGAGCAGGTACACGAGCGGCGGATAGGCGAGCGGGGCGCTCGTGAAGATGTCGCCTCGGTTGAAGTACCACAGCGAGACGGAGAACGACAGCAGCGCCACCAGGTCGAGGTTGCGCAGCGAGAACGGACGCCGCGGGTCGGCGAGGGCGAGGAGGAAGACGAGACAGAACGCCAGCCAGTACCGCAGGGTGTTGATGCGCTGCCCGCCGAAGGCGCCCTTGCTGCCGCGCGCCATCGTCCATGCGACCTGCGGGCCGGTCCAGGCCTCGGTCACGGCGCCTGTGACGTCGTCGACCTTGCCCTTGGCGATCTCGCCGGCCTGCTCGTCCGAGACGCTGACGTCCCAACAGCCGCCCTGCGCGCCAAAGCCGCACTTGGACGAGTCGCCCTGGTAGCTCGCCGCGGTCGTGCGGTGCTTGGGCGAGTAGCGGTCGAGCCAGTCGGAGACCTTGTCGTCGGCGAGGAAGATCTGGGTCGCGCGCTTGTCGGTCAGGCGCTGCTTGGCCTGGTCGAACGGCGGCGCCGCGGTCGCGGTCGAGACAAAGACGAGCCCGGCGACCGCGGCGGCGACGCCGAAGAACCGTCTCAGTGCCTTCTCCGGAACGACCAGAGCTTGTTGCCGATGAAGTTGGCCGGCGTGACGAGCACGATCGCGATCGCCTGCGAGACGATCTCCCCGACACCAAGCTCGACGAGCACCGTCAGGATCAGCAGGTTGCCGACGTAGGCGATCAAGGCGACGACGAAGAAGCGCAGCCCCTGGAAGCCGAAGTGCCCGCGGCTGTGGCGGAACGTCCAGACGCGGTTCCAGAGGTAGTTGTTCGTCACGGCCACGACGAACGAGCCCGTCGCCGCGAGCCGGTAGTGGAAGTCGGCGCCGTTGAGCAGTGCGGTGTACACCGCAAGGTTGACGACGTAGCC
>JBKPGW010000063.1:0-4208 GCA_046729555.1 Actinomycetota bacterium | reverse complement strand
CGCATCGGCCTGATGCTAGCCAGGCACCTGGAGGCCGACGCGAGGTGTCTGAACTACTCCGAGGTGCGCTGTGCGCGCTCGGCGGCGAGGCGCCGGTCGACCTCCACGCGCCGCCGGAGGACCTCGCGGAGTGCACGGTCGGGCTGCAGTCTCGCGTCGCGCGTCTGCGCCAACGAAAAGAACGGCAGCGCAGGCTCTCCGCGCTCGGCCGCGAGCCTCCGATCGACCTCGATGCGTCGGTCGAGCCGTGAGCTCTTCCACCGAAATAAGAGGCTCCTCGACCACACGCGAACGCTGCCCAAGCGCGAGCCGCGAGCCAAGACGCTGTTTCGCGCTGCAGAACTGCTGGGTCTGACCCCTAGGGGTCAGACCCCAGCCTTTTCGGATTGGTGTCAGTAATCGACGCGTTCTAGGTAGAGACCCCACGGTGGCGCTGTTGAGCCTGCTTCGTTGCGCGGGCGCCCTTCGAGTAGCGTCGCAACGCGGTCCGGCGTCAACTCCACCATCGTCCCGACCAGTGTGCGCACCATGTGGCGGAGGAAGCTGTCGGCCGTGATCTCGAACTCCAGCGCGTCGCCGCGGCGATGCCACTGCGCGCGCAGGACGTTGCGCTTGAAGACCTCGTGCTGCGTCTCGGTCGGCGTGAACGCGCGGAAGTCATGCTCGCCGAGCAGCAGATCCGCCGCGTCGGCGAGATTTTCTTCGTCGAGCGGACGCGGATACCACCATGCCCGCCTCTGCTCGAACGGCGATGGAGCTCGGCGACGCCAGATGCGATAGCGATAGCTTCGAGTGCGCGCGGAATGACGCGCGTGGAAATCCGATGCGGCCTCTTCAACGGCGACGACGGCAACGTCATCGGGCAGCACTGTGTTCAGGGCTTCGGCGGCTCGCTCCACCGGTGGTCCACCGTCGACGTCGAAGCTGACGACATTGCCGAGCGCATGCACGCCGGTATCCGTGCGGCCGGCCACTTCCAGGTTCTCGTACGACCGAAACGTCGCTACGAGCGCGGCGCGCACCTCGCCCTCGACCGTCCGCAACTCCGGCTGGACGGCCCAGCCGCGGAACTCGCTGCCGTCGTACTCGACCGTTAGCTTCAGCCGCACGTCAGGCGCTCCTGACGCTAGTTGTCAGGACTGCCTTATGCTCTGCCAGTTTGCGACTCTTTTGGTATACTCTAGTCGATGACCGATCGCCAGGCATTCCTGCTCCAGAAGGTCCAGCCGGCGATGGTCGGGCTCATCGACGGCTCGCTCTCAACGCTCGCACCGATCTTCTCCGTCGCCGTCGTCACGCACAAACCGCATTACGCCTTCATCGCCGGCGTCGCGACCGCGTTCGGGGCCGGGATCTCGATGGCGTTCTCCGAGGGACTTTCGGACACCGGCGAGCTCACCGGGCGCGGCAGCCCGCTCATGCGCGGGACGATCACCGGCGTCGGCACGTTCATCGGCGGCATCCTGCACACGCTGCCGTTCCTGATCCCGCACTACCAGGCCGCCATCTTCTCCGCGATCGCGGTCGTCGCGCTCGAGCTGCTCATCCTCGCGTGGCTGCGCTGGCGTTTCTTCGAAGTCGGCTTCATCCGCGCGCTCGCGTCCGTCACGCTCGGCGGGATCATCATCGCCGCCGTCAGCGCAGCGCTCGGCTCAGCGGGCTAAGTCCAGCCACTCGTTCGCGTCGCTGACGAAAAGCCCTGGACGCGGGCCGCCGCCGATCACGAACACGCGGCTCCCGACGGCGACAACGGCCAGACCGTGCCTCGGCGTCGGGAGGTTCGGAAGCCGTTCCCACCGCCGCGTGCGCGGGTCGTATGCGTAGACCGAGGCGACCGTCCCCGACGGCGCCTCGCCGCCGGCAGAGACCAAGCGTCCGCCGACGGCGGCTGCTCCGGTCCCGCCGCGCGACTCGGGAAGCGGCGTCACGCGCCGCCACGAGCCGGAGAGGACCTCGACCGTCGTCTGATTCGAGTCGATGCCCGCGAGCCGACCCGCCACCGCGTACACCTTTCCGCCGACGGCAGCGGCGGCGAGATGTTCGCGAGGCGTCGGGCCGTGGAGGGTCGTCCACCGCCGGCGGCGCAGGTCGAACGCGAATGCAGCGCGCGCCAGCAGGCCCGGGCGCCGGACGCCTCCCACGACGTACAACTTGCCGCCCGCGACAGCCGCACCTGCAGCTGCGCGTGACACCGGCATCGGCGCGAGCGCACGCCACCTCGCGTTCGCGAGCACGTACGTCGAGCGCAACGTCCGGCCGTCGCCGCTGTAGCCGCCGACGACGTAGAGGCGACCGCGGTACGCGGCCGCCATGGCGTGGTTGACCGAAACCGGCAGATCGGGCGCGCGACGCCAACTCTGCTTCGCCGGCGAGTACACGTCGACACGCCGCGAGGACGAGCCGTCCGCGTTGTAGCCGCCGGCGACGTAGATCTCGCCGCCCACGGCCGCGCCGGCCACTTCAGTGCGCGGCAGCGGCAGCGCGGGCCCGCTCTGCCACGTCGCGGCCACCGCGACCAGCTCAGCGATCATCGACCACCAAGGTAAGCCCCTCGATCGCACGCACCGTGACGCGCTCGCCGGCTACGAGGGGACGGTCGGACCGCGCCTCCCAGAGCTCACCGGCCACGCGTACCTGAGCCGGATTCGCGACGACGGCCGTCTGCCCGACCAGAGCCTCGGCGCCAACCGGGGAACGACGGCGCTTCGACCAGCGCAGCAGCACCAGCGACTCGGCTATGTCGAGCAGACCGCCGCCGAGCACCGTTGCAATGCCCCACGGCCACGGGACGACGAAGACGGCGAGCAGGATGCCGCCGAGCAACAACATGTCGAAAGACTACGAGGCTGCTGTCGGCGACGCCGGCAACGTGCCGGCCGGCTCGTAGTCCACGAGCTCGAGGTACACCATCTCGGCCGCGTCGCCGTTGCGCGGGCCGAGCTTCACGATTCGCGTGTAGCCGCCTGGACGGTCGGCAAAGCGCGGCGCGACGTCGGCAAACAGCTGGTGAACGACGTCCTGGGAGCGCAGCTCGGCGAGCGCGAGCCTCCGGGCGTGGAGGTCACCGCGCTTGCCGAGCGTGATCATCTGCTCCGCGAACGGCTTGACCGCCTTGGCCTTCGCCTCGGTGGTCTTGATCCGGCCGTGCTCGATCAGCGCGCCGGCGAGGTTGGAGTACAGCGCCTTGCGGTGCGCCGAGTCGCGCCCGAGCTTCTTGCCTGCGCGACGGTGACGCACTGCTAAAGACCGCCGTTCCCGCTCTCGTCGCCGCGCAGGGTCAGGCCGTGCGCGGACAGGGTCTCCTTGACCTCCTCGACCGACTTCTTGCCGAAGTTCGGGATCGCCGCCAGCTCGGCCTCAGTCTTTACGACGAGGTCGCCGATCGTCTCGATGCCGACCCGCTTCAGGCAGTTGTACGAGCGGACACCGAGCTCGAGCTCCTCGATTGGGAAGTTCTCCATTCCGTGCGCGAGCGGCATCTCCGCCGGAGCGCCGTCGACGGCCGCCGCCTCGCCGAAGCCCTCGATGCGATCGAGGTCGGTGAAGATCGCCAGCTGCTTGATCAGGATCTCCGACGCCTGTGCGATCGCATCCTTCGGCGACAACGAGCCGTCGGTCGTCACGTCGAGGCGCAGCTTGTCGTAGTCCGTGCGCTGACCGACACGAGCAGCCTCGACGTCGTACGCGACGCGCCGTACCGGCGAGAAGATCGAGTCGATCGGGATGACGCCGATCGTGTGCTCCGGCCCGCGGTTCAGCTCCGCAGGGACGTACCCGCGGCCGCGGCCGATCGTCAGGGTCATCTCGAGCTTGCCCTTCTCGGACAGGTGCGCGATCTCGAGATCCTGGTTGAGGATCTCCAGCTCCGCCGGCGCCTCGATGTCGGACGCCTTGACGGCGCCGGCGCCGCGCTTCGCGACGTGCACCTCGATCTCGGGCGAGTCGCCGTGCAGCCGGCAGACCAGGCTCTTGAGGTTGAGGATGATGTCCGTGACGTCCTCGCGGACGCCCGGCAGGGTTGTGAACTCGTGCGAGATCCCCTCGATCTTGACCGAGGTGACCGCGGCGCCCTCGAGCGACGAGAGCAGGACGCGGCGCAGCGAGTTCCCGAACGTGTAACCGAAGCCGCGGTCGAGCGGCTCGATCTCGAAGACCCCGCGCTGCTCGTCGACTTCCTCGTGGACGATCTTCGGGATCTGGAATTCCAT
>JBKPGW010000062.1:0-3804 GCA_046729555.1 Actinomycetota bacterium | reverse complement strand
ACAAGCTCGTGCGGCCCTCGACCGTGAGCGCCAAGGTCGTCGGGACCGACGGCAGCGTCCGCGAGCTCGACGCCGGTCAGAAGGCTCCCGGCCGCTACAAGCTCTCCTGGGACGGTCTCGGCGCGTCCGAGGGCCGTTACCGCTGGAATGTCACGGCGACGGACGACGCGGGGCAGGTCTCGACCGACGACCACGCCTTCGCGCTCGACAACACGCTCGGCTTCCTCCGCGTCGGCGCAAGCGCGCGGCAGATCGCGTTCACGCTCACGCGCGACGCGAACATCCGCGTCACGGTCGAGACGCGCGCCGGCGGGATCCTGCGAACCGTCGCGAAGGGCCTGCGCCCCGCCGGCCAGGTGACGGTGCGCTGGAACGGACGCAACGGCAGGGGCAAGCGCGTGCGCCGCGGGACCTACGTGGTGCGCGTGTCGGCGACGAGCCTACTCGGGCTGAGCCAGTTGGCCGCTCGGTCGACGCTGCGCTGATCCGAAGGCTGGGGTCAGACCCCTTGCGGGGTCAGACCCCAGGCAGTTCAGTAGGCACCACGACGCGCGAGAACAGCCGGAAGCGTCTTCGCGAGGATCGTGATGTCGAGCCAGATCGACCAGTTCTCGATGTAGTAGAAGTCGAGCCGGACGAGGTCGTCGAAGGTGAGGTCGATGCGGCCCGACACCTGCCACAGGCCCGTCATCCCGGGCAGCACGAGATAGCGCTTGCGGTGCCACGGCAGCAGCTGGTCGTAGTCGCGGATCGGCAGCGGCCGCGGGCCGACGAGCGACATCTCGCCCCAGAGCACGTTCAACACCTGCGGCAGCTCGTCGAGCGAGAAGCGGCGCAGGACGCGTCCGACCGTCGTCACGCGCGGGTCGTCCTTGATCTTGAAGAGCGGCCCCGACGCTTCGTTGTCTTCCTCGAGCCCGGCCTGACGCTCGGCCGCGTCGGCGTACATTGTGCGGAACTTCATCATCCCGAACGGGCGCTCTCCCAGTCCGATCCGCCGGTCTCGATAGAAGACGGGACCCCGCGACGAGAGCTTGATCGCACACGCGATCGCAGCCCAGACCGGCGAGCCGACGACGATCACGACGGTCGAGACGACGACGTCGAAACTCCGCTTCACCGCCCACTCCCAGCCCGCGAGCGCGGGCGGCCGCAGCTCGAACAGTGGCGCGCCTTCGCCCGGGATGTACTCGGCACGCTGCAGCAGCAGCTCGGTCGTGCGCGGGGCGATCTTTACCTTCACCGCGAAGCGATGCGCCTCCTCGACGAGCTCGAACAGCTCGGTCTCGCCGAAGCCGCTGTCGGTGACGATGAGCTCGTGCACGTCGTGCTCGCGGAGAATCCGCGGCACGGCCTCGAGGCCGCCGAGCAGAGGCAGCGCGCCGGTGTCGCCGTTCGGCGCGATCGCGCCGAGGAACTCGTACCTGATCCCGCTCCGGTCCGAGCCGAGCGCGCGCCTGAGCCTCGCGAGGTGCTCGCCCTCGCCGACCAGGATCGCGCGGCGGCGCACGCCTGCAAGTTGCAGCACGTCCCGAGTCAGCACCTCGTAGCTTGAGCGCAGCAGGCCGATGAAGACAGCCGTCAGCACGAGCGCGGTCGGCGTGAGCCCGTACGTCGTGAAGTGGTAGCCGGTGCCGAGCCCGAAAGCCATCGTGATGACGGCGACGAGGATCAGCGACAGCACGACCTGGCCGAGACCGGCCCGCGACTCGCGCCGGCGGTAGAGGCCGCCGACCCAGAACACGAGGACGGTGATGACGGTCAGAAACGGCAGCCACTCCGTCTCGGTGTGCCAGAGGATCCCCCACAGCGGCGGCCACTGGCCGAGGTAGAGCTCGCGGAAGATCAAGGCGACGTAGACCCCGAAGACGAGCCCCGCGAGGTCGAGCGTAACGAGCGCGGCGACGCTCACGAGGCGGCGGGCGACGGTGACGAGGGTCGTGCGCGAGAACAGGTACGGCCGCGCTGAGCGAATGTCCTCGACAGGCGCCGCCGGCCGCGGCTCAGTCGGCACGGCTGGCTTCGTGCTCACCGGCGCAAGTGTACTTTGGTGCAGTCGTGGGCCTGGACCACCTCAGCGAGCGCTATGCCGAGCACAACCGCAGCGAGCGCGGAGCGGGCTTCGTCTTCGCCCGGCCGGAGCGCGAGGCGCTCTTCCGGCGCTACGTGGGCGGCCCGGGGCGACGCGTGCTCGATCTGGGCTGCCGCGACGGAGCGCTGACGCAGGCGTATGCGGCGGGGAACGACGTCGTCGGTGTCGATGCCGACCGCGAGGCGCTGGCCGAAGCGGCGAAGCTCGGGATCGAGATGCATTGGGCCGATCTCGACCAACCGCTCGACTTCCCCGACGCGAGCTTCGACGTCGCCGTCGCCGGGGAGCTGCTCGAGCACCTGCGCGATCCGCTGCGTGTCGTCGCGGAGATCCGCCGCGTGCTGCGACCCGGCGGCACGTTCGTCGGCTCGGTGCCGAACGCCTACCGGCTCAAGGGACGGTTGCGGTTCCTGTTCGGGCGCCCACCCGAGAGCGACCCGACGCACCTGCAGATGTTCTCCGGCGCCGATGTGCGCGCCGCCCTGCTCGCCGGCTTCGAGGACACGCACGTGCACTTCGTCGCAGGCCGGCTCGTCCCGCTTCACCCCAGGCTGTTCGCGAACGACATCGTCTTCGTCGGGCGCAAGCCGCGCTGAAGCTCGCGCAGGTCGGTTGGCGTCCGCTTCAGCCCCAGGAACATGAGCCCGACACGCAGTGCTGCCGTGCGACGCCGGTCGAGCAGGTCGGTGTCGTGGAAGTAGGCATGCACGACCTGGCGGCGGAAGGGGCCGAGCAGGCCGCGGGCGAGCATGCCGATCGAGTGCGTCGCCGGCAACTCGAGCAATCGCCGGCCTGACCCGAGCTCGAGCCAGGCCGGCTCGTGCAGCTCGAGATGCGGCGCGCCGGGCTCGAGGTACGACGGCTTGAATGCCGTCGCGGTGCAATCCGTGTAGCCGAGGTCGGCGACGGCGCGAGCGACGTCAGCGTCGAGATACCAGCCGCCGCCGCAGAAGAACTCGACGTTCAAGCCGGCGGCGCGCAGCCACGCCCCCTGCTCGCGGACGAGCGCGGCGGGGTCGCCGCCGGTCGGGCGGGCGTGGTCGGGTGCCGTCCAGTGCGTGTGTAGGCCGAGCGGCGCGAGCGCCTGCGCTTCGCGCGCACGCTCGAGCCAGAGCTCTTCGTCCTCGCCGGCCATAGGCGGGCGCATGAGCGCGGCGATCGCGAAGCGCCCCGGACGCCTGCGCTGCAGCCGTGAGAAGCGACGCCAGACCTCATCGTCCAGTGGACGCTCCACATGGCACGAGACGACGGCATACCGTCCGTGCAGTATTGGGCCCGTGTGCGGCATCGCCGGACTCTATTCACCCGCGGGCGCGCCGAACCCCGAGCTCGTGGACGCGATGCGCGCCGCGATCGTGCACCGCGGGCCCGACGACGGCTCCACCGACGCCTTCGGCCGTTGCGTGCTCGGACACCAGCGGCTGAAGGTGATCGACCTCGACACCGGCTACCAGCCGGTCACGAACGAGACCGGCGACGTCGTCGCCGTCTTCAACGGCGAGGCGTACAACTTCCCGGCGCTACGTGCAGAGCTGCGCGGACACGAGGTCCGCGGCACCGGCGACACGCCCGTGTTGCCGCACTTGTACGAGGAGAGCGGCCCGCACTTCGTCGAGCGGCTGCACGGCATGTTCGCGCTCGCGCTGTGGGACGCGTCACGCGAGCGGCTCGTGCTTGCACGCGACCGGCTCGGCAAGAAGCCGCTGCTGTGG
>JBKPGW010000061.1:0-7082 GCA_046729555.1 Actinomycetota bacterium | reverse complement strand
GTGTTGCCGCACTTGTACGAGGAGAGCGGCCCGCACTTCGTCGAGCGGCTGCACGGCATGTTCGCGCTCGCGCTGTGGGACGCGTCACGCGAGCGGCTCGTGCTTGCACGCGACCGGCTCGGCAAGAAGCCGCTGCTGTGGACGCGGCTTGCGGACGGCACGCTCGCTTTTGCGTCCGAGCTGAAGGCGCTCCTGCGCCTGCCCGGGTTGTCGCGCGAGGTCGATCTCGAAGCAATCGACGCGTACCTTGCCCTGCAGTACGTCCCCGGCGACGGGACCGCGCTGCGCGGGATCCGCAAGGTGCCGCCCGGGCACGTCCTCGTCGCGGAGGGCGAGCACGAGCGGCTGGAGCGGTACTGGGAGCTCACGGCGGCCGAGCCAAGCTCGAGCGACGAGGAGTGGCTCGAACGGGTGCGCTCCGGGGTCGGCGATGCAGTGCGAAAGCGGCTGGTCGCCGACGTCCCGCTCGGTGCGCTGCTCTCCGGCGGGATCGACTCGAGCATCGTCGTCGCACTGATGGCTCAGGCATCGGCGGAGGCGGTGCGCACGTTCACCGTTGGGTTTGCCGACGAGCGCTACGACGAGCGGGCCTACGCACGCGCCGTGGCCGAGCGCTACGGGACCGTTCATGAGGAGCTCGCCATCACGGAGGACGTCGCCACAACGCTGCCACGGCTCGCGGCCGCATACGACGAGCCGCTCGGCGACGAGGCCGCGCTCCCGACGTTCCTGATCGCCGAGCAGGCGCGCCGTCACGTGACGGTCGCGCTAGCGGGCGACGGCGGCGACGAGGCCTTCGCCGGGTACGAGCGCTACATCGCACTCGGGATGGCGGACCGTATGCCCACTGTCGTCGCCCGAACTGGAGCGGCCGTGCTGCGGCTGTTGCCCGCGGCGCGGCGCGAGCCACGGTCGCCGTTGTATCGGGCGGCACGCTTCCTCGACGTCGCCGGCTCGCCTCGGCATGAGCGCTACGGCCGCCTGATGGAGGTGTTTCCGCTCGAGCTGCGGCAACAGCTGTGGGTCGATCCGCAGCAGGCGGAGCCAGTCCGGCTCGTGCCTCGACACGACGGCATCGCGGCGCTCCAACTGCTCGACGTCGGGACGTACCTCCCAGGCGATTTGCTGCTGAAGGCCGACATCGCGTCGATGGCGCACTCGCTCGAGCTGCGCTCGCCGTTCCTCGACCACGACGTGATGTCGCTCGGTCTGGCGTTGCCGGACC
Organism: Actinomycetota bacterium; assembly: GCA_046729555.1. Lineage (GTDB taxonomy): Bacteria > Actinomycetota > Thermoleophilia > Gaiellales > Gaiellaceae > 3-1-20CM-4-69-9. The sequence goes on along the minus strand of JBKPGW010000061.1, from coordinate 5,857 downwards.
GGCTGAAGACGCATGGACGCGAAGGGAAGGTCGCGCTGCGACGCGCTTTCGCCGACGACCTCCCCACGGATGTCGCAACACGCGGCAAGACCGGCTTCGGCGTCCCGCTCGGACGCTGGTTCCGCGACGACCTGCGCGAGCTCGCGCACGACGTGCTGTCAAGCGACCGCGGCTGGTTCCGTCCGGACACGGTGACGCGGCTGCTCGACGAGCACGCGTCGGGCCACGCCGACCACGGCCACCGGCTCTGGTGCCTGCTGATGCTCGAGCTCTGGGTGCGCGAGCACGTCGAGGCGCCGGTGCTGGTCGCAGCTTGAGAAGAGCTCACCTGTGGCTGATCGCCGTCGCGGCGGTCGCTCCCCGGCTCGTGGTCCTGATCCACGAGCGCAACGACATCCTCACCTCGTTCACCGACAAGAGCGACGACTTCGCGCTGACGTTCGTGCACCACGGGACGTTCGGGCTCGTGCCGGGCGACCCGTCCGCATACACGCAGCCGCTGTACGGCTTCTTCCTCGTTCCGGTCTACTGGATCTTCGGCCGCGAGTGGTGGTCGGTCGGTTTGGCGCAGATCCTCGTCGCGACCGCCACGGCATTTCTCGTCTACCTCATCGGCGCGCGCGTGCTGTCGCGTGCGGCGGGGACGTTTGCCGCGGTCGTCGCGACGCTGAACCCGTACCTCGTGTGGCACGACGTGCACCTCAACCGCGAGATCCTGGATCAGCTGCTCGCGGCCGCGCTCGTGCTGTGCGTGCTGGTGGCCGCCGACCGGCGTTCTCTGGGATGGGCGTTCGCCGCGGGCGTGTACGGCGGGCTGGCGATCCTCGGGAACGTCCGCCTCTTGGCGCTCCCGGTCGTCGTCGCGCTCTATCTCCTAATGCGGACCGGTTGGAGTTGGGCGCCGCTCGCCGTCATCGCGGCTGCCGCGGTGACCGTCGCACCCTGGGTCGTCCGCAATCGCGTCGAGGTCGGCTGCTTCGCGCTGACGACGGACGGCCGGGCGCTGTGGAAGGCGAACAACCTGCAGACGTACGACTTGCTCTCCCACGGCAAGTGGATCGACGACGTCCAGGATCCACCGGGCCATCCCTTCCCGAACCCGGAAGAGGCACGCGTCATCTATCAGCAGGGGCGCGGGAAGTCCGACATCGACGAGTGCGCGAACCAGTCCTACTACCAGCACCGGGCGTGGCTCTTCGTTCGTGACCATCCCGGCGCCAAGGCGAAGCTGGCCGGCCTGGCGATGCGGATGGAGTGGGATCCGCGCACGACAGCGTCGGCGACAGACTCTGGTCACGGCGCTGTGCGCACCTGGGCGCAGCCGGTGTACACCTCGCTGCTCTACGCGCTCGGGCTGCTCGGGCTCCTGTACGCGCCCAGGCGGTTCGCCGCGCTGGCGCTGGCCATCCTCGCGTACCAGACGGTGGCCGCCGTCGTCTTCGTCGGCGCGACGCGGTACCGGATCCCGACGGACTTCTTGATCGCCCTGCTCGCCGCCGCTGTCTTCGAGCGGGTCTTGGGCCGCCGGCTGCGCTCGACGTGAAGCTCCTGCACGTCCACCGGATCGGCGGGATCGGCGGTTCCGAGCGGCATCTGCTGACCCTGCTGCCGGCGCTGGCGGAGCGCGGCGTCGACGTCAGCTTCCTCGGCCTCGACGATCCTTCGCGCGCGCCGGATCCTTTCTACGAGGCCCTGACCGTCCCGTACGAGCGCGTGCCGGCGCCACGCGACGTCGACGGGCTGCTGGCGTGGCGCGTTCGCCGAGCCGTGCGCCGCGCCGACCTCGTCCACACCCATCTCGTGCATGCCGACGTGTACGGCGCACTCGGTGCGCGGCGGCTCGTCTCGACCAAGCACAACGACGACCCGTTTCGTGCCGGCCCGTTCCGGTTCGTCGAGCGTGCGCTCGCGCGCCGGGCGGCACGAATCATCGCGATCACCAACTCGCTCGCCCGCTTCCAGGTCGAGCGTGTCGGCTTGCCGGCCAAGAAGGTCGAGGTGATCCACTACGGCCTCGACGACCTGCCAAAGGCGTGGGGAACGAATCCGCCGGATCCGGTGCCGCCCGACGCGCGTGTGCTGCTCGGCGTCTGTCGCCTCGAGCCACAGAAAGGCATCGACGTGGCGATCAGCGCGATGCCCGACATCCCCGGAGCACATCTCGTCGTGCTCGGCGAGGGACCTCAGCGGCAGGCGCTCGAGCAGCTGGCACACGAGCTCGACGTCCCTGTGTACCTGCCGGGACGCGTGCCCGACGTGGCCGCGTGGTTGCGCCGAGCCTCGGTGCTCGTGCATCCCGTGCGCTGGGAGGGCTTCGGCCTCGCCCTGCTCGAGGCGATGCTCGCCTCTCTCCCGGTCGTCGCGACGAACGTGAGCTCGATTCCGGAGATCGTTGCCGACGGTGAGACCGGCCTCCTCGTGCCACCCGACGACCCTTCCGCACTGGCAGCCGCGGTCAACCGCAGCCTCTCCGAGCCGTCCGGCTACGGCGAGAAGGGCCGCGCACGCGCGCGCGCCGAGTTCAGCGTCGCGGAGATGGCAGACCGCACGCTGGCGGTCTACGAGACAGCGCTTTCCCGAGCGTCCGGGGTGTGACCCCGGGGGGGGGAGTCCCCCGCCGTATAGCCCCCCGTTGAGCGCCTGCTCGTACAGCAGCTCCGTGCGGTCGGTGCAGCGTTCCTGGAGGAACTGGTCCAAGGCGCGACGCCGGCCGGCTTCGCCCATCTCGGCCGCTCGGGGAAGGTCCGAGGCGAGGCGGACGAGCGCGTCGGCGAGGGGCTCCGCCTCGCCGGCAGGAACCAGACGGCCGGTGACGCCGTCCTCGACGAGCTCGCCCAGGCCGCCGATCTCCGCAGCCACAACCGGACGGGCACGCTCCATCGCCTCCAGCGCCACCATCCCGAAGCCTTCGCCCATCGAGGGGACGACGACGATCGCCGCCTCCTCGATGGCCCGCTGAACCGGCGCGACGTAGCCGAGGAAGTTGACGGCGTCCTCGACGCGGAGCTCCTTCGCCAGAGCGCGCAGCGCGGGCTCGAGCGGGCCCCGGCCGGCGATGTCGAGCCGCAGCGACGGCACCTGCTCCCGGGCCGCCGCGAACGCGCGCAGCAGCACGATGTGACCCTTGATCGGGATCAGCCGCCCGACACAGAGCAGCCGCGGCTCGTGGCCTCGGTAAGGCCGCGGCTCGCCGTCCGGCTCGATCCCGTAGTGGACGATCTCGAAGCTGGAGCCGTCGAAGCCCTCCACTTCCTCGAGGTAGCGAGCGAGCCCGCGCGAGATCGCGATATGTGTGTGAGCCAGGCTCGCGATCGCGCGGTCGCCGAGCGCAAACCCACGGTTCTCGCGGAACTCGTTGAAGCCGTGCTTCGTCGACACGCGAATCGGCACGCCCGTCAGCGCGCCGGTGAGCTGCCCGTAGACATCCGCGTGCACGAGATGCGTGTGCAGGATCCGTGGGCGGAGGCGAGCGAGGTAGCCGGCGATGCGGACGAAGGCCATCGGATCCACGTCGGCGGCGAGCGGGATCGCGTCGAGCGGGATCCCGCGCGCCTTCAACTCACGCGCGAAGTCCCAGGCCCCGGGCTCGTGCTCGTGCAGCATCAGGAAGCGCACGTCCCAACCGCGCTCCTTCAGCTGCGGCAGCAGCGACAGCAGATGCGCCTCCGAGCCGGAGATGCCGGCGACCTTCTGCAAGTGGAGGACGTTCATGTCGCGGCCGCCAGGATGCCGTCCGCCCAGGTGTCGACCGAGTGCCTCCGTGCGACCCGCTCGCGCAAGGTCCGCCCGATCTCGGCCCGCTCGGCTGCGCTCAGTGCCGCAAACCAGCGCAGCCGCTCGGCCAGGCTCTCGGGCGACTCGCGCTCGAAGAAGAGCGGGTAGCCGGAGAAGAGCTCGTCGAAGACGGGATTCGACGCCAGCACGGGGAGACAGGCTGCCGCCGCCTCGTAGACGACCTTGTCGGGCGCGCCGGCTTCCATGTTGTTGACGAGGACGTCCGACCGAGCGAACAGTCCGGGCACGTCTGCGCGCGGCACCGCGTCGCCCAGCGCCACGCCGAGCGCCGCAAGCTCGTCGCGATGCCGGCGCTCGAGCTCGTTCAGCGCGGCGCCGTGCAGCTCGACCTCGACGCCGTCGACCTCCTGCACAGCGCGCAAGATCGTCGCGATCCCCTTGGCAGGCGAATAGCGGCCGAGCACGAGGGCGTGGGTGCCCGCGTGTTCATCGCGATCCGCGCAGTCGAACTCGCTCACGTCGATACCGTGCCCGATCGGCCGCACCTTCGCCGACTCGAGCGGGAAGGAGCGCCGATCGACGCTGACGATCGCCGTCGCGAGGCGGGCAGCCGCGCGCAGCTGCGCGGACGCCTTCCAGTGTGTGTACCAGAGCAGCAGCGGAATCCGACGCGGACGCACGAGCGGCGCCGCCAGCAGGACGTAGACCGGAATCATGTGCGCGACAACGGCGTCGCCCGGCAACGCGCGGGATAGCTCGCGCTCGAAGTGGACGAGCCTACGGGGCCGCGTCGGCGCGCCGAACGTCCGCACCTCGACGTTGTCCGGCAACTGCGCGCCGTCCGCGGACTGCGCGAGCACGACGACCTCGTCGACACGCGCCGCCAGCGCGCGGATCTTCGGAATCGTCGCGGCGAGCGCCGGATGCGCGGGGTCGACGCTCTGCGTCAAGAAGCGGTGGCGCTTCATCAGAAGAAGTCGGTGTCGCCGAGCGTGAAGCGCCACGCGCGGCGATCCGGATCGAGACGGCCCGCAAGCGCCTTTCCCATGAACCAGAGCGACGTGCGGGTCGGGAAGAAACCGAGAGACGCATAGGCCGCCCGGTGTCCCGGCGGGGGAACGGCGACGACGGCACGAACATCGTGATCGACCACGCCCAAACAGGCTTTGAGAAGCGGCTTCGGTTGGCCGACGAGGTCGGCGATGTAGGCGACGCGCGTGCCTCGATGTTCCTTGTGGCCCAAGACTGCGTACGTGCCACCCCACGCGAATGCCTCGTACCGCCGCGGCGACTCGAGGTAGCGCCAGTTCACATGACGAGCGTCCCGAATGATGTGATTCGGCCAGGCTGCAGCAGCGTCGCCGGCGTGGCGGAAACGCTCGATCCGGCCGACTGAACGCGGCCTGCTCCAGAGGCGCGGAAACGGACGCGCCCAGACCCGCAGCCGCCCGATCTCCGACCAACCGAGCGGACCGAGAAAAATCGGAGCGGTTGGTTTCGACGCAAAGGCAAGGACGACCGCGGCACCCCGCTCCTGAGCCTCTTCCTCGTGTTTCCGCTCGAGCGCCTCGAAGATTCCCTGCCCACGGGCATCAGCAGCAGTGGTCGCATGAACGGAGAAGCTGGCCAGAGCCTCCTCGCCGTCGAGTACGGCCCGGAAGAGCGAATGCGACGCGACTCCGACGGTTCGACCATTTGCGCGCGCCACCGACATCAGTGACCCCGCCGGGTTCTCGCGGAACCACCAGTCGAATTCCGCGCCGGTGAGCGCCAGATCGCCCCACGCGTCGTGCAGCAGGCGCAGGTAGTCCTCCCGTTGTGCCGGCTCGTACGTCGCCAGCTCGTAGCCGGCCACTTACTTCGTCGACGTGCCGAGCGCCGCGTTGAAGACGCGCCGTGCGCGCGTGCCTGTGACCGTGTCTTTGAGCGAGATCAGGTCGCAGGCGCCCGCGAGGACGAGCTCGAACGTCCGCGGCGAGTACGGCTCGATGTTGTAGCGGCGCAGCTGCAGCGGATCCGTCGCGGGCGAGTTGGCGCCGGACACCGCCGTGAACGCGACGTCGTAGCCTGCCTGCCGGACGAGGCTGAGATGCACCGGCTTGTAGTGCGCCTCCGACCCCTT
>JBKPGW010000060.1:0-3305 GCA_046729555.1 Actinomycetota bacterium | reverse complement strand
GCGACAGGTTGAGCGTCGTCTTGAGGCCGAGCGTGTCTGTCACGGTGAGCTTGAGTACAGACTTGCCCGCCGTCGTCGGCGTGCCGCTGATCGCCCCCGTCGCAGCGTCGAGCGCCAGGCCGGCTGGAAGCACACTGGCGGCGTCGAGGGACCAGCTGTAACCGGGCCTGCCGCCCGTCGCCTGCGGGCCGAGCTGGTACGGGATGCCGACCTCGCCGACGCTGGTCTTCGGCGAGCCGATCTGCAGCGGCTGGACGATCGACAGCGTGTATGTCTGCGAGTCCGAGCGCGTGCCCGTGTCCTTCACCTGGATCTTGAACGTGAAGTCGCCTGTTGCCGTCGGCGTACCGGAGATCGCGCCGGTGGAGCTGTTCAGCGCCAGACCCGTCGGCAGCGCGCCCGAGAGCAGCGACCAGGTGAGCGTGCCGCCGCCTGTGGCCGTCAGCTGCAAGTTATATGGCCGATTGAGGAACGCGCCGCCGAGCGAGCTCTGCCGCTGCACGATGTTCAGACCCGGAACGATCTTGATCACGAAATACCGCTGAGCCGACGCAGGCCGGCACCAATCCGCCGACGGTGGGTTCTCGTCACTCAACTCGAGCCAGAACCCGAACTCGCCCTCTTGGGTTGGAACGCCGTGGACGAGCCCACTCGTGTCAATCGTCAGCCCAGGCGGAGCCGAGCTGTCGAGAAGGCGGAACTGGTACGGCAATGCCGGGCCGCAACCCCCAGCGCCGGTGAAGCTCCAATTCGGATAGGCCTTGCCGGTCTCGCCAACCGGCGGAGAGAAACTTTCGTCGGTGAATCTGATCGCGAGCGCGGTCGGCACAACCACGAGCGCGACCAGGCAGGCAAGCAGTACGACCCGGGTGAAACGCATTGGGACTCCCTTTCTCCGGTGCTGTGCAGGTCTTGCTGGACCCGGTTGACCGGCGGATGGTAGCGGGATCGCCGACGACGCCGGGACGCGAGAATCATCAAGCATGCGTGGACGGGCGTTCGTAAAAGTCCTGTTAAGAAGAGCCGCTACCGAGCGGGACTTCGTGCGATCTCGACGCCGTCGCAGCGACCTTGCGATCTTTCATGAGTTTCAGGCTCCGCCGTACGGCGGCGGCAACCAGTTTCTGCTGGCGCTGGTCGGCGAGCTCCGCGGCCGCGGCCTCGATGTCGAGGTCAATCGCCTCTCCGGGCAAACGTCGGCCTGCCTCTACAACTCGTTCAACTTCGACTTCCGCAGGCTCCGGCGCTTCGTGCGCGACGGGGTGCGGATGGTGCACCGCGTCGACGGGCCGATCGGCGTCTACCGCGGCTTCGACGACGGCACCGATCGCCGGATCGTGGAGATCAACGCGCTTGCGGACACGACGATCCTGCAGTCCCGCTACAGCCTCGAGAAGCACCGCGAGCTCGGGCTCGAGCTGCGCGACCCCATCGTGATCCACAACTCCGTCGATCCGGCGATCTTCCATCCGCCGCCTACGCGCGAGCCGCTCGAGGGGAGGCGCCTGCGCGTGATCACGACGAGCTGGTCGGACAATCCGCGCAAGGGCTCGGAGGTGCTGACCTGGCTGGACGAGAACCTCGACCTCAACTCCTACGAGCTCACCTTCGCCGGTCGCACACAGCAGACGTTTCGGCGCATCCGCGTCGTCGGACCGCTCCCGTCGCGACCGCTTGCCGACCTGCTCCGTGCGCAGGACGTCTTTCTCGCGCCCAGCCGCGACGACCCGTGCTCGAACGCGTTGCTCGAAGGCCTGGCGAGCGGCCTCCCGGCCGCGTTCCTGCGCAGCGGCGGGCATCCGGAGCTCGTGCGCGACGCCGGCATCGGCTTCGATGCCGCGGAGGAGCTGTCCGGCGTCCTCGCACGGCTGCGGGACGAGCTCGACGAGCGACGCGCGGCGATCCGCGTGTCACCGCTCTCCGAGGTCGCCGACCGTTACCTCGAAGCGCTGCGGCCGTGATGCGCGCGTACTCGCGGCTCTTCGTCGTCGGCGACCGGCTCGGGTGGTCGATCGACGACGACCGCGCGCGTCTCGTCGCAACCGCGAATCGACTCGGCTACCGGGTCGGGCGCAACGCGCTCCTGCGCCTCGCCCGACGGCAGGCGGTGTTCCAGCACAACCACTTCAACGCCCTCCATGCGCGCTGGCTCGAGTCGTCGCACCGGCTCGGCCTCAGCTACTTCCACGGACGCCCGGGCACGCCCGGTTACCCCGAGTTCGACCGCGCCTACGAGCTGTTGCGGCAGCACGCGGCGCGAATCGACCGGGTTCAGGTGACCCACGCGGAGATGCACGAGCTCGTGGTCGGCGCCGGCGTCCCCGCCGAGCGAGTGTTCCGGATCCCGATCGGCGTCGATCTCGAGTACTTCCCGCTCGCGCCCGAGAGCGCGCGGTCGGAGTTCGTGATCGGCTCGTTCCTCAAGGACGGCGTCGGCATGGCCGACGGACTCGAGCCGAAGCTGCTCAAGGGCCCCGACACATTCGTCGCCGTCGTGGCGCGCCTCCGCGAATCGATTCCGAACCTGTCCGTGCTCTTGACAGGGCCGGCGCGCGGGTACGTCCGCCGCGAGCTCGAACGTCTCGGCGTCCCGCACCGCCATCTCCTCGTGGATTCGCGCGATGAGCTCGCGCGTGCGTACCACGGCGTGGACGTCTGTCTCGTGACCTCGCGGCAGGAGGGCGGCCCGAAGGCGGTGCTGGAGGCGATGGCGACGGGCGCTCCGCTCGTCACGACGCGCGTGGGCCAGGCGACGGAGCTCGTGGTCGACGGGCAGAACGGCCTGCTGGCGGACGTCGAGGACGTCGACACGCTCGTCGCGGCGGTCGAGCGCGTGCACCAGGACGCCGAGCTGCGAGCACGGTTGCGGGCGTCGGGACGTGCGACCGCGGAGGCGCACGCCGAGGAGCGGCTCGATCTGCTCTGGGCAAAGTTGCTGGAAGGCTTCGTTCGCCGTGCTTGACCGGGCCGGCCGCTACGGCCGCGCAGCCCTGCGCTGGCTACGCCTCCTCGCCGCGCGCCGCCCGGGGCCCGGGGTGCGCGTGTTCTACGGGCACGACCGCGTGCCAGGGCCGGGGGAGCCGGTCGCAGGCGGCACGGCGAAGTTCCAGCGCCTTGCCGGGCGTTTCCCGAACAGCCCGACCGACTTCTCGTTGCTCTACCTCGGCTCGACCTGGCTGCCGCGCGACCTCCGGCCCCTGCTGGCGCTCGCGCGCCGCCGGCGCGTGCCCGTTGTGGTGAATCAGAGCGGTGTCGCCTATCCCGGCTGGGCGGGCGGTGCGACGGGCGAGATCAATGACCGCTTC
>JBKPGW010000059.1:0-1455 GCA_046729555.1 Actinomycetota bacterium | reverse complement strand
CTCGGCTGTCGAGCCGATGCTCGGCTCGATCGGGAAGCAGAAGTTCACGAAGGCGCTCGTCCTCTCCGGCGGCGCCAGCGTGATCGAGGTCGACGTCGCGCACTCTCCGCGCCGGGGCCCGTCACGGTATTCACCGCTGCGACTGACGCGGATGGCGCTGCACGTGCTCGCCGGCTTCTGGCCGCAGCCGATCCAGTGGATCGGCGTCGCCCTCGGGATGATCTGCTCGCTGCTCGCGGTCGCGCTCGGCACGTACGGCGTCGTCTACTGGATCGGCAAGTCGAACTTCCCGGGACCGCTCTTCGGCGGGGTCGCGGTCCTGTTCGTGCTCGGCATCCAGGGCTTCATCCTCGCCCTGATCGGCGAGTACCTCGGTCGCATCCAGCGCGACGTGGAGGGACGGCCCCTCTACACGATCGACCGCGAGCTCTAGCCCCGGACGGTGTCCTCGATTCTCGAGACCATCGGCAACACACCCCTCGTGCGCCTGACGCGCTGCGCGCCTGCGAACGGCGCGGAGCTGTGGGTGAAGCTCGAGTACCGCAATCCGACCGGGTCGCTCAAGGACCGGATGGCGCTCGCGATGGTCGAGGGAGCCGAGCGCGAGCGCATGCTCGGGCCCGGTGACACCGTCGTCGAGTACACGGGCGGAAGCACCGGGCCGGCGCTCGCACTCGTTTGCCGCGCCAAGGGTTATCGCTGCCTGATCGTGATCGCCGACTGCTTCACGGAGGAACGCTTCGAGCTCATGCGCGCCCTCGGCGCCGAGCTAGATGTCATCCCGTCGGTCGAGGGCCGGCCCCGGGTGACGCCCCAGGACATCCACAACATGGTCGCGCGCGCCGGCGAGCTGGCCGCCCGACCCGGCCACTATGCCACCGACCAGTTCAACAACCCCTATCCGATCGCGCACCACCGCGACCACCTCGGGCGTGAGATCTGGGAGCAGACGGAAGGGCGCGTCACAGCGTTCTGCCACGGTCTCGGCACAGCCGGATCGGTGATGGGAGTCTCCGAGGCGCTCAAGCCGCGCGGCGTCTTCATCCAGGCACACGAGCCGGCGGGCTCGGCGGCGATCAGCGGCGGCCCGGCTGGCTCGTTCGCGATCCAGGGCTGGACCGGAATCGTGATGCCGCACTGGGACCCCGAGCGAGTCGATCACCTCGAGCCGATCGCCGACGAGGACGCGCTCGCGATGACGCTCCGCCTGTCACAGGAGGAGGGCATCTTCGCGGGCATCTCGACCGGTGCAAACGTCGTCGGCGCTCACAGGCTGGCAGAGCGGCTGGGCCCGTCGGCCGTGATCGTGACCCTCGCCGTCGACAGCGGCTTCAAGTACATGAGCGTCGCCCCGTATGCCGGGCTCTGAAAGGCCTGGGGTCTGAACCCAGCCGGGTCCGACCCCACCAGTTAGGTGGGCCGGCACCGCTGCCACCATCGCTTCCTTTAGTTTCA
>JBKPGW010000058.1:0-8499 GCA_046729555.1 Actinomycetota bacterium | reverse complement strand
CCGTGCCTTCTCGCACTACCAGCACGAGGTCGCGCTCGGCCGCGAGCCGCTTTCCTTCGAAGACGCGATCGACCGCGAGGACGAGCGCATGCGCGGCGAGGTCGAGCACATGCTTAGCGACGCGTCGTATTTCAGCGAGGCTTGGTGGAACTACACGTATCTCGCGCGTGGACGCTACGCGGAGCAGCTCGAGCGCTGGTTCACGAGCTTCCCGCGCGAGCAGCTGCTCGTGCTGCTCACCGACGAGCTCGCCGCGGATCCCGCCGGCACGTATCGCCGCGTGCTCGAGTTCCTCGGCGTCGAGGCGCGCGACCTGCCTTCGTATCCGCGCATCTTCGAGCGCGAGTACGAGCAGATGTCGCCGGCGACGCGCGCGCGGCTCGAGCGCCACTTCGAGGAACCGAAGCGCCGGCTCGCATCGCTGTTGAGCCGGGAGCTGCCGTGGTGAAAAAAGAAAGCCCCGGCAACTTGCGGCCTGCTGCCGGGGCTCGACCCATGGAAGTGCTGCTCCCTCTGTGATGCCGCCGCCTTCACTTTCTTGCGCTTGAGAGGTCGTCCCCTCGTTCTGGGGGGATGCCGAGCTCCCGGCTGATCACCCGATCGAGTGAATTGCGGAGGTCTCTCCCCCGGAAGGGGGAGGCACGGCTTCAGAAGCCGCCACAGAGTCTGCTCAGTTGGTTCGTGACTGCGGTTCATGCGCGAAAGCGCTGAGCGAGGGGGAAAAGGGGAATGGCTAGAAAGACTTCAGGGAAGCGTGGAGCCGCGATCATCGCGTTGATCGCGGCGCTCGCGGCATTGGCCGGCCCTGGCGCTGCGGCGGCACACCCGGGCAAGGGCTCGGGTGAGGCTCCCATAGCGTCGGTGGTCAGTGGCGCAGGCGGCCTCGCCAGCTGGGCCGAAGAGGCCAGCTGGGTCGAGGAATAAGGCGCCGACTCGGCGGCGCCGCAGAGAGGTCGCGCGGGCTTCGCTCGCGCGACCGTCTTAACCAGCACTCTTGGCCACCCGACGCTCTGAACTTCCGAGACCGCCCGCCTAAAGCGCCTCGCTGCGCTCAAGCACGGTCGGGGCCGTTCCGATAACGGCCCCATGGGCCGTGCTTTTGGTCTGATCTCGATTGTCTGCTCGCTGGCGCTCGTCGCCATCCTCATGGCGATGAACATGCAGCACAGCGGGCCGACCTCGGCGACCGCGCAGGACGCCGAGCGGGAGGCAAACGCGGGGGTCGCCTCGATGAACTTCACCGCTGCGGCGACTCAGCTCGAAGCCTTCCACGCCGAGAACGCGACGTACGCCGGCGCGACGTTGCCGCCCGCCTTCGGTATCACTCTCGCTCGTGCCGATGTGGCGTCGTACTGCCTCCAGGCCGGCGCCGGCACCGCTGTGCAGCATTTCACCGGCCCCGGCGGTACTGCCGCCGCGGGTCCCTGCTAGAGACAATCTCCATGTGACGTTTCGGGGCGGCGGCGGCGTATGAGGGCCGTGAACGCGGTTACGACCTCGTGGCCCGGCCTGCATGTCGACCGGCCCTCCTTCGCGGCGGTCGCCGAATCGGAGCTTGATGCGGTGCACCGCTATCTGCTGTTCCTCACCGGCAACCGGACGGTCGCCGAGGACCTGACCGGCGCGACGTTCGAGAAGGCGTTTCGGACCTGGCGGCGCTTCGACCCGCGGCGCGGCACTCCGCGTGCATGGTTGTGTCGCATCGCCCGCAGCGCCGCGCTCGACCACTTCCGCGCGGAAGAACGGCGGCGGCGGCGCGAGGAGCGGTACGCGCGGGGCGCACCCGCGGTGGACGACTCGGCGCTCGGCCCGAGTGCGCTCGAGTCGGCGCTGGCGCAGTTGTCGCCCTCCGAGCGCGAGGTGGTCGCGCTGCGGGTTCTGCTGGAGCTGGACGGGGCGACGACAGCGCGCATCCTCGGCATCAGCGTGACCGCGTGCTCCACCCGGCTGAGCCGAGCCCTGAAACGACTCGAGGAGATGATGAGCGATGCCCGCGACTGACACGGTGGACTTCGAGCGCGAGTTCGAGGAGCTCGTGCGCGAGCTGCGTGCAATGCCGTCCGCCGCGCCCGAGGGTGTGCGCGAGCGGGTGCGCGCTCTCGGCGAGCCCGCGCCTCGGCGCAGCCTGCCCGGGTTGCCGTGGCGGCGCTCGCTGCTCGTGCTCGCGCCGGCGTGCGCGCTCGGCCTCGTTGTCGCCGCGGTTGTTCACGGGGTGCTCAACTCCGGCCCCGAGCGGCAGTCGTTTTCGGCGAGAGGTGTGCCCGGGGAGAAGCAGCCGGATCTGAGCAGCCCTCACTTCGGGACGGTGACGACGCGGCAGGACTTCGGGCTGTCGCTGGGGCCGGTAGCGGGCTCTGACCAGGTCGTTCCGCCCAACCCTGCGCGGCATCAGGACTACGAGGCGACGATGACGCTGCGCGTCAAGGATCTGGATGCGCTGACGGATCGCACGAACGAGGCGATGCGGGTCGTCCGCTCGTACGGTGGCTATATCGCGTCGGTGCGGCAGTACACACAAACCGGCCAGCCGGGCCAGGCGGACCTCGTCCTGCGCGTCCCCATCGGGCATGTCGAGGCAGCGCTCGTGCAGCTGAGCGAGCTCGGGACCGTCCTGAACCGCCAACTCTCGATCGTCGATCTCGAGCAGGCATTGCGGCAGCAGCGGGAGCGCATCGTGCGGCTGAAGATGTTCATCGCGCGTGCGACCGAGCAGTTGAAGGGCGATATTCCGGCGGACGTCCGCATCCGGCTGCAGCTCCAGCTGCAGCAGGCTCGCGCGGATCTCACCCGCGCGACCCGGGCGCACAAGGCGACGCTCGACGAGGCGGCGTTCTCGCGCATCTCGCTCTCGCTCACGACGCAGAAGCCGGTCGTCCCCGCGAAGAAGGGCGGCGCCGCCGGCCGGTTCGAGCGCGCAGCGCGTGACGCCGGGTCGTTCCTCGCGGGCGCGGGTGCGGTGATCCTGTTCCTGCTGATCGTCCTCAGCCCTCTGATCGTGCTCGCCGTGGTCGGCGTGCTCGGCCTGCGGACATATCGCCGAAGGGAAGAGCGCCGCCTCCTCGCGAGCACCTAGGATCCTCCCGTGCCGCTCGCCCTCTCGACCGGGCATGAGGTCGGGCTCGCCGTCACCGGCGCAGCCTTCATCGCCTTCGCGCTGGCGTCGTCGTTCCTCTTCCCGCGCTTCCGCCCGCAGTACCCGGGCGGCGGGCTGCCGGCGTTCATCGTCGTCGCGTTCGTCTTCTTCTTCGGGATGCTGACGGCGGTCGAGGTCTTCGGCGCAGAGGAGAAGGAGGGTGGGGGAGAGCGCGTGGCCGAGACGACGTCCACGCCCACAACGACCACGCAACCGGCCACAACTACTGCAGCCACGACGACAACAACTGCCGCGACGACGTCGACGGCTCCGAAGGCTCAGGCGACGACCGTGCAGGCGACGGAGACCGAGTTCAAGATCGCGTTGAGCTCGACGGACCTGAAGGCCGGCAAGATCACGTTCGACGTCAAGAACGCCGGGAAGATCGAGCACGACCTCGCGATCAAGGGCGGCGAGAAGACGAAGCTGATCCAGCCGGGCGGCAGCGCTCAGCTCACGGTCACCCTAAAGGCGGGCAAGTACCACCTTTACTGCACCGTCCCCGGCCACGAGGCGGCCGGAATGAAGGTTGACATCACGGTTTCGTAGCTACCCTGTGCAGTCCGTCGGAGGGGTGGCAGAGCGGTCGAATGCGGCGGTCTCGAAAACCGTTTCGGGCTCTTGGGTCCGACGAGGGTTCAAATCCCTCCCCCTCCGCTTCGTAGAGCCACATAGCTCGTAGAGCAGCAGCTCTGAGCCGCTGGAGCAGACGCAGGCTCTCCGGCGCTCTTGTCGTTCATTGCGCTGGGTTCCATAATCTGTTTCATCTGCGAGGGGAGCGGGGCGCAGTACTGCGGTGAGGCACCGAGACGACATCCAGGGTCTTCGAGCTGTTGCTGTGCTGTTGGTCGTGCTCGCGCACGCCGGCGTTGGTTTCTTGAAGGGCGGCTACGTCGGCGTCGATGTGTTCTTCGTCCTTTCCGGTTTCCTCATCACAGGGATCTTGCTTGCTGGAGTCTCGAAGCACGGCTACCTCTCGCTCTCCAACTTCTACGCTCGGCGTGCACGGCGAATTCTTCCGGCAGCGGCGCTCACTCTCGTCACGACCGACCTTGTCGCCTACTACCTGCTCAACTTCGTTCGGGCGCGGCAAGCGGTATCCGACAGCATCTGGGCGTCGTTCTTGGTTTCCAACGTGCGATTTGCCAGGGAAGGAACCGACTATTTCGCGCAGAGCCAACCGCCCTCGCCCATCCAACACTTTTGGTCGCTATCGGTGGAGGAGCAGTTCTATCTGGTGTGGCCTGGACTCCTCTCCGTCGTGCTCTTCGGATTCGTGTTGCGACGGTTTCGTCCCTCTCCTGATCGAGCAGACGCGCTCAACTCCGCTCGAAGACGTCGGCTCCTCGCCGTCATCATCGCCGTCTCGGCTGCGTCGCTCGCCTGGTCGATCCACTACACCAGCGTCAAGCCGGCCGCCGCATACTTTTCTACGGCTGCCCGTGTATGGGAATTGGGTCTCGGTGCAGCTCTCGCGATAGCCGCAGGTGGTTTCGCACGCGCACCTGCGCCTTTACGCGCTGCTATTGGCTGGATTGGTCTCGTCTGCATTGGCTGCGCCGCCGTAGCATTCTCCGAGAGCACGCCATTCCCAGGCTACTCCGCATTGTTGCCTACTCTCGGCGCCGCTCTTGTGATCGCAGCGGGTATCGGCGAGCAGCAAGTAAAGCTCGGCGTCGGCCGTCTGCTCTCACTCGGGCCATTCCGTTATGTCGGCGACAGGTCGTACGCCTTCTACCTATGGCATTGGCCGGCTCTCGTGATCGCGCTCCTATACGCGGGCCACGAACTTTCGGTCGGGACGAAACTTCTCCTCGTTTCCGGCGCCTTTGCCGTGTCTATAGTGAGCTATGGCCTGTTCGAGAATCCGATCAGGCAGATGAGATGGCGTTCGCCCGCCGGAGTCGTCCTGTGGCCTGTGTCAGCCGCGACGGTTTCGGTCATCGCCGTCATAACGCTCAGCGCACTTGACGACAAGGCAGCGCACTTTGACGTAGCTGCCGCACGCGTGAGTCCAGCGGCGCTAGCGGACCCTTACCTAGCTGCGACTGCGCGTGCCGACTCCAAGCCTCTACCTGCGGTGGTCGCTGCGGTCAACGCAGCACGTCGAGGAGCACCACTACCCACGCCGCTCAGCCCGCCGGTCGACAAGTTGCTCAAAGACAATTACTCGTTTCCGTCTGGATGTGTCCCGTCTGAGGGCGAGACTTCGTCGAGCAAGATCTGCCGACTCGGTGACGCCTCCAGCGCGAAGACGATCGTCGTTATGGGTGATTCGCACCTGCAGCATTGGATGCCCGCAATTCTGGCTACCGCGGATACGGATGGTTGGGTAGTCGTCCCGCTCGTGAAGTCGGCGTGCGCTCCCAGCTCGTGGCTCCGCTATCCGTCCAAGCCCGAATGCCCTGCCTGGTACAAGTGGGCTGTCGGACAAGCAAAGTCCATGCATCCGCAGGTCACGCTAGTCGGGGGTGCGTGGGACATCCATCATTTACCAGTCCAGGCGGCGGCATCTGTCTCAGCGTTGACGACGACGATGAAGCGCTTCTCCTCGAGCGTCGTCATCATTGGCGACCCGCCGCCTCAGAAGCGCCAACCCCTCGACTGCGTGTTGGCTCCGCACGCGACAATGCGGACGTGTAGCACGACGGTGACCAAGACGCAGCTCAGCGGAGATTTAAAGGTGGCTGCGAATGCACGAAAGCGGCACATCGGATTTATTGATACGCGAGGCTGGTTCTGCGCCCGCACATCGCGAACGAAGCTTGTCTACCTGTGTCCGCTGGTCATCAATAAGACCATCACCCGCTTGGATCTCTCCTCGCACATCACAGCAACCTATAGTCAGGAGCTCGCAGCGCCATTCCGCGCCGCCTTTCGTCGAGCGCTCTTCGGCGGCTGACCGGATTTCGCGGGGGCCAGCGTGCGCCCAAGCGGAGAAACACTCGGGAATGCTTGCCGCAGGGCTTCCCGGGCGAGACCCCTCGTCGCGCCGGCCCCCAGCAGAGAAGATCACCGTGGGCTCGTGCATCCAAACACGAACGGCGTGACCGGATGCAAGACCTGACCCCCGCCTCGGCTATCCTGCGCGGACCCGCGGAGAAGTGGCCGAGTGGCTGAAGGCGGCGCCCTGCTAAGGCGTTATGGGGGTGAATGCCTCCATCGAGGGTTCGAATCCCTCCTTCTCCGCTTCACGAAAGGCATCGAACGGTCTGCCGCAATTTCCGACCAATCGAGCGAACGGACGCGCGCGGTGGTCCTGGGGTCGAAGACGGCGCGGGTCCGCGGGGGCGGGGGTAGAGAGCCCCGCCGAGCGTAGGCGCGGGGCTCTCATGAACCGAGAAGCGGTTAGTTACCGCATCCCCCGCTGGGCGGGGGTGGCGGCTGGTGGCCGGCGCAGCCGTTGTTGCTGCCCGGGCCGCCTCCTGCGTCACCGAAGGCAGGGCCGATCGTTACCGCGAGTGCCAAGCCTGCAAACATGCTCGCGAGTACCTTGCGCCGGGAGATCTTCACACGCATCCCCTCCTTTCGACCGCGGTTTTCAGTGCCGAACCATGCAGACCTTTCAGCGCTGACGCGGGCAGAGGCGATTAGAACGCTCTCGCCGTCTGAAGTCAAGGCGCCGGAGGAACCTGCGCGCTGCAGGTCCTAGTCTTCGTTTTAGTCGCGCGAGGTGATCAGTGTCACAACGAAGAACGTCGCCAGCGCGATTAATACGTAGATCGCTCCGCGCACGAGCATGCCGGACGCTCGGCGTACAACCACCAATCGAACGACATCTTCAGTAGCGGGTCTGGCGACCCGCATCGAGCTGCGGCCTCGACCCCCGTACAACTCGAGCAGCTGGTCGGCGTGGGACGCGCAGCGAGCACAGAGGTCGGCCAAGACGACATCGTCGCCGCATTCGGTCTTCCACATCAGCCACCCCCGCGCGCTTCTCGGGCAGGCGGCTCGACAGAAATCGCATGCTGGCGCTGTTGCTCTGACGATGGCGGCGTTCCGAGTGTAGTCAGGGAAGACGCCAGACTCGCAGAAACCGGCATGGTACGAGGCCCGTCTTTCGTTCCCAAATGCCATCCTCAGTGCGGCTAAAGCAGACGGCCCAGGAACGGGTCGACACAAACGAGGCGCAAGCCGAAAGGACCTTTGTTGGTGTCCAGTAGGCTTTTCTCCACGAGAGGCGTTGATCGAGGGTTCAAATCCCTCCTTCTCCGCTTCGCGGCACGGAGAGGTGTCCGAGTGGCCTAAGGAGCGCGACTGGAAATCGCGTACGTGCTGAAAGGTGCGTCGCGGGTTCAAATCCCGCCCTCTCCGCTCTCCTCCCGGATTCCCCCTTCAGGGGGAGGAATCCGCCCTCCCCAGAGCGAAAATGAGCTTGCCGGCTCCCCCCTCATACCCCGGCATTTGAAACCCGTCTGCGGCTATCCGAGGCGGGTTTCCCTTTGTAGCGGGTTAGTCTCGGTCGGCATGCGGCCCGTCAACGTCTGGGACTACGAGCGCCTCGCGGAGGAGAAGCTCGATGCCAACGCGCTGGCCTACTTCGTCGGCGGCGCCGGCGACGAGGTCACCCTCCGCGACAACTTGGCGGCGTTCGAGCGGCGGAAGCTCAGGCCGCGGGTCCTCGTCGACGTCGCCGAGGTCTCGACCGCCACGACCGTCCTCGGCACGGAGATCGCGCTCCCGGTGGTGATCGCGCCACTGGCGATGCAACGCATGGCCCATCCGGACGGCGAGGAAGCGACCGCAAGAGCCGCTGCCGCGGCGGGGACGATCATGTGCCTCTCGTCGGCGGCCACGTGCGCACCGGCGGAGCTCACATCGGGTCACCGCTGGTTCCAGGTCTACGTCTGGCGGCCGCGTGCCAAGACCGAGCAGGCGATCGAGGAAGCGGTTGCGAGCGGCTACTCCGCGCTCGTGCTCACCGTCGACGTCCCCTACCTCGGCCGGCGCGAGCGCGACCTGCGGATCGACTTCAAGGTGCCGGAGCACCTGACGGTGCAGGGGAACCTCTTCGGCGAGGGCTTCGATCCGGCCGTAAGCTGGCGCGACCTGGAGTGGCTCGCCGGCTACGGCCTGCCCGTCGTCGTCAAAGGCCTGCTCACCGCGGAGGACGCGGAGCTCGCCTGCGAACATGGAGCCGCCGCGGTCGTCGTCTCGAACCACGGCGGCCGCCAGCTCGACGGTGTGCCGGCCTCGCTGGACGTGCTCGAGGAAGTCGTCGCTGCGGTGGACGGACGGGCGGAGGTCATGCTCGACGGCGGCGTGCGCCGCGGGACGGACGTGCTCAAGGCGCTCGCGCTCGGTGCACGCGCCGTGCTGATCGGGCGCGCGATGGTCTGGGGCCTCGCCGTCGCCGGCGAAGAAGG
>JBKPGW010000057.1:0-25195 GCA_046729555.1 Actinomycetota bacterium | reverse complement strand
TCCGGACGACGACGCGAAGTAGAAGCGGTCGTCCTCGAACAGGAACCAGATCGGCGTAAGGTGGATGCCGCCGTCCGGATCGTGGGTCGCGAGCACTGCGTAACGCCGCTCGCCGAGGAAGGACCGCAGCTTGTCCGTCAGTTCGCCCACCGGCGGAAGCCTCCCTCCGAGTCGATCACCTGGTCGGTGATCCACCGGGCGTCGTCGGTGCACACAGCCAGGCGATCAGGCGAGCCGCGTCGTCCGGCTCGCCCAGCAGGCCGAGCACGGTGTAGGTGACCTCACAGCGAGCGACGAGCAGGCGCATGGCGCCGGACCGTACTGTCCCTTTCGGACGGTCGGCTCAGGCGTCTGGCCGGCGGCCGGTCCGTCGCGGTATTAGCCGTCATTCGACTACCACGAGGAAACGGCTTCCCCTCTTTCGACGACGTACGTGGCGAGCTCCGCCGCGTTGCCGCTGCCGACGTTCTTCACCGCGTGGATCGTTTCGGCCGGGACGAGCAAGACATCGCCGGCGTCGAGCGTCGTCGGCGGCTCGCCTTGGACCTGATACTCCAGCGAGCCTTCGAGGACATAGCTGATCGTGCGCGCCCGACACTGTCCGTTACGGACGCCATGCCCAACCGGTACTAGCGTTCGGTTGTGGATTCCGAGGCGATCTGTTTCGAGATGACATCGCCGGATCAGCCTGTTCCGGCGCGGCCTTCGCCCGTGGCGGTCGAGCTGCAGAAGCTGACTGCCGATGCCGCATCCACCGTGCGCGCCACCTACAGAGGCGTGTTTCTCCCTCTCGGCTCGGCCGGGCGCGCTGACTGGTCGGAACCACAGTGGGCCGCGGAGCTTGCGTCGCCGAACATCCACGTGTGGCTCGCCCGGGCGGAAGGCGACGTCATCGGTCTCGTCGAGCTGGAAACCGAACCGAGCGGAGATGTCGGGATTGTCATCTTCGGCGTGACGCCCAACGTCATCGGCAAGGGCTACGGCGGAGCGCTGCTGACCTTCGCCACCCGGCTCGCGTGGGACCTCGTCCCCCAGACGAAGGCAGGGAGGCGCGTGTGGGTACAGACATCGTCGCGCGACCACCCGCACGCCATACCGAACTACGAAGCGCGCGGCTTCCGCAGATTTGGAGGACTCGGCGGCGAGGAACGAGGAGGTGCATAGCGGGCGGTAGTGGAGTACCGTCGAACCCGATGTCCGGCTGGCTCGCTAGAACGCAGGTGACGTGTGTGGGCGCGGTCGCTCTCTCATCGACTGCAAGGGCAAGGGCTCACCGACAGTCGCCCTGGACGCAGGCCTTGGCGGTAGTGGTGCGAGTGGGATGACGAATTGGAGGTGTGCGGGCCCGGGTCGGAGGCCATCGCGCCGACCTACTGGTTCACGTGGTGGCCGCGGCTGCGCTGATCAGAAGCCCGCGGCGAGGATGTACCGAGGTTCGCCCGTTCTTACGAAAACAGCCAGCGGCCCTACGGAGTAACGCGGCCCGGATCGGCCGGGCGGCCCAAAGATGGGAAGCGTCGCGTCGCGGATGACGACCAGCCAGACGACCTGACCGACGAAGAGCCCCGAACTCGACGACCTGACAACGCGTACTAGGTGCACCGTGACTCGGCCGAGCCTGACCCAACCCGAGGTGTACGGGCGGGCAAAGCCGCCGAAGCCCTTTCGCGCGATCTGTACTGCCTGTCGTGAGGACACCGGCAGCGAACCGGGCGCAACGTCGCTCGCGTCGACCACCTCGATCCCGGCGCGTGGGAGACCGAGAGTGACCTCGTCCGGCACGGGCGAGGGCGCCGGTGCGAGTGCCGCCGCAACGGCGACGAGCGCGAGAGCCTGCATCATGTGCACGCTCAGACGACGACCGAATCTTTAGGTTTGACGGCCGTGTCCGGCGAACGCGTCCTCTCCATCCGCGAGCTCAACCGCGCGCTGCTCGCGCGGCAGCTCCTGCTCGAGCGCCGCAAGCTCGGCGTCCAGCAGGCCGTCGAACGCATCTGTGCGATCCAGGCGCAGTGGCCGCAGTCGCCGTACATCGCGCTCTGGACACGGCTGATCGGGTTCCGCAAAGATCAGCTGACGCGTGCGCTCGAGCAGCACCGCGTCGTCAAGTCGCAGCTCTTCCGGATCACGCTGCACATGACGAGCGCGCGCGACTACCCATACTTCGCGGCCGTGTGGGGCCCAGCGGCGCGCGATCGAACGCCGGGCGTCGGAAAGGCGAAGCTCGAGGAGCTCACCCGCCGTGTTCGTGCGGCCGCACTGAAAGGCCCAATCACGCAAGACCAAGTCGAGGAGCTCGCGGCGGCAGAGATGGGAGGCTTTCGGTGGCGCACACGCACGCTCACCCCGCTCGTTCACCTTCCGCCCGGCGGTACGTGGAGCCACTACGGTCGGACTCAGCTGGGCGCGATGGAGTCGGTCCTCGGCGTCGAGCTGCCGTCGCGCGAAGACGGCGCGGAGCGTCTCGTCCGTAGCTATTTCGCGGCGTTCGGGCCGGCAACGCAGGAAGACCTGCTGCGCTTCGCAGGCGTGCGCGTCGGCGACCTGCGCGCCGGGCTCGATCGGGTCGAGCTCCGCACGTTTCGTGACGAGCGCGGCCGCGTGCTGCTCGATCTGCCGCGAGCGCCGCTCCCCGAGGGCGACACGCCTGCGCCCGTGCGCTTCCTGCCGAAGTGGGATTCGTCGCTGCTCGCCTACTCGCCTCCCGAACGCACGCGCATCCTTCCCGAGGACTTGCGCCCGAGAGTGATCGCCAAGAACGGCGACGTGGCGCCGACCATCCTCGTCGACGGTTTTGTCGCCGCGACGTGGAGCGTCGACCGCAAAGGCACGCTCGCGATCAACCCGCTCGGCCGGCTCACAAAGGCCGAACGCAGGGAGATCGACGAGGAAGGAGAGCGCCTGGTCGCCTTCGTCCGGGAGTCGAGCAGCGGCTAACCCTTTGGTGGTGGGAGCGCACTCCCTCCCGGCCTAGATTCGGACCCATGATTGGCTTTGGCCGAGGCCTGGTCCGGTTCTTCAGCCGCCGCACGTGGTGGCTGGTGCTGGCGCTCATGTGGCTGTCGGGCATGACGACGGCCCTCGCGTTCAGGACAGATGATCCGCACAAACTCGCGGTCGCACGTGGAGTAGTCGACGGGGCGTTCCATCCGATCGCGGGAAGGTTCACACCCGACGAGACGCGGCTTGCCGACTGCGGTCGTCGCGACGTGCGTTGTCTGGAGCAGGCATTCGGCAACCTCGCGTACGAGGACGGCCCGAAGCCGGCTCTCTCCCTCTTTGACCGTCGACGAGCGGTCGACAAGACCGTCGCGGCCGACTGCCACAGGATCGCGCACATGATCGGTTCCGCGGCGCTGGCCCATTTTCGTGGAAACGTCGCCCTGACCTACTCACGGGGGTCCGCGAGCTGCGCCTCCGGTTACTACCACGGCATTCTGGAACGCGCCTTCTCGGGCGTCGAGTCCGAGGCAGGGTTGGTCCGAGCTGCTCGCCGGCTCTGCCGCGGTGCCGACGTTCGGCGGCGCGGCTTCCTCGACTACCAGTGCACACACGGACTGGGTCATGGACTGATGATCCAGACCGGCTACGACCTCCCCACTGCCCTCGCCGTGTGTGGACGGCTGCCCACGAGGTGGGACGAGGTCTCGTGCACAGGCGGCGTCTTCATGGAGAACGGCAGCACGGTCTACGGCCTGCGCTCGAGCTGGCTCAAAGACGGCGACCCGATCTATCCGTGCAACCACATCAAACGCCGGAACGAAGCCTCCTGCTACCTGCGCGTTACGGCCCAGATTCTGCGCACGAACCGCTTCAACTGGCGTGACACGGCCGCGCGTTGTGCAGCGGTCGGGGGGACGTGGCAGCGTTACTGCTTCCGCTCCTACGGGCGTGACACGGTTCACTACGTCGGCGGCAAGCCGGCCTCGATCCTTCGACTCTGCCGGCTCGCCGCTGCTCAAGAGGGGGAATGCCTCTACGGAGCAGCCCGGACGCTCGCTGATCGGGATGCAGGCACGAAACAGGCCGCGGTGTTCTGCCGCGCCGCGCCGGCTCGCAGCGCCGGACAGTGTTTCGCGGGCCTTGGGGTCGTGATCGGGCTCCTGGAGCCGACAGCTCGAGCGCGCGGAACGGCATGCAAACAGGTGGCCGGAGCCCATGCGCGCGCCTGCGCGCATGCTGCCGCCGGGGAGGTGGCCCTCAGCGGCCGTGGAGCGTGGGGCTAGCGTGACGAAGCTGGGCTACCGCCCGGCTCTTGACGGACTGCGCGGGATCGCGATCGCACTCGTCGTTGGTTTCCACGCGTTCGGCTGGCCGGCAGGAGGCACGCTCGGCGTCGACTTGTTCTTCGTGCTCAGCGGTTTCCTGATCACAACCCTGCTGCTCGAGGAACACGAGGCAACGCGGACGATCAGCATCCGCGACTTCTACGCTCGCCGAGCACGGCGGCTCTTGCCGGCGCTGGGCGCCATGTTGGCGCCGTTCGTGCTTCTCGCACTTGGCGCGGCAGCGGCGGGGTCGTTCCAGCTGCGGATTCTCGTCGGCCTCGGTGCCGCCCTCACCTACACATCGAACATCGTCGTCGCCACCGACCCTTCAGCCGTGCCCGCCGCGCTCGTCCACCTCTGGTCGCTGGCAGCGGAAGAACAGTTCTACATCCTGTGGCCGATTGTCCTCGTCGCGCTGCTGCGGCGCGGCGGGACGCGGCTCGTCCTTGGAGCACTCGCGCTGCTTCTTGCTCTTGCCGTGGCCTATCGGCTCCAGCTCATCGTCCGTGGAGCGTCGATCGACCGGCTGTACTACGCGCCCGACACGCACGCCGATTCGCTACTCGTCGGCTGCGCATTCGGGTGCTGTTTCGTTCGCGGCTGGCTGCCCAAACGACTGATCGCCTCCACGCGAACGCGGACTGGTGTTGGCGCAGCCGCGCTGGTGCTCGTTGCCGCCGCCGCGCTGTTGGTCGACCGCCTCCCGCCGCGAATTGCATACGAATCGCAACTGATCCCGACGGGGTTCGCCCTAACGGCGGGGATCTTGCTCGTCTGCATTGTCGCCGGCGCTTCGGCCGTCTCGAGCGGCCTCGGCGTTCGACCGCTCGTCTCCCTCGGCCGGATTTCTTATTCCCTCTATCTATGGCACCTACCGGTCCTCGTCGCCTTTGCCGGCGTGGAACGCCGGTTCGACCTTCGGACGGTCACCGCCGTGGTGGGAGCGATCGGCGCTGCCGCGGCCTCACGCAGGTTCGTCGAGTCGCCGCTTCTGCGGCCAAGGCTGAGCACCGAGAGGGTCCGCGCGGCGGCGGCGGCCGCGGCGGTCTGAGCCACAACGCCGGAACTAGCGCTTGGTGCAGGTGAAGCTAGCCGTGCGGCCCAGGAGCGGTCTCACGCGGCCGTCTTACATCTGGCAGGACACCGGACATCCGAAAGGAAAGGGATTCCATGTTCTATGTCGTTCTGATCATCATCGCCGTGGTTGTCGGAGCTGCGCTGCTCTTCATGCGCGGCCGCCGCAGCGCCTAACACAAGAGCGGTCTTCGCGTAACGCGGCGCCCGGTTTTCGGAGCGCCCTGGCGGAGCGGTCCCCGCGCGTTGCGCGCGCCCGTGGACAAGAAGATGAGACTCGGCTACCGGCCGACCCTCGACGGCCTGCGGGCGCTCGCGATCATCCCGGTCATCGGACTTCATGCCTTTGGCTGGCTGGCCACGCGAGGGCTCGCTCGGGGTGGACCTCTTCTTCGTCCTCAGCGGGTTCCTGATCACCGTGCTCCTGTTGGAGGAGCGCATAGCCACCGGCACGACGTCGCTGAGGCGATTTTGGCGTCGCCGCGCCGCCAGGCTCGCTCCGGCGCTGCTGGTGATGCTGGGCGTCTACGCTCTGGCGACAGGCGGTGCAAACACTGGGGCGATTGTCTTCGGAGCGACCTACACGTCGAATGTCGCCTCCGCTATCGACCGGACCACCATGCCATGGTCGCTCGGACACCTGTGGTCGCTTGCCCAGGAGGAGAAGTTCTACCTCCTCTGGCCCCCGATTCTGCTTCTGGTCGCCCGGATTCGGCCGCAGCTGCTGCCGCGCGTCGTCATCGCTCTAGTCGTGGCCGTACTGCTCGAGAAAATCGCGCTACTCGCCTCCGGTGCCTCCGACGAGCGCCTCTACTTCGGCCCAGACACCCACGCCGATCCGATTCTCATCGGTTGCCTCTTCGGCTCGATCTTCGCGAGCCGCGGAGTTCCACGTCTCATCCAACGCTGGCGTCATCTCCTCGGGTTGCTCTCATTGATCGCCATCGTCGGGATCATCGCTTGGCCGCCAGAGCTCTCCCCGTTCAAAGCGATAAGCCCGGTCCGCGTGTTCTTCGCGATTGCTTGCGGGCTGCTGATCCTCACTGCGTTCGACGGCAGTACAGCCGAGCGACTCCTCTCACTCCGGCCGCTTCCGTTCCTGGCCAGATCTCATACTCGCTCTACCTTTGGCATGTCCCTGTGCTCGCGGCCTTGCCGCAACCGCGGACGATGATCGGCCACTCCGTTCTGCGCTCGCGATCGCCCTGACGATTGGCGTTGCCACGGCGTCTTTCCGCTTTGTCGAACGCCCCTTGCGGCGCCGGTGGAGAGAGCCGCGTAAGCGGCGCCAGGGTTTCACGGCCTCGTCCCCGGCGGTGGCCGGCGCGGCCATCGCCGCAGAGTAGGGCTCAGTGCTTGAAGCGCCGGAAGGTGTCGTGCGTGAGCTTTAGGACCCAGGCGCCCGACAAGAACGTGTAAACCAGCACTGGCAGCAGGACGGCGAACATCGACGCCATTGCAATTCCGAAACCGAAGCTGCTCAGCACCGCAATCAGGTCCGGGACGAATGCCCCGAGCAGCATGGCCACACAGACATGAAGCAACGCCCGGGGGAAGCTCTCTGGGGTGCGGTCGGGGAACCGCACAACGAACCAGAACGCCATCAGTGCCGAGCCGACGCCCAGTGAAAGAAGGAAGTTGTGGAAAGTCACATGAATCATTTGACGATCTCATCCTCATAACGAGCGCCGCACCCGGATGGATACGCCTCCGGCCTGTTCATTGAAGTCCATCGGGCGGACGCCGACCCCGGCGCTCCCCCGGACGGGGGATCGCGGAGCTGGACCAAGGCCACCCAAAGGCCCTGCCCGGTCCAGACTCGCGGGAGTCGTGTCGAAGCGCCATGGCTGACAGCCTGAGCCGAAATGGTGGTTGTGCCCCAGGACCGAGCAAGGCCTCGGACGATCGCGGCGTGGCGTAGCTCACCTCGGTTGCGCGGCGCGATTGCGGCACCACGCACACTTCTCGAGGCCCTCTTCTTCGTGCTGCTACCGCTGACTGGGCCGGCGATGGTCGTGGCGTATCTGATCGGAGCCTACCAACCGCGGCCTGGGCTGGTGGACGGCATCTATTTCCCCGACGGAGGCTTCCTCTTCGACCTGCACGTGATGTGGCAAGCAGGGCACGACGTCGTCACGGGCCACTCGCCTTATCCCTTCGTCTACCCCGCTCCTGCAGCGCTCTTCATGGCGCCGTTGGGTGCGCTGCCGTGGCACGTCGCCGTAGTGGTGTTCACGCTCCTGCTCATCGCGGCCCTGATGCTGACGCTCTGGCTGCTCGGAGTACGAGATTGGCGTTGCTACTCGATCACGCTGGCCGCAACGCCGATGGCGAGCTCGATCATGATCGGGACCCTCAGTCCCTTCCTTGCCCTCGGCGCCGCCGTTGCCTGGCGCTATCGCGACCGCCGTTGGGTTGTCGCGGCGGCGATTACGGCCGTAGTCGTCACGAAGATCCTGCTGTGGCCCCTCGCGATCTGGCTCCTCGCGACTCGGCGGTTCCGAACCGCGGCGGCGACAGTCGGGCTCGGCATCGTGGTGACCTTCGGATCGTGGGCGGTGTTCGGGTTCGACGGCCTGGCTGACTACCCGCACCGGCTCGGCAGGGTCGCCGGCCTCGAACAGGACAAGAGCTATTCGCCGTACGCACTCTTCCGCGCGCTCGACCTGAGCAGCGGGTCGGCCCGCCTCGCCGTTCTCGGCCTGACGGTTGGCGTGCTGGTGGCGATCGTGATGGTCGCGCGTGGAAACGACGGCGACCGGCGAAGCTTCGTGATCGCACTCATGGCGGGGCTGCTCGTGTCTCCGATCGTCTGGCTGCACTATCTCGTCGTGCTCGTGGTGCCGGTCGCGCTGTACCGACCACGGTTTGGCGCCGCGTGGCTCGTTCCGGTTCTCTACTGGTTGCTACCCGGTCAGGAAAACCACGGATCGGTGGGCAATATTCTCCTGATGATGTCGCTGACGGCTGTCACCCTCGGAGTGGCCGTCTGGCGTCGCCGAGAGCCCACGCCCGTGCCGGCGTTGAGTACTTCCTAAGGTCCGGCCGGGTCCCACCTTTCGACCGGTGGCGGCGGGCCCGCTCTGGTCTTGCATTGGTAGTGATGGTCGACCACGCCCAGCCGATCGTGGACCCGGTCGCGCGCCCGCGGCCGCGACGCACGTCCCTCGGCGTCGAGCGGATCGAACTCGCCTTGGAGTGGGCCTCGACCCATGCCGTGCTCTTTCCGATGGCGGCGTTCTTTCTCGTCGGCGTCACCGGGAATCTCCCGAACGAGCTCTTCCAAGACGGGTGGCTGGCGATCCTCGGCGGACGTGAGATCGTCGCGCACGGCCTGCCGTCCCACGACACGCTCACGATCTGGACTCACAGCCGCGAGTGGGTCGACCAGCAGTGGCTGGCGCAGCTGGTCTTCTACGGGCTCTACGCGTTCGGCGGGATCAAGCTCGCCCTTGCCGCTCATGTCACCGCCGTCGCGGCGGCATTCACACTGGCGATCGTCTTCGCGCGGCGACACGGTGCATCGACCCGAAGCATCTGCTGGGTCGCGGTTCCGGCTTACTTCCTCCTGACTTGGGGTGCGTGGAACGCGCGGGCGCAGAGTCTCGCGCTCCTGCTCTTCGTCGCGCTGGTGACGCTGTTGGTCGCCGATGCGCGCTCGCCGTCGCGGCGGGTGTTTCTCGCGCTGCCGCTGCTCATGTTGTGGGCGAACGTCCACGGGACGGCAGCGATGGCTGCGATGCTGGTTGCGCTTCGCGGCATCACCTACGCCGCCGAGCGCCGGGGTCGTCCGCGCGGGGAGTGGGCTCTCCGCGCCGCAGCCCTCGTCGTCGCCCCGTTCGCATGTCTCTTCGCGTCGCCGTATGCGGCGAGGCTCCCGCACTACTACGAGACGATCCTGCTCAACGGCGGCTTCAGGCAGCTCGTCGTCGAGTGGCGACCGACGGCACCGTCCATCCAGACCGCGCCATTCTATCTCCTTGCGTTCCTGGCCGTCTGGTTGATCGGCCGCGAGAAGAACCGACTCAGCGCGTACGAGAAGCTGCTGCTCGTCTTCACGCTCGTTCTCGGGCTGACGGCACTGCGCAGCGTGATCTGGTTCACGGTCGCCGCGCTGATGCTCTTGCCGACGCTGCTCGACGTCGTGCTGAGGGAGAACACGGCGGCGATGCGCTTCCGGCTGCTGAACCGCGCATTCGTGGCGACGAGCTTCGTTGCGGCAGCGGTCACGCTGGCCGTCGTCGCGGCGAAGCCTTCGTCGTGGTTCGAGCGTGGCTACCCGAGCGGCGTGCTCGCCGCATTCGACCGCGCACAGGCGCGCGATCCGAACATGCGGGTGTTCGCCGACGAGATGTACGGCGATTGGCTGTTGCTACGTCGCCCCGAGCTCCGCGGTCGCTTGGCGTTCGACATCCGCTTCGAGCTGGTCTCGAAGGCGCAGCTCCAGCACCTGCTCGACATCAAGCGGCGTGTCGAGGGCTGGCAGCACAGGGTCGCGCCCTACAGCCTCTTCGTGCTCAAGAAAGGGCCTGACACCAAGCTCGCCAAGTCGCTGCTTCGGCTACCCGGTGCGCGCCTCGAGTACCGCGGGCACGGCGCGATCGTGATCTGGCGGAAGGCGCGGACGTGAGGGATCGCGAGGCGCTTAGAGCACGACCCAAGCACCGGCCGAACCGGACCTTCAGCCGGTGTTCCCCGTCCGGCTCTGAGCTTCTGTACGGAGCAGTCGTGCGCGGACACGACCGGCAACGCGTTCTGTCACCAGACCGCACGTTCGGCCACTGCGGCAAGCAATGAAAGGAGGGTTGAGGGGGACGAAGGGATCCGAATGACCGTGGCCGCCGGGCATTGCGGGCCGGCGCAACAGCGGTCGAAAAAGTTCGCAAGCAAACAACGAAAGAGGGGAAAGATGCTTCAGTACAAGGCATACAGCTTGTGGCTCGCAGCTCGCGAGCGCATCGAGCGGGAGGAAGGTCAGGCACTCGTCGAGTACGCACTGATCCTGGCGCTCGTCTCGATCGTGTCGATTCTCGTGCTGCAGGCTCTCGGGCTCGACATCAAGGGCGTCTTCCAGCGCGTCGAGACCGCGGTCTCGAACACGCCGACGCCGTAACGTCGGAGAAGACGACAACGTGCCTCGGGGCCTGGGGATCGCGGCGACATTGCGATACCCAGGCCCCGCGGGCCGAGCGAAGGATGCTGATCTTGCACTCACTTTTCTTGACTCTTGCCAGGCGCCTCGGCCGCGAAGACGGCCAGGTGCTGCTCGAGTATGCGCTGGTCCTGGCGCTTGTCGCCATCGTCAGCATCGGGGTCTTGGGCGCCCTCGGCGCCGATCTCAAGAGCATTCTCTTTCAGGTCAACTCGCGCATGTCACAGGTGAGCAACCCGTGAATCGGAGCGAGCTATGAGCAAGTGGACAACCTCCTTGCGCGACGCGCGTGGCGCGGCCCTCGCAGAGCTTGCGCTGGTCCTCCCGCTGCTACTGCTCCTGCTGCTCGGGATGCTCGATTTCGGCAAGGCCTTCAACGAATGGATGAGCCAGACCCACCTGGCCAACGAGGGGGCGCGTTTGGCGGCCGTCAACTACTGCCCGAATCCGTCCTCGGGCGGCGGCGGCGTGCTCACGTGCGACTGGTCGTCGATCGGCTGTGGAGCTTCCGACGCGAACGTCTGTCTCGCGCAGTACATCGACAACCAGACCATGAGCGAACTGAGGAACGGGCGGACGGGAAGCCCGTACGCGCCTGCACAGAACAGCGCCCAGGTCTGCATCTCGTACCCGAACGGCAGCGCGACACAGGTCGGAGACCCGGTCACCGTCACGCTGCAGGTCACTTACCGCTGGCTCAACTACATATCGACCCGCGTCAGTCTCGGCAGCACGGTGATCAAGGGGTCGGCGACGATGCGCCTCGAGTCGCAGCCCTTCTCGGGCACAACACCCAGCACGACCCCGACCTGCTATCCGGGCACGCCGGCGGGCTCATGAGCGAGCGCCTTGGCAGCCGGTTGTCCGAGGAGCGCGGCGCGACGATCGTGCTCGTCGCCGCGTCGATCGCGGCGCTGATCCTCGTCGTGGGGTTCGTCGTCGACATCGCGAACTGGTACGTGCACAAGCGCCACCTCCAGCTCCAGGCCGACGCAGCCGCGCTCGCCGGGGGTGCGGCGTTCTCGCTTCCCGGTTGCAACGACACGGCGATCCAGAAAGCCGTGCAGCAGTACTCCGGCAAACAGAGCACATCGCTGGCGATTGCGACGCCGTACAACGCCCAGCTCGGCGGGACGTCGGACGCGAACGTGCATGTGCTCCTCAACGCCGACAGGTATTGGCCGGAGGGCGGCACCGACTTCAGCGACACCGGCACGCCGTGTACTGCCTCGATGGTGGACGTGAAGATGACGGAGTCGAATCTCCCTTGGTTTCTCCGCATCCCGGTGATCGTCCCTGCGATCAACGCACATGCGCGAGTTTCGTTGCGACTGGTGAGCCAGCTCAAAGGGCAGCTCCCGATCGGCGTCCCCGACGTCAACCCACAAAGCGGTGCGGTGATCTTCTACGACGAGGCGAACCCGGGGGACCTCAGCAGCACCCACGTCAGGTACCTGCGCAAGATCGGGACGGCGAACGGCCTCAACGAGTGGGCCAACGTCGACTCGTCGGGGCCCGCGACGCCGATCTCCGTTCCGATGCCGGCGAGCGGCCGTTTGGGATCGGTCGTGGCGTTCAGCAGCGATGGTCCCCCCACCTCCCCGCCGATGAGCATCAGCGGGACGGTCACGGAGATCTGCGGGCGCGCGCGTGTCGACTGCTACACCGATCCGGCGACCAGCGGCCTGCTGTTCGCCCACGGTTACTCCAACGCCGCGGCACCGGCCAACAAGGTTCCGGTCGTCCGCGACGTGACGTTGAGCACCAGCAGCTGCCCGGACTCGTACGCCTACTTCACGTACAACGATGCAGGCTGTTCGGCGACGCTGACTGTCAACTTCGACTCGACCGTGTCGAGCCTCACCAATGTTCGACTGACGGCGACGCCCGGCGGCAACTGCAGCGGCGGCGGAAGTGACAGTGCCCCGGACAGCACGACGCGGACGTTCACGATCAACATTCCGGCGCACGCGGGCCCGTGCCCGATCACAGTCACGTGGGCTGTCAGGCGAGAGCTGCTGTTCGGAACGCCGCCCATCGCGGCCTGTGGGAACAGCTTCGGCGGCAGCAACCCCTGCGAAGGGTCCTTCGGCATGGTGCAACGCGCTTTCGGCGGTGACGAAGACCTCTCCGGGCCGGTACGCACCGCACACCTCTTGAACATGGGGAGCGGCTTCGGCAGCCCGTCGTGCCCGGGCCCGCTCGGATTCGGTCCCGCTTGTAACTCGTGGGCGATCGAGGATACGCCGCACAGCCTCGCGGTCGACGTGCAACTTGCAGGCGCGGTTTCGACGAGCAGCAGCGACCCTCCGGTCCTCCTTCGCATCGTCGGCGGCAGCCGCAACGGCACGATCGACTGCAACCGGACGGGCAACCTCCGCGACCAGCTGGCCAACGGCTGCGACCTCCCCTACAAGATCAACACCGACACGAACTTCGCCTGCGTCCCGGGGAACCCGGTAACGACGAAGACGGCGCTCCTCGCGACTCCACAGCCGTATCCCTGTGTCGCGGTCCAGACGGGCGGGTCGGTCGGCCAGTTCACGCAGGGGATCCAGGACCGCATCCTCGGCGGAGGGAACACCTGCCCGACATCCGGCCCCGGC
Organism: Actinomycetota bacterium; assembly: GCA_046729555.1. GTDB lineage: Bacteria > Actinomycetota > Thermoleophilia > Gaiellales > Gaiellaceae > 3-1-20CM-4-69-9. The sequence continues at coordinate 12,095 of JBKPGW010000057.1, read as the reverse complement.
CGAAACTACTGGAGCCTGTACGGCACCACAGACGGCCTACCGAGCCCGGACCATCCGGACGCGACGTATCAGTTCAACGATCCCCGGATCGTCTACGTCTTCATGGTCCCGTTCGGCTCGTTCCGGGGCTCGGGCAACGCGATCCTGCCGATCGTCAGCTTCGGCATCTTCTACGTCCGCGGCTGGGGTGGGAACGGCGGCGGCAACGACGACCCCTGCCCCGGCGCAATCCCGAACGTTCCCGCCGGGGATCTCGCCGGGAATTTCATCACCCATGTTGCCGACAGCGCGAGCGCGTACGGAACCGAGGCATGTGTAGTCGGAAGCTTCAACCCCTGTGTAGCTGTCATGACCAAGTAAGGAGGAGTACCTGTGGTGGAGATCGCCCAAAATCTGTTCACGACGAGACGAGGATCGTTCCTGATGGGGGGCATCGCAGCCGTTCTCGCGGCGATCGTGCTCGTCGTCTACCTGAACTCGTACCGCAACAGCGTCAACAGCTCGACGGCGCCTGCGACAGTCCTGGTCGCTCGCAACCTGATCCAGAAGGGAACGCCCGGCGACATCATCGGCACGAATCGGCAGTTCCAGGTGGCGTCCGTGCCGAAGAAGGAGCTGCAGACGGGTGCGCTGACGGATCCGGCGGCCCTCGCCGGCCGCGTTGCGGTGGGTGACATCTATCCGGGGCAGCAACTGACGGCAACGGCCTTCGCGTACGCGGCACCAGGAAGCCTGCAGACGAGACTCACGGGCGCAGACCGCGCGATCACGCTGACGATCGACGCCGCCCACGGGATGATCGGACAGATCGCGGCGGGCGATCACGTCGATGTGTTCATCGGCTTCAACGTCCAGGGCGCCGGCGGCACACAGCCGGTGATCAAGCTCCTGATGGCCGACGTGCTCGTCCTCAAAGCTCCGTTGGCGGGGGGATCCGGCCTCGTCACTCTGCGCGCGCCCGAGCACCGAGCCGCGCAACTCGCGTTTGCCTCCGACAATGGCCGGCTCTGGCTCGTGCTGCGTCCTGCGAGCGGAGCCAGAACGGTCAACCCCGGCCTCGTCAACGTCCAGTCGCTGCTGAACTCGAAGCCGGTGCATTAGCGATGGCGAACGCCATTCACGCACTCGTCGCCGTCGACACCGGCGTCGACACTCACGAGATCCAGATGATGCTGCCCGATGGGAGCGCGATCGAGATCGTCGGCATCATCAACGGCCTCGAAGAGAGTTGGCGCACGCTCCAGGAGACGGCGTCGGACCTCCTCATCGTCGCCTGCGAGGGCTACTCGGACCGCGCGCTCTACTTCATCGACGCGTCCGTCAAGCAGCAACCCGACCGCCCCGTGGTCGTTCTGACGACGGGCTCGCCGAACGGGTTCGTCCGGCGGGTGTTCGAATCGGGCGCCGACGACATCGTCACGCTGCCCGAGGCGCCCGAGCGCATCTCGTTCGCGCTCGAGAAAGCGGTCGCTCGCCGGCGCGGTGCAGCCGTGGCCAGCGGCATCGCGCTCGCGCCGATGATCTGCGTGCTCGGGCCGAAAGGCGGCACGGGCAAGACACTCGTCTCGACAAACCTGTCGGTTGCGCTCGCCCGACGCGGGAATCGGACGATCCTCGTCGACCTCGACCTCCAGTTCGGTGATGTCGGACTGGCGCTCGGGCTGCGACCGGACAAGACGATCTACGACCTGGCACGCTCAGCCGGGTCGCTCGACGAAGACAAGTTGAGGGCCTACCTCGTCAGGCACGAGTCGGGGCTCGACGTCTTGCTGGCACCGACACGGCCCGACCAGGCGAGTGCGATCACGGTCGACCTGCTGCGCGACGTCTTCACGAATCTCCGCGCCATGTCGGACTACGTCATCGTCGACACACCGCCGGGCTTCACACCCGAAGTGATCGCCGCGATCGATTCGTCGTCCGACATCTGCATCGTTGGAATGCTCGACTCGCTCTCGCTCAAGAACACGAAGCTCGGCCTCGAGACACTCGAGCTGATGGGGTACGACCCGGGCCGCATCGCACTCGTCCTGAACCGCGCGGACACCCGAGTCGGGATCACGCACGACGAGGTCGAGCTGATCATCGGGCGCGCGCCAGAGGTGTTCGTCCCGAGCGACCGGCGGATCCCGATCTCCGTGAACGAGGGCGTCCCGATCGTCGCGCACGAGGAGCGTTCGGAGGCCGCGCACGCCTTCGATCAGCTTGCCAGCTTCTACCTCGAGGAAGAGAAGGCCGAGCAGCCGACGCGCGAGCCGGCCGCCGCCGGGAACCGCAAGCGACGCTTCGCCTGGAGGTCATGATGGAGCTACACGAACGTCTCTCTACGTCGCGCCCGGTCACCGCGCTGACAGGCCCGGACCCGTTCGCGGAAGTCAAGAACCGAGTTCACCTCGCCGTGATCGGCGAGCTCGGCCCTCAACTGTTCAACTCGAGCATGGATCCGCTCGCGCTCCGCGAGCGCGTGATCGCCGACATCCGCACGCATCTCGACCGCGAAGCCGGCATCTCCCGCGACGACCGTGAGCGTCTCGTGGCAGAGATCTCGGACGACATCCTGGGCCACGGTCCGATCGAGCGGCTGCTCGCCGACGACAGCGTCACGGAGATCATGGTCAACGGCCCGTACGACATCTGGGTAGAGCGGCAGGGGCGCCTCTACCAGACGACGGTGCGCTTCAACGACGACTCGCACCTGCGCCGAATCATCAACAAGATGGTCGCGCAGGTGGGCCGCCGCATCGACGAGTCGTCCCCGATGGTCGACGCCCGACTGCCTGACGGAAGCCGCGTGAACGCCGTCATTCCACCCCTTTCGCTGAGCGGACCGCTCATCACGATCCGGAAGTTCGCAAACAAGCGACTCGATCTCCAGGAGATGATCCGGCTCGGCACGCTCGGCGACGAAACCGTCGACTTCCTCGAGCGTTGCATCGCAGCGCAGCTGAACGTCTTGATCTCCGGCGGGACGGGTACGGGCAAGACGACACTGCTCAACGCGCTGTCACAGGCGGTCTCGGACGCCGAGCGAATCGTCACGATCGAGGACGCCGCGGAGCTGCAGCTGAAGCAGCAGCATGTTCTCAGGCTCGAGGGCCGGCCGAAGAACATCGAAGGGCAGGGCGAGATCACGATTCGCGACCTCGTCAGGAACGCGCTGCGCATGCGACCAGACCGGATCATCGTCGGCGAGGTCAGAGGCGCCGAGGCGCTCGACATGTTGCAGGCGATGAACACCGGCCATGACGGGTCTCTGACGACGGTGCATGCGAACGCTCCGCGTGACGCGCTCGCCCGCATCGAGACGATGGTGCTGATGGCGGGTTACGACCTCCCGCTCCGAGCCATCCGGCAGCAGGTCGCATCGGCGCTCGATCTGATCATCCACCTCGAGCGGCTCGAGGACGGCTCCCGACGCGTGACCGCGATCACCGAGGTACAGCGCATGGAATCCGATGTGATCACCTTGCAGGACATCTTCGCTTTCAAAATCGAGTCCGTCTCGCGCGACCGCACGGTCGTGGGGCGGCTGCAAGCGACCGGGTTGCGACCGACGTTCCTCTACAAGTTCGAGAAGCGTGGGGTCGGCTTGCCGAACGACGTCTTCATCGTCCCCGGCGCCGAACTGCCCGACTTCGCGAAGGCCGCGGCGCAGTGAGGCGCGTCTTCGTCATCGCGATCGTCGCTTTCGCGGTCTGTGCCGCTGCAGCCGCGGCGTTCGGTGCAACTCCACCGCCGCGGGTGACCGAGGCAGCCAACCCCGGCTTCCCAAACCGGGCGTACATCCTCACCCTGCCGCACGGGATGAAGCTGAAAGCCGGCGGCGTGCACGTGTTCGAGAACGGACGGCCCGCGAACGATCTCACGGTCACGCCCGTCGGGGAGAGCAAGTCCAGCCAGTTCGGGGCGGTTCTCGTCATCGACGCGAGCACCAGCATGGAGGGGCCCCCGGAACGTGCGGCGTTCGACGCCGCACGAGCGTTCGCAGCGCAGCGGAAAGGCCAAGAGCAGCTTGCCATCGTGACCTACAACATCACCCCGAGCGTGGTGTTGCCGTTCACGACAGACCAGGCCACGATCGACAACGCACTGTCGACCCAGCCGCCTTTCCTGTTCGGGACACACATCTACGACGCGATCGGGACCTCCCTCGACTTGCTACGAGAGGCGCACATCACCGCTGGGACGATCATCGTCCTGTCCGACGGCCAAGAGCACCGTGGTCGGAACGACACGGCCGAACACGAGTCGGAGGCCACGATCGCAGCGAAGGCGCGCGGAGCACATGTCCGCGTCTTTGCCGTCGGGTTGCGCTCGCGTGTGTCGAACCTCAAAGCGCTCCGCAAGATCGCCCACGACACGGGCGGCCGGTACATCGAGACCACTTCGCTCAAGCAGCTCAAGGCCATCTACAAGCAACTCGGCTCGAGCCTTGCGAGCGAATACCTCCTTCGCTACCGGTCTCTCGCGGGGCCCAACCAGCACATTGCCGTGACGATCCGGGTCGACGGCGTGAAAGGAAAGGCCACCGTCGGCTACGACACGCCGAAGCTCGCCGTCGCCGCCCCGGCGCCGGCTCGGCCTTACAAGCAATCCGTCCTAGACCGCATGCTCTCGTCCACCCTGACGATGACCCTCGTCGGCTTGATCGCCGCCGGCCTCATCGGCTTCGCCGTCATGAGTCTGCTTTCGGGGCCCAAGAAGGGCACCGTCCGCAAGCGGCTGGCGGAATTCGTCTCGGTACCGGCGGCGATCGACGAGTCGAGGCGCGCGACTGCGCAGCTGACGGGCAAGATGTTCGAGGGAACGGAGAGCGCGCTCCGGGGAAGCACCCGCTGGAAGCGGTTCAAGTGGGAGCTCGAGATCGCGAAGATCACCATGCCGGCGGAGCAGATCGTCGTGCTCACCGCGGTCGGCACGCTCCTCGCCCTGCTGCTGATCAATTTCGCGACGCGCTCGCTGCTCATCTCGATCGTGCTCGCTGCGGTGATCCCAGTCGGAGTGCGCTCAATCCTGAAGCGCGGGCTCGCGCGACAGCGCAAGCTTTTTGCCGAGCAGCTACCGGACAACCTCCAGGTGCTCGCATCGGCACTGCGGGCGGGCCACAGCTTCATCGGCGCTTTGTCCGTCGTGGTGAACGACGCGCCCGAGCCCGCGCGCTCCGAGTTCCAGCGTGTCGTCGCCGACGAGCAGCTCGGCGTCCCAATCGACCAGGCGCTGGAAGTCGTCGTCCAGCGGATGGATAGCCGCGAGCTTGAACAGGTGGCCCTTGTCGCAGCGCTGCAACGTGAGACCGGGGGCAATACCGCCGAAGTGCTCGATCGTGTCACCGACACCATTCGCGAACGGTTCGAGCTTCGCAGGATGGTCAACACGCTAACCGCACAAGGGAGGATGTCGCGATGGGTCCTCACTGCCCTACCGCTGTTCCTGCTCCTCGCGATCACTCTGATCAACCCCGGCTACATGAACATCATGTACCACACCAACGGCGGCCGGATCGTGCTGGTCCTCGCAGGCCTCTCTGTGGCCGGCGGATCTCTCGTGATCAAGAAAATCGTCAACATCAAGGTATGACGAGATGATCCTTCTACTCGTCATCGGCGTACTCCTTACGGGCTTCGCGGTCGCGACGCTGTCGCGCGTGATGGTGTGGCCGGGCGTTCGCAACTCGTCGTTCGGCGTGCCGAGGCGCGTGGAGCAGTACGGCTTTGTAAAAGCCGACGGGGAGGAAGAGAGCTCGAGCTCTGTCCGCGGAAAGCTCGACGAAGTGGCAACGAAGCTCGGCTCGGCAGTCGGCGGGCGCTCAAAGGGCGGTTCGGATGCGCTGCGGCGCAATCTCATCGGTGCGGGGCTCTACCACGTGACGCCGGGTCGGTTCACCGGCTATCGCGTGCTCACCGCCGTCGGCCTGCCGCTCTTGTGGGTCTGGCTCGCTGCGACCGTCGGGGTCAAGGCGCCCCCCGCAGCGCTGTTGACGCTGATCTTCGCCTTCGTCGGGTGGTGGCTGCCCCTCCGGATCCTGCAGGAGCGTGCGCGACAGCGTTTGAACGAGATCGACTACCAGCTCCCTGAGCTGATCGACCTCCTCGTGGTGACCATCGAGGCGGGCCTTGGCTTCGTGGGCTCGCTGCAGACGGCGTCGGGCCGCGTCAAGGGGGCGCTGGGGCAGGAACTGCAGCTCTCACTGCAGGAACAAAGCATGGGCCTGTCGATCCAAGAGGCACTCCTCCACATGCTCGGCCGGTGCGACACGCCGTCGATGCGCTCGTTCGTCCGCTCGATCGTGCAGGGCGAGACGCTGGGTGTCTCGATCGGCCAGCTCATGCGCGACCTCGCGCACGAAATGCGCAGGCGGCGTCAGGCGGTCGCGCAAGAGCGCGCCCAGAAAGCGCCGATCAAGATCCTCTTCCCGCTGGTGATCCTGATCTTCCCTGCGATGTTCGTGATCCTGTTGGGCCCGGCGCTCTATCAGTTCGTTCACGCTCTCGGTTCTCTTTGACGCGAAATGCGCTCTGTCGAAGTCACCCACTCCGATCACCGCTCGACGGTCTGCGAGCGCTGCCTCGTCGCAGATCGCATGTTGTCCCGGATGAAGGGACTCCTTGGACGACGCGAGCTGGGACCCGGGGAAGGCATGATGATCCGGCCTGCGCCGTCGATTCACACATTCTTCATGCGCTTTCCGATCGACGCCGTCTTCCTCGCGCGCAACGGCGATGTCCTCAAGGTTGCGAGCGATGTAAAACCATGGCGTATCCGCTCCGCACGCAAGGCGCACGCCGTCCTGGAGCTGCCCGCTGGAGAGGCGAAGCGACGCAACGTCTCCGCCGGCGACCAACTCCTCTTCTCTGAGGCGGCGTCGTGATGCAGGCGGCAGGCGATCACAACAATCGCACGAACGTTCGCCGCCTCCAGCCGCTGCGGATCTTGCTGTCCGGGCGAGATCGTCGCTTCTTGCGCGTGACCTCATTCCTGTTGTCGCGTCGCGGTTACCAGGTCGCCCAGTCGAGCGAAGCGACGGTCCTCGAGGCCGTCGAACGCGAACGCTCCGACGTCGTCTTGTTCGAGCCGGGAGAGTCGAAGGCGGCCGCTGCCCGGACGGTCACGGCGCTGCAACTGACCGCCTCGTCTCCCGCTCTTCTGCTGATCACCGACGGAGGCGATGACAGAGCACGCTGGAACGGCCTCCCGGCAGTCGACAAGTGGACACCGATCGACGACCTCGTCAAGGAGATCGAGAGGGCAGCCTTCCACCGCGTTCCACCGAGCGTCGCCGCCATCCTTGCCGAACGTGAGCGAGGGAGCTCCCTCTGAGCACCGACGCCGTGACCGTCGACGCTCCTGACGAGCGGCAGCGCCGCAACCTCGCGCGCGGCGCGACGTACGGCCTCGCGGCGTTCCTTTCCTTGCTCGGCACGATCAGGTACGGCGTGCACGCGGAGACACTCGTCGTCGTCTTCGTGATCGCCATCCTCGTCGTGATCTCGCGTCACGATCTCGAGCGTCACATCATTCCCAACCGCATCGTCGTACCGGCCTGGATCGCCGTGCTCTTCGCACATCTCGCGATCCACCCCCACCACTGGCTCGAGTGGATTGTGGCCAGCCTCGGGGCGGGCCTCTTCTTCCTCGTCGTCCTGCTCGCGTATCCAGCCGGGCTCGGGATGGGTGACGTGAAGCTGGCGCTGCTCATCGGAGCTGCGCTTGGCTGGAGCGTGACGGCTGCACTGCTGCTAGGAACGCTTGCGGCCGGGGTCGCCTCGGCCGTGCTCCTGTTCAGGCACGGATCGTCGGCGCGGAAACGCGCGATTCCGCTCGGGCCGTTCCTCGCGGGCGGCGCGATCCTAGTCCTACTGTTCCTCTAAGCGTTCAGTCGTTGAACCAAAAAATGGGCCTCCTGGCCCATTGTCGTTCTGGGTTAACTCAACGACACTCTGTGCGGGGAAACGAAGGGGAGGAGCGGGAAGTATGACTGCGGACTCGCTTCCTTCGCGGACTGCGGCAGCACCTTGGGTCGAGCCGAAGCCTGCGGCGGATGCATGGCTGGCCTCCGATTTGATCACGGAGGCGCAACGACACGCGCGCGTGTCGCGCGATGAGCATTCGTTTCGGCTCGACCTCGAGGTGATCGAGCGCGCCTTCGGGCGCGTCATCCTGGATGAGCGCGTGCGCTCGGGGGTCATCGCGGCGCGCGAGCGAGCCCTGCGGCTTTCTGAGGCCAGTGGCCGATCGTCCGAGACACTCTCGTTGACGTTCGCGGCGGACCTCTTCGTCGCGATCGCGGTCGACCGTGGCTGGAGTCGGCGGAACGCTGGCGAGCTGGTTGCGGCTCTCGCCGGGGTCTTGGAGATGGCGCCGCAGGAGGTTTCCGTCCAGCTCCTGACGGCTGCGCTCCGAACGCCGCAACTCCTCGAGTTGCCCCCGCTCGTCGGCCTCGACGTACAACTCTCGATGTTGCTGGCGCTGTCGCCGGCCGTCGAAGGCTCCTTGTGGGCGCGCGACGAGAGCGGTCGAATCGAATGCGTGCTGTCGGTTGGCAAGACGGCGACGACCAGACGTTTCCGCACCGTCGCGCTGCGAACGATCGAAGGCCGCGACGCCGCCGAGGACCGTGGTCTCATAGTTGGCGTCCCGGTCCGACGCTGGCACTCCCCGTGGGCCGCACTGGTGGTGCGCGTCCGGAGCCGGGAGCGCGTCGAAGCGCTACTCGACGAGGCTGCAGCCGCGATCGGCCCGATCGTTGAGCGCGAGTTTTTGCTGCAGCGAAACGCGGCTCACGAACGGACCCTCGTGAAGGCGAGCGAGCGACGCCTGTCACGCCTCGGCTTCGATCTTCACGACGGCGCTCTCCAGCACATCGCGGCGCTCGCCGCCGACATCCGCCATCTGCGGCCGCAGCTGGCTTCGACGTTCGTAACGCAACTCGACGGCGTTGAGAAACGCGTCACAGAGCTCGATCGGGTGCTACGCGAGCTGGCTCATTCGCTCGAGCCCGCCAGCCTCTTGCGCCGTCCACTCGAGCGTGTGATCGAAGCCGAGATCAACGGGCTTACGGAGCGAAGCGGCATCCACGTGCGGTCCCGAGTGATCGGAGACTTCGGGGCGATGACGCACTCGCAGAAGATCGCGCTCATCCGTGTCGTGCAGGAAGCCTTCACGAACATCCGCGAGCACAGCAACGCGACCTGCGTCGATGTGATCGTCACGGGCGGTCGCAGCTGTGTCGAGGTGCAGATCGAGGACGACGGAGACGGGTTCGAAGTCACGCGCACCCTGCAGGACGCCGCACAGCGCGGCCGCCTCGGGCTCGTCGGTAGCAGCGAGCGGGTGCGTCTGCTCGGCGGAACGTTCGACATTCGGAGCCGGCCGGGCGGGCCGACGACAGTTGCCGTGACATTGCCTCGGTGGCAGCCGCTCGTGGCCGAGCAAGACGCAACGCTGCAACTCGCGTACTAGCCGCATGCCGCAGGCGCAGAGGCGCCGGCACTCCGGAATGCCCATGATTCAATGGATTGCCTCGCAACGCCTGTGCGGGTTCGCGCCGCGTCCCCCGTCGGCGACGGCCGCTCTCGCCGGAGTGCTTGTCGTCCTTTTTGCCGGATGTGGCGGTACGCAGGGTCCCGCAACGTCGGTGACGCGGGGCAACGAGGAGGCGATCCTCTCGCGCGACGGCGACGCGCTCTGCGCGACGTTTACCCCGAAGTTGCGCGAGGTCATCGGTGAACAGCTCGCGCGCGACCAATCTGCCGACGCCGCCAGCACGCGCTTTGATTGCGGGTCCTTATACCACCTACTGATCGGATACCCACACGAGAACGTCGAGAAGCAGTTCGTCCGCTGAGATTTGATTACGTCTACACCGGCTACTCGACAACCCATCGCAGAGGCGCTAAAGGCACAACGACGTTCGAGGATGCGGTCTGGCTTGCGAAGAGCAAGGACGGAAGGTGGGGTGTCGTGAAGCCGCCGCTGGCGCTGGTCGCTGCGAGTGCTCCAACGGTGCTCGACGAGGCGTATACGGTCGCACACGTCAATGCTCCTCCACCCGATCCTGACTACTCAATGAACCGAGCAGAACGGACCGCGTGGGAAGCGGCCGACTACAAGGCGTCATTCCGCCGAAGCGTTCGGCATTCACCCTTCACGTGCGAGGGCAAGAGAGTCTCGGTGGAGGATCCCCTTCAAGACTCGGTTACGTATCCGACTGGATCGGCGCTTCATCCGGTGGCTGCTCCGGACGGAAACGACGTCGAGCGAGTCACAGTTCATGTTGCACGTCGCACGATCTGCGTCGCTGTCACATTCCGCAAGAAGCCCACAGGGCATCTCAGCATCGGGTTCACGCCACGTTTGCCGCACGCGTTCTTCCCGGAGTTCATCGTCGAACTGGACCCCACCCTCGAAGCGAGGGGCGGCGGGCTGACCGTCGGCTATCGCTACTTCAGAGGTGGTCAACAGCTCACTCAGAAGGCCGTCAAGGAGATCTCGATGTATCGGAGCACTGTCGCCTTCGTGGTTGACGCGGGCGTCGCACGGCCACCCTCCCCTCCGATCTCGCCGACGCGTCTCACCGACTTCTATTGGCGACTCCGCACTAGCGCGCCAACGGGAACGGATCAGGTGCCGAATCAACCACGCGGCGGCTATCTGCTGATCCGCCAAAGCGACGGGCACGCAGTCACGCCAGGGAGCGGATAGCGCCATACCACGTCGGGGGCTCTCGCCGCTGTTTGGATCGTCTGGGAAATCTGATTCGGACTGACGCAAGGGCGCTGATGCCTCGCGGGCCATCGGTGTACATGCCCGATCGGTGCGACTCGGCGGAGCATCGGTGACCTTCCAAGCCGCCGTCATACGCAGGGAGAACGCCTCGAGCGTTGAATCCCTGGCCCTGCGGCGGTGCCCTCCTAAGTTCGACGGCTGCGGTCGGCGCCGCCGCGACTGGCATCCGCATCAGAGCCAGCGCGTGCGCTCAACCTCATAGGCGGTCTCCCACCGGCCGTCGACGAGACGTTTCGTGAGCCGTTGGATGACAAGCGCGGGCCGACCGTCGACGAGCTCGCGATGCTCTTCCCGAATGCTGTAGAGGCGCAAGCCTTCCGTGAGTCCTTCGAGGTCCCAGGCATCGGGATCGATCGCCGGCTGCTCACCGCGCTGGACCGCGTCAGCCTGGCGCCAGTGCTCTTGCTGCTCGAGCCTGGCGCGAAGCGTTTGTGCACCTTTCGAATCCATCGTCCCCCAGACCAGCAGTCTCGCTGGGACTCAGGGGCGCCGTCAATGGGCCGTCGCGGCTACGCGCCGTTGAGATCGTCCATCGCGGCGGGCTCCTCGTCCGTCACCCAGCGTCCCTCGACGAGGCGCTTACGCAAGCCGCCACGGTAGCGCCGCAGACCCTCTCCGAGCTCGACTAGCTCGTGCACATCAGGGTCGGCCGTCGGTTGCTCCCCGATCTGCACGGCTTGGGCCTGCCGCCAGTGCGCGTGGCTCTCGAGCCGTTTGCGGAGATGTCGCGCGCCGTTGCCGTCCATGTCACTCGGTTGAAGGGGAGCCGGCGGCGGCTCCCCTTCTGCCTAGCTACCCCCGCCGACGTGTGCCTTGTCCGTGTAGACAGCCGTGATGGCGCCTGACGCGGAGTCGAGTGTCGCGTGGATCCTTCCCTTGCCATGCAGGCCGGCGTACGCCCCCGTACTCTTCTTCAAGACGAAGCGCCCGTTCACCTCGGAAGTCGTCGCGCCGGTCGGCCTGACGCCGCCGTTGAGCTTCACCTTCCGTTTCAACTGTCTCCTCCCCGGCTGAGTCGAGGGGAGCGCTGCCGCTGCGCTCCCCTCGTGTGGTCTGCTGCCTCTCTACCTCTTGAGGCTGAAAGTGGCCCAAACCGCCGCGATCGTCGGGTCGGTGATGGTGACCTTGTAGTCACCCTGAGTCAGGTTCTTCGTTCCGAGGTTGTAGATGTACTGGTAGTCCGACGAACCGGTGAAGCGCATTGTGCTCCCCTGGTCAGGCACGGTCGAATAGAAGTCCTCGACGGCAGTCCCGTCCGGACTCCCATCAAGCTTTGCGAGCGAAATCTGCGGGCTGAGCGTCGACACCGG
>JBKPGW010000056.1:0-1971 GCA_046729555.1 Actinomycetota bacterium | reverse complement strand
CGAGCCCGCACACGACGGCAGCGCTCGGCGAAGGTAGCCACACCTTCGACGTTCGGGCGACCGACCAGGCCGGCAACACCGATGCGAGCCCGGCGAGCTCCACCTGGGCGATCGACCTGACCGCGCCGAACTCGACGATCGACTCCAGCCCGTCCGATCCGTCCGGGAACGCGACGCCGACGTTCACCTTCAGCTCGTCCGAGAGCGGGTCGAGCTTCGAGTGCCGCCTCGACGCCGGCACCTGGACCTCTTGCACCAGCCCAGACACCACGGCTTCCCTGAGCGACGGCAGCCACACCTTCGACGTCCGCGCGACCGACGCCGCCGGCAACACCGACGGCAACCCCGCCTCCCACACCTGGACGGTCGACCTGATCGCGCCGCAGACGACGATCGACTCGAGCCCCTCGAGCCCGACCAACGACACCACGCCGACCTTCAGCTTCAGCTCCTCGGAGGCAAGCTCCACCTTCCAGTGCCGCGTCGACGGCGGCGGCTGGAGCTCCTGCACGAGCCCACACACGTCCGCGGCGCTCGCGGAGGGCACGCACACCTTCAACGTCCGCGCAACCGACCCGTCCGGCAACACCGACGCGTCCCCGGCCAGCTTCACCTGGACGATCGACGTGACCGCGCCGAACACGACGCTGGACTCGGGCCCCGCCGACCCGTCGAACGACACCACCCCGACCTTCACCTTCAGCGCGGGCGAGCCCGGCTCGAGCTTCGAGTGCCGCGTCGACGGCGGCAGCTGGAGCCCCTGTGCGAGCCCGCACACGACCGCCGCCCTCGGCGCCGGCAGTCACAGCTTCGACGTCCGCGCCACCGACATCGCGGGCAACACCGACGCGAGCCCAACCGGCTTCACCTGGACGGTCGACCTGAGCGCGCCGAACACCACGATCGACTCGAGCCCGTCCGATCCGTCCGGGAGCGCGACCCCGACGTTCACCTTCAGCTCGTCCGAGACCGGGTCGAGCTTCGAGTGCCGCCTCGACGCCGGCAGCTGGTCCTCCTGCACCAGCCCGCACACCACCGCGGCGCTGACCGAGGGCAGCCACACCTTCGAGGTCCGCGCCACCGACCAGGCCGGCAACACCGAGGGCAGCCCGGCCTCCCACACCTGGACAGTCGACCTGAGCGCGCCGCAGACGACGATCGACTCGAGCCCGTCGAGCCCGACGAACGACACCACCCCGACGTTCACCTTCAGCTCCTCCGAGAGCGGTTCGAGCTTCGAGTGCCGCGTCGACGGCGGCGGCTGGAGCTCCTGCACGAGCCCGGACACCACCGCGGCACTCGGAGAAGGGACGCACACGTTCGACGTCCGCGCAACCGACCAGTCCGGCAACACCGACGCGACGCCGGCGACCTTCAGCTGGACGATCGACCTGACCGCTCCGAACACGACTCTGGATTCAAGCCCCGCCGACCCGACGAACGACATCACCCCGACGTTCACGTTCAGCGCGGGCGAGCCCGGCTCGAGCTTCGAGTGCCGCGTCGACGGCGGCAGCTGGAACTCGTGCACCAGCCCGCACACGACCGCGGCGCTCGGCGAGGGCAGCCACACCTTCGACGTCCGTGCCACCGACATCGCCGGCAACACCGACGCGTCCCCGGCCAGCTTCACCTGGACGATCGACCTGACCGCTCCGAACACGACGATCGACTCCGCCCCGCCCGCGCTCGACAACGACGCAACCCCGACGTTCACCTTCAGCTCCTCCGAGAGCGGGTCGAGCTTCGAGTGCCGGGTGGACGCAGGCAGCTGGAGCTCCTGCACCAGCCCGCACACGACCTCGGCGCTCGCAGAGGGCAGCCACACCTTCGACGTCCGCGCCACCGACCAGGCAGGCAACCCCGACAGCACACCGGCAAGCCACACGTGGTCGATCGACCTCGGGCCGCCGACCGTCAGCATCACGGCCCCGACGACCTACATCAACGCCTCGGATCCGAGCACCTACA
>JBKPGW010000055.1:0-7682 GCA_046729555.1 Actinomycetota bacterium | reverse complement strand
GACGTAATGCGCGAGCACCGCGTCGAGATCGACGACGGTGTAACCGAGCTGCCGCAGCTGGTCCATCTGCTCGTCGAAGAGCGAGACCGGCATCGTCAGCGGGTTGCCCGGCAGGTCGTTGACCTTGTGGTACATGAGCACGCGGAGGCTGCGATGGCCGTTGCCGTTGGCGCCGATCGCTGCAGCGGTCTCGCCGATCGTCCGGTAGACGGAGTTCTTCAGGACCTGCTTGATCCGCTCGGCGCGCACCGGGCTAGGTTAGCCCAGCGATTTGCTCGACCAGGGCACGGACGCGGGAGGCGAACTCCTGTGGCGAGCTCGTCCAGAACTCGGCGCTCGCATGTGCCGCGGCCGAAAGCCGTTCCGCCAGTTCGCGATCCGTCAGGACGTGGACGAGCGCATCCGCCAGCGCGCCGGTGTCCCCCGGCTCGACGAGCAGTCCGTTCCGGCCGTCCTCGACCAGGTCGGGAATCCCGCCGACACGGCTGGCGATGACCGGCCGCGCCCGGCAGAACGCCTCGACGATCACCCGGCCCATCCCCTCGGAGCGAGACGGCAGCACGAGCACGGTCGACTCGTCGAGCGCGTGCGACACCTCCGGCTGCGAGAGGCGCTCGTCCCGGCTCGTCTGACCGGGCAGGTCACCCATAAGCTGTTCGACCACCGGCTGCAACGTCCCGGCGCCCACGAGGCGCAGGCGCGCCTCCGGCACGCGCGGCGCGGCGAGACGCCACGCGTCGGCCAGGCCATCGACGTTCTTGTAGCGCTCGAGCACGCCGACGAACAACGCGTGCGGCCGGGCCGGCAGCGGCTGCGTCGGCTCCTGCAGGAACGAGTCGAAGTCCATGAACGCCGGGAACTCGTCGGCCGGCTCTAGGCCGAGCTCGCGGACGAGCGACGTCGTGTAGCCCGTGACGGTCCGCACGCCGTCCGCGTTTCGCAGGCCGGCGACGGCGACGCGGTCGGCAACCGGATTGAGCGCACCGCGCAGGCGCGAGCCGTACAGCCGCGTCGGCGCGCGCCAGTCGCCGTGGACGTCGGCGATCACCGCTGTGTCGACACGAGCCAGCCGGCGCGCGGCGAGTGCGGCAGCCGTCTCGTGCGCTCCCTGTGCGAGCACGGCATGCGGACGGAAGGCGCGCAGCTCGCGCGCGATCCGCACCGGCAGGGCGGCGAAGAAGAGCGGGCCGTCAAGGGCGGGCAGCGTACGTGCGAGCCGGAAGCGCTCGGCGTGCCCGTTCCCGCCGGCGAGGACGCGGAACTCGAGCTCCTCGCCGACCGCATCCCACTTGCGCGCGAGGCTCGTGGAGAGCGGCAGCTGCATGCGCCGTGAGACGAACAGGACGCGCGGCTTCACGTGAGCGCCACGCGTCTCAACATCGTCTCGAGCTCTCCGAAGACACGCTCGGGTGCATACGCGACGACCGAGGCTGCCGCCGCCGCACGCAGGCGCTCACGCAGCGCGTCGTCGGCGAAGTACCGCCGGACCGCCTCCGCCAGCTGCGCTCCGTCGCCCGCGGGAACGAGCAGGCCGTTCTCGCCGTCGCGGACGACCTCGCCGACGCCGCCCGCCTCCATGGCCAGCACGGGAGTTCCGACCGCGAGCGCCTCGACGACGGTGTGCGGGAAGTTCTCCCAGCTCGAGGAGAGGACGGCGGCGTCGGCCGCGCGGAAGAGCTCGACGATCCGCCGCCGCGGCTGCGTGCCGAGGAACTGGACGCGGTCACGGAGCCCGAGCTCCTCGGCTCGGCGTTCCAGCGCCTCGCGGTCGGGGCCGTCGCCCGCAATCACCAGCCGGACGCCGTCCGCCGTGGCGACGCTCTCGAGCGCCCGGCCAAGCGACTTTTGTGCCGTCAGGCGCCCCGCGAACGCGAGCGTCGCGCCATTCAGCCCGAAGGTGCGGCGGAGCTCCTCGCGGTCAGGCAGGTCCGTAACAGACGGGACCGGGTTCGGCAGGACGCTGACGCGCTCCGGCGGGATGCCCCAGGCGAGGACGAGCCGCCGCAAGTACGCGCTCGGACAGAAGACGTACGCCGCACGCTGCAGTTCCGCGTCGCGGGCCCGGCGCAGCACCAGGCCGACCGGCCCACCGCCGCCCCGCTGGAAGTCCTCCACGTCGCCCCAGACGAGCCCACGCCGCCGCGAGCGTTCGAAGGCGGGGTCGGCGGTCAGCTTGAGGACGTACGGACGGCGCGCCGCGAGCGCGCCTGCCGCGCTCCGCCCGAACATGCCCGTCGTGTACACCACGTCGGCACGGCGCGCCCGCGACCGGATCAGGGCGGCGCCCCGCAGGTGCCGCAGGCCGACCGGGAGCGAGCGGGCGACCCACCGCACCGGGTACGCCTCGGGAGCGGGCGCAGCGTCGGCCGTCGTCACGACCTCCACCTCGTGACCACGGCCGTGCAGGAACTGCGCCACGTCCGGCGCATGGCTCGCCGGACCGCCGACGTCTGGCGGCCAGATCCCGGAGACGATCAACACCCTCACGGCAGCGCAGCCTCGAGCGACGCTCCCGCCGGTCTCGGCTCACGCCGGATGCGCAGGAACAGGAACGTCCAGTAGACGCAGAAGGCGACGCTCGAGACGAGCACGGCGGCGGCGGCGCCCGTCGCGCCCCACTCCGCGCCGAAGACTCCCGCGAGCGGGACGAGCACGAGCATCTCCAGCCCGTGCGTCCAGATGCGCAGGGCGGGGCGGCCGATCGAGACCGGGAAGGACTTCGTCCAGCCGTACACCATCCGCAGCGCTCCGGCCACGATGACGATGCGCGTCGCGTCGACCGCGCCCTCGTTCTTCGCGGAGAAGAGCAGCCGCGCGAGCTCGGGCGTGAAGACGAGCAGCGGCGGCAGGATCACGGCGGCGACTGCCGCCATGCCGAGCATGTAGCGCTTGATGCCCGTGAACACCACGTCGCGTGTGCCGCGCTCCCAGTCGCGCGTCTGCTCCGTCAGCAGAATCAGGCGCGCCGGGGCGGAGACGACTGCGAACGCCTGCTGCGGCGACATCGCCGCGCGGAAGAACGCCACCTGCCGCGTCGACGCCACGCGACCGAGCACGAGCAGCGACAGCGGCGCCGTCAGCGAGATCACCGCGGTCGCGACGCTCGACTGCGCAAGGAACGAGAGGATGTCGCGACGCTCCTCCCCGAGCGGCACGGCCGCCGCTTGTGGGAAGCGGCGATACGCGATCCACCCGGCGATGCTGATCGCCGAGGTTGCGACGACCTGCGCGGCGACCATCGCCGCTATCGTCGCCGAGAGACCGTGCGGCGCCGCGACCGCGATCGCGGTGAAGCGCAGCGCCATCGAGACGACCAGGAAGAACGCGCGCACGTCGTAGCGGCTGCGCAGAACGATCGCCACGCCGCCAACGTTCTCCGTGCACTGCGCGAGCGGGAGGAACGCCGCGATCAGCAGTGGCGTCGTCAGCCCCGACTTGTGCAGCACCGAGTTCGCAGCGGGCGCGAACGCGAGCAACAGTCCGGTCGCGAGCACGCCGCCTGCGAATTTGAACGCGATCGCGCTTGCGAACAACCGGCGCAGCCGTCCCCAGTCCCCGCGCGTCGAGAACCGGAACCCGAACTTGACGAGCGCCTCCTCGACGGTGAGGTCGAGCAGGCTCTGGAAGAAGGCCGTCGCGGCGAGCACGAGTGCATAGCGGCCGAATGTCTCCGTCGAGAAGACGTGCAGCGCAACGACCGTCGCACCGAAGCCGAGCGCCGCTGAAGCGTAGGTCCCGGCGGCGGCGGCCGAGCGGCGCCAGAAGAGCCGAGAGCGCATGACGGAAGCCTAGACTCGCTGCGTGATCGCCCTGGCGCTGGCCGTTCCGTTCCTCTTCCTGCACATCAAATACCAGCCGGGCGTCCGCGTCCCGCTCGGCTCGACGCACCTCGGCCTCGAGCTGTCGGATCTCGGAGTCGTCGTGGTCGCGCTCGCCGCCCTGCGCGAGGGACTACGCACCGGGTTCACGCGCCTGCGGCCGGCGTTATGGCTCTGGGTCCCGGCTGCGCTGCTGCTGCTCTGGATCTTCGTGCGCTCGCAGTCGCTCTCGCACCTCGTTACCGCTGCGAAGTTCGCGGAGTATGCGCTGCTCGCGGTGTCGCTGCCGCTGCTGCTGCGCCGCCGTGAGCAGTGGGAGCTCGTTGCGGCGGTGATCGTCGCGTGGAGTGTCGCAGCGACGCTGTTCGGGCTCGTGCAGATCTTCGGTGTCGACGTCGCAGACGCGTGGGCGGCCGGACGCCGGCAGCCGTCGTTCCTCGGCCACTCCGACTTCGCCGCGCTGTCGGCCTTCGCGCTGGCGATCGGGCTCGCGGCGGTCCTGCTCGCCCGGCGTGCGGTCGGCTGGATCGGCGTCGCGAGCGGCGTGATCGGCCTCATGCTCGCCGGCGCCACCGCGGGACTGATCGGTACCGCCGCAGGCACCGCAGGGCTGCTCTATGCGATCGTCCGCCGGCGACGTCTCGAGGCGCGTGACTTCGCCGTCACCGGCGCGTGCCTCGCGCTCGTCGCCGCGGGGGTGCTC
This sequence comes from Actinomycetota bacterium, assembly GCA_046729555.1. GTDB lineage: Bacteria > Actinomycetota > Thermoleophilia > Gaiellales > Gaiellaceae > 3-1-20CM-4-69-9. The sequence goes on along the minus strand of JBKPGW010000055.1, from coordinate 3,161 downwards.
ACGCTGCGGGCCGGAGACTTCGAGCACTTCCTACGCTTCCTCCACCTGAAGGGCCGGGAAACGCAGACCTCGAACATCGAGACCTACTCCCACCACACGTTGCTCGCGTACATCGGCTACCGCATCTGGCGCAACCATCCCGCAGTCGGTGCCGGCTGGCAGGAGTCGACGGAGCCGGAGACGGTCGATCCCGAGCTGCCAGCGGCCCACCGGAAGTTCCCCGACGTCTCGCCGCTGGCGTTCCCAACCCGCGAGCACGAATGGGGAGTCCAGAACGCGTACGTGCAGTCGGCGGCGGATCTCGGCCTGATCGGGCTCGTCCTCTGGCTCGTCCCGTTCGCCGTCGCGCTCGTGCTCGCGCTCGGCGCCAACGCACCGCCCGGCGCGGTGGCGACTTTCGCGGTGCTCGCCGCGATGGGCCTCTGGGTCGGACAGGGGCTCGTGGCCGGGATCCCGCTGGATGCCGTCACCTGGCTCGGCTTCGGCCTCGCCGCCACTGCAGCAGCGCAGAGGAGTTCGGTCGCCGCCTGAGGCACGGCTTGCGGTGCCGACCCCAGGATCGGAGACTCCGCCTCCGATCCGTCTGCAATGACCGGTCGAAACCGCTCGAACCATGACGACACGGCCCTGAGGGAAAATGGAGCGCGTGAGAGCTCTCGTCACCGGCGGCGCCGGCTTCATCGGCTCGAACCTCGTCCACGCCCTCGTGGAGCGCGGCGACGACGTGCGCGTGCTCGACAACTTCTCGACCGGGAGCCGCGCCAACCTCGAGGGTCTAGACGTGGAAGTCGTCGAGGGCGAGCTGCGCTCGTACGAGCGTGTGCACGCGGCGACCCGCGGCGTCGAGGTCGTCTACCAGCTCGGCGCGCTCGGGTCCGTGCCGCGCTCGGTGCAGGATCCGCTGACGTCCAACGCCGTCAACGTCGAGGGAACGCTCAACGTCCTGCTCGCCGCGCGGGACGAAAGAGTGCGGCGCGTCGTGTTCTCGTCCTCGACGTCGGTCTACGGGACGTGCCGCGAGCTGCCGACCCCTGAGGCCGCTCCGACCGACCCAATCTCGCCCTACGGTGTCACGAAGCTCGCCGCCGAGCGGTACTGCATCAGCTTCAGCCGCGTCTACCACTCCTTCGAGGCGGTCGTCCTGCGCTACTTCAACGTTTTCGGGCCGCGGCAGAGCCCGCAGTCGCAGTACGCGGCGGCGGTGCCGCTCTTCATCGCTGCGATTGACGCCGGTGAGCCGATCACGATCTACGGCGACGGCGAGCAGTCGCGCGACTTCACGTACGTGGCGAACGTCGTCGACGCGACGATTCGCGCCGCCGAGGCGCCGGGAGCGAGCGGCCGCGTCTTCAACGTCGCCGCGGGGGCACCCGCGAGCGTCAATGACATGGCGGAGGCGATCGGCAACATCCTCGGCAAGCCGGTCGAGAAGCGCTTCGAACCACCCCGGCCCGGCGACATTCGCGACTCGTGGGCGGACATCACGGCCGCACGCGAGACGCTGGGGTACGAACCGCACGTCGTCCTCGCGGCCGGCCTCGAGCTGACGGCCGAGGCGATCGTTGCCCGAGTCTGAGCCCAGAATCAAAATCCTGCGTGTCATCGCTCGGCTCAACATGGGCGGGCCGGCGCTGCACGTCGCATATCTGACGGCGGGGCTGCGCGGGCGGGGCTACGACACAACGCTCGTCGCCGGCTCGCTCGCGCGCGGCGAGGACTCGATGGCCTTCGTCGCCGAGAGCCGGGACGTCGAGGTCATCCGCATCGACGAGCTCGGACGCGAGATCTCGCCGCTGCGCGACCTCGTCGCGACGCTGCGGCTCGCGCGGCTGATTCGCCGTGAGCGGCCGGACATCCTCCACACGCACACCGCGAAGGCCGGAACGGTCGGACGTGTCGCCGCATTGCTCGCGGGCCGGCGCGGTCCGCCCATCGTCGTGCACACCTTCCACGGACACGTGCTGCGCGGCTACTTCGGGCCGTTGCGGTCGCTGGTGTTCCGTCTGCTCGAGCGCTGGCTCGCCGCGCACACGACCGCGCTGATCGCGGTGAGCCCGCAGGTACGTGACGACCTGGTCGCGCTGCGGGTCGCGCCGCCTGAGCGCTTTGCCGTCATCCGGCTCGGCATCGAGCTCGAGGAACGCGTCGCGGGCATGCAGGACGGCCGGCTCGAGAGCCGGCGTTACCTTGGGATCGCGCCGGACCGTTTCGCCGTCGGCTGGATCGGGCGGATGACGGCCGTGAAGCGCACCGACGACGTCCTCGTTGCCTTCAAGCGCCTGCGCGACGAGGGCATCGACGCCGTGCTCTGCATGGTCGGCGACGGCCCCGACCGCGTCTACCTTGAACAACGTGCACACGAGCTCGGCGTCGTCCGCGATACGCTCTTCCTCGGCTACCAGGAAGACGTGGCGCCCTTCTACGCGGCCTTCGACGCGCTCGTCCTGCCGTCGTCGAACGAGGGCACGCCCGTGAGCGCGATCGAAGCGCTGGCCGCGGGCCGTCCCGTCGTCGCGACGCGCGTCGGCGGCGTTCCGGACGTCGTCGAGGAGGGAAAGGACGGCTTCCTCGTCGAGCCCGGCTCGACGGACGAGTTGGCCGACCGTCTCGCACGTCTGGCGGGCGATCCGAAGCTCCGCGAGCAGATGGGCCGCGCAGGCCGGGAGCGCGTGTTGCCGCGGTACGCCGTCAACCGCCTGGTCGACGACGTCGACAGGCTGTACAGGTCGCTCCTTGATGAGGCGGAGGCGAGACGCTGATCGCCCGTCGCTACGTAACGGTCACGCTGTGCCCGAAGTACTGGGCCGACGCGGGATCGACCCTCGGATCATTCAGTCGGCCGGTCTTCCACCCACGAGTTCTCGTGGATGCCCGCGAGTCCCAAGACGAACGAAAAGGGCCTGCACGCAGGGAAAAGCCCTCTGCCGGAGGAACTCCCCGAGGTTCGCCTTTTAACCACGAGTTTCAGCGCCTGCGCCTAGCTGCCGGACCTCGAGGCGGTCGTCCTGCCCGGCGCGTTCTCCTACGGCGACTACCTCCGTTGTGGAGCGATCGCCCGCTTCGCTCCCGCCATGGAGGCGGTCGTCGAGTTCGCCGCCGCGAATTGACGTCGCATGGAGCGGGTGCGAACGGGAGGGTGCCTCTGCGGCGGCGTCCGCTAC
>JBKPGW010000054.1:0-6869 GCA_046729555.1 Actinomycetota bacterium | reverse complement strand
GACGTACTACATCCGCAAGAACGCTCACTGGAGTGACGGCACGCAGGTCACCGGCAAGGACTGGAAGTTCACGTGGCAGACGGCGACCAACCCGAAGTACAAGGAGCACATCGACCCGCTCGGCTGGGAAGACATCCGCAGCGTCGTCGGTAACGGGAAGGTCGTGAAGGTCACGTTCAAGCGGAACTTCGCCGCTTGGCGCGGTCTGTTCAGCTACGTCCTCCCGGCGCATGCGCTGTCGGGCTCGGACATGCTGACCGTGTGGAACGACTGCATTTGCAACCCGAAGAAGGGGAACGCCCCGATCTCGGACGGTCCGTTCCTGCTCACTCGGTTCGACCGCGGGTCGGGCATCACGCTGACTCGTAACTCGAAGGGTTGGCACGGCAAGCGGGCGAAGCTGGACTCGATCGTGTTCCGCTTCATCACGAACACGAACTCGGAGATCCAGGCGATCCGCTCGGGTGAGGTCGACGCGATCTACCCGCAGCCTCAGCTCGCTCTCGCGGACCTGCGCAGCCAGGCCGGCCTCCGGGTCGTCTCGCACGTCGGTCTGCAGTTCGAGCACATCGAGATCCAGCAGGGTGCGAAGGGCAACCCGCTGGCGAAGCAGGCCTGGATGCGCCAGGCTCTGATGACCTCGCTGAACCGTGCGGGGGCCGCGAGGGCCCTGTACGGCACGCTCAACCCAAGCGTCGGTCCGCTGAACAGCCTCGTTCGCCTCAAGGGCGAGGCCGGTTTCGGGTCCGAGTTCGCGAAGTGGAACTTCAGCACCAGCAAGGTCGACAACATCATGAAGGCGCACAACTGCTCGAAGGGCGGCGACGGCTTCTATCGCTGCGGCGGGACGAAGGTCTCCTTCGACTTCGCCTCGACCTCGGGCAACGCGCTCCGGACGCTCGCGGTCACGATCTTCCAGGATCAGGCTGCGACGGCGGGGATCGAGCTGAAGAACGGCTTCGTGCCGGCCGGGACGCTGTTCGGCAGCAAGCTGCCGGCGCACGACTTCGACCTGGCGATGTTCACGTACCTCGTCACGGTCGATCCGCACTACGTGGTCAGCATCTTCAGTTGCGGTAACCCGGGCAACTACACGGAGTACTGCAACCGGACCGTCACGAAGTGGCTGGCCGCTTCGGACAAGGAGCTGAACCCGAAGAAGCGGCTCGCCCTGATCATCAAGGCGGGCAAGCAGATCGCCACCGACGTCCCGATGATCCCGCTGTTCCAGCGGCCGACGTACCTGGTCTACAAGACCTCGGTACGCGGGATGGTCGACAACGCAAGCAGCCAGGGCCCCTCGTTCAACGCGGAGAACTGGTCGAAGGGGTAGGGGACGCTCCCGAACCCTGATTGCGTGCTGAACCACGGATCCCGCCTCCGCTCAGCGGAGGCGGGATCCGTTCATAATGCGGCGAGGAGGCCCCGATGCTGACCTACATCGTTCGAAGATTCCTGTACAGCATTCCGGTGCTCGTCGCGACGAGCTTCCTCATCTTCACGTTCGTCTCGATCACGGGTGACCCGCTGGGCCGGCTGCGCGCGAACGCGAACATCACCGCGGAGCAGATCCACGCGATCGAGCATTCGAAGAACCTCGACAAGCCGGTGATCGTGCGCTACGGCTACTGGGTCCGCGATGCGGTCACCAAGCAGTTCGGGACGACGCTCTTCGGCAACCGCAAGATCTGGCCCGACCTGAAGCGCGTGATCGGCCACACGCTGCAGTTCATCCTGAGCGCGATCATCATCTCGCTGATGCTGGGGATCGCGATCGGGGTGTACTCGGCGTTACGCCAGTACTCGCTGTTCGACTACACCGCCACGACGCTGAGCTTCATAGGGTTTGCCACGCCGGTGTTCTGGCTGGCCCTGATGCTGCAGGTGCTGATGGTGCAGATCTTCCTCAACTGGCACGTGCGGATCTTTTATACGTCTGGCTTATCGTCGTCCGTTAACGCCGGTCATGGATTCCATTTCCTGCTCGACCGCGTCCAGCATCTCGCGCTGCCCGTTATCGCTCTGTGCGCCCTGAGCACGGCGACCTACAGCCGCTTCATGCGCGCGTCGATGCTCGAGGTGCTCAACTCGGACTACGTGCGAACGGCGCGCGCGAAGGGGCTGATCGAGCGCCGCGTCGTCATGCGGCACGCGTTCCGGAACGCGCTGATCCCGCTCGTGACGGTGGTCGCGCTCGACTTCGGCGCGCTCTTCGCGGGCGCGATCGTGACCGAGACGATCTTCACGCTGGACGGGATGGGCTACTACTTCATCAACTCGCTCTTCGCGAGCGACCCCTACCCGGTGATGGCGTGGCTCATGGTCGTCGCGACCATGGTGATCTTCTTCAACCTGGTCGCCGACATCCTGTACGGCGTCTTCGACCCGAGGATTCGCTATGAGTGAGCACGGCCTTCGCGATCCAGCTGTAGCGCCGCCGGGCGCCGGCGTCGCGGTGCAGCCGGCGGTTCCGGCCGACCCGAGCGAGCTGACCTACGCCTACGGGCTCGAGATCGAGGCGCGCAGCCAGTGGGCGTATGCCCGCCGGCGCTTCATGCGCCACCGCCTTGCGCTCGGCAGCCTGATCGTGCTGCTGGTGATCTTCGGCTGCGGCCTGTTCGCGAACTTCATCGCGCCCTACACGTACCAGCAGATCAACCTGGAGTCGCTCAGCGTGGCGCCTTCGGAGAAGCACCCCTTCGGGACGGACAGTGCCGGCCGCGACTCGTTCAGCCGGGTCCTGTACGGGATTCGCACGTCTGCGCGGGTCGGCGTCCTCGTCGGCATCCTCTCGACGCTGATCGGGACGATCATCGGGGGTCTCGCCGGCTTCTACGGAGGCTGGATCGACAACCTGCTGATGCGCCTGACCGACCTCTTCCTGACCTTACCCCTCTTAGCCGTCCTGCTGGTGGCGGCCAAATATCTCGGCCACAGCACGCCGCTGAAGCTGGCGTTACTGCTCGCCTGCCTGATCTGGACCCAGATCGCCCGTATTGTGCGCGGCAGCTTCCTGTCGCTGCGTGAAAAGGAATATGTCGAGGCGGCCCGCGCGGCCGGAGCCGGCGACGTCCGGATCATGCTGCGCCACATGCTCCCCAACACGATCGGCCCAATCGTGGTCTCGGCGACTCTGACGATCGGCACGGCGATCCTGCTCGAGGCCGTGCTCTCTTTCCTCGGCTTCGGGATCGAGCCGCCGACTCCGGCTCTGGGTGGCCTGCTCAACGAAGGACAGGACCAGGGAATCGACAAGTGGTGGCTCGTCACGTTCCCGGGCGTGGTCATCGTGGTGATCGTCCTTTGCATCAACTTCATCGGCGACGGGCTTCGCGACGCCCTCGATCCAACCCAGCGCCGCGTCCGTGCCTGAGCCCCTTCTCTCGATCCGCGATCTCGTCGTCGAGTTCACCACCGAGGACGGGATCGTGCAGGCCGTCGACGGGGTCTCGTACGACCTCTATCCGGGCGAGACGCTCGGGATCGTCGGCGAGTCCGGCTCGGGCAAGAGCGTCAGCACGATGTCGATCCTCGGGCTGATCCCGCAGCCACCGGGGCGCATCGTCCGCGGCGAGGCGGACTTCAAGGGCAAGGATCTGCTCAAGGTCTCGAAAAAGGAGCTGCGTCGCATCCGCGGCAACGAGCTCTCGATGGTCTTCCAGGATCCGATGACGTCGCTGAACCCGGTGCTGAAGGTCGGCTTCCAGATCGGCGAAGCGATCAAGACGCACCATCCGGAGAAGAAGGACGACGCGATCAAGAAGCGTGCCGTCGAGCTGCTGAAGCTCGTCGGCGTGCCGAACCCGGAGCGCCGTGTCGACCAGTATCCGCACGAGTTCTCGGGGGGCATGCGCCAGCGCGCGATGATCGCGATGGCGATCGCGAACGAGCCCTCGGTGCTGATCGCCGACGAGCCGACCACGGCGCTCGACGTGACGATCCAGGCGCAGATCCTCGAGGTGCTGAAGAAGGCCCAGGACGAGACGCACGCGGCGACGATCCTGATCACGCACGACCTCGGCCTGATCGCGGAGCTCGCTGACCGCGTCGTCGTCATGTACGCGGGCAAGGTCGTCGAGCTCGGCGACGTCGAGACGATCTTCCGGTCGCCCCGCCATCCGTACACGGTCGGGCTGATGGACAGCCTGCCGCGGCTCACGGCCGACGAGGACTGGCTGCGGCCGATCCCCGGCCAGCCGCCGAGCCTGATCAGCCGCCCGCCCGGCTGTCCCTTCCACCCGCGCTGCTTCCTCTCGCAGGGCCGCATCCGCTGCCGCGAGGAGGAGCCGCCGCTGCGGCCGATCGGAGGCTCTCAGCACCTCTCGGCGTGCCACTTCGCCGAGGAGCTCGAGGGACGCACGGGCCACCTCGTCGAACCGGTTGGAGCGGAGGCGTGAGCGAGACGGCAGAAGTCCCCGTCGAGGAGAAGGTCCACGAGCGCGCCCAGGAAGGGCGCGAGATCCTCCGTATCGAGGGGTTGTACAAGCACTTCCCGATCACCGCCGGCATCTTCAAGCGGCGCATCGGCCAGGTGCACGCCGTCGACGGCGTCGATCTCTCATTGCGCGCAGGCGAGACGCTGGGACTGGTCGGTGAGTCCGGCTGCGGGAAGACGACGCTCGGCCGCACCGTCATAAAGCTGTTGGAGCCGACGGAAGGAAAGCTCATCTTCAACGGGCAGGACATCACCGGCTTTACCCGCCGCCGGATGCGCGAGGTCCGCCGCGAGCTGCAGATCGTGTTCCAGGACCCGTACGCCTCGCTCAACCCGCGCATGACGGTGCGCGAGATCGTGGCCGAGCCGCTGCGCGTGCACGGGCTCTACAAGGGCCGTGAAGGACGGGGCCGCGTCGACGAGCTGCTGCGCACGGTGGGCCTCAGCCCTGAGCACGCCAATCGCTTCCCGCACGAGTTCTCCGGTGGGCAGCGCCAGCGCATCGGCTTCGCGCGCGCGCTCGCGCTCAACCCGCAGATGGTCGTGCTCGACGAGCCCGTCTCCGCGCTCGACGTGTCGATCCGCGCGCAGGTCGTGAACCTGCTCGAGTCGCTGCAGCGCGACTTCGGCCTCACCTATCTCTTCATCGCGCACGACCTCTCCCTCGTCCGCCACATCTCCGATCGTGTCGCGGTGATGTACCTCGGCAAGGTCGTCGAGATCGGGACGAAGGAGGACATCTACGAGCGGCCGTCGCACCCGTACACGCAGGCGCTGCTCTCGGCGATCCCGATCGAGGAGCCGACGCAGCGCGGCAAGCGGAAGCGGATCGTGCTCGAGGGCGATGTTCCCAATCCCGCGAACCCGCCGTCCGGCTGTCGCTTCCGGACGCGCTGCTGGAAGGCGCAGCCGATCTGCGCGGAGGAGGAGCCGGCGCTGATCGACCGGGGACAAGGCCATCCGAGTGCCTGTCACTTCGCGGAGATCGTCAAACCGCTCCAGATCGCGGACGCTCCACCCGTAGCGAGCTGACGGGGCCGTGGGGCGGCGGCTGATAGCGGTCGCCCTGGTTGCTCTCAGCCTGAGTGTCGTGCCGGCGGCCCAGTCGGCCTACGGCGAGCACGTCCTCGGCCCGCAGCGAATCCTGGTTGCGCTCGTGACCTGGGGGCCCCAGCCTTTCGGTCGCGAGGAGGTGCGGCGGACCGTCTTCGACCAGGTCGACGAGCTCTACCGCAGCATGTCGTACGGGAAGGCGTCGCTGACGGGCGTCGTCACGCCCTGGCTCAGAGCCTTCGACGGCCCGGCCGGCTGCAGCCTGCCGCCGGTGAGGGCGGCAGCGAGCGCAGCGGCGGTCGCCGCCGGCTACGACCCGGTGAAGTACGACCGCGTCGTCTACATCCACCCGGACGCCGGCTGTCCGTGGTCGGGCGTGACGCAGGCGGCGACCGTCTTCCTCAACGGGGCGGTGACGACGCATCTGGTCGCGCATGAGCTCGGCCATTCGTTCGGCCTGGGGCACGCGAACCTGACCGACTGCCGGAAGCACGGCTGCGGCGCGCTCGAGTACGGCGATCCGTACGACACGATGGGCGCCGGCTCGGGCGACTTCAGCGCGAAGGCGAAGTTCGAGCTCGGCTGGTTGACGCGGGTGGCCCGCGTCTCGAGGAGCGGCGCCTACGCCCTGGCGCCGATCGAGCGTGCGTCCTCCTCGCCGCAGGCGTTCGTCGTCACGACCGCGAACGACCAGTACTGGATCGAGTACCGCAGCGTCGCGCCGAGGAACGACGACGGCCAGCAGACGGCAGGCGCAGGCGTGATCGTGCGCGTCAGCCCGAGCCCGGACCTTCACGACTTCGGCAGCAGCAGCATCCCGAATCTGTTGCTCGCCAATCCGGCCGGGCGTCACCGTCCTGAGCTGCGACACGGCGAGCGGTTCGGCATCCCCGCCGCCTTTAGGCTCACCGTGCTGCAGTCGTCGGGCCCGCAGGCGCGGCTCCGGTTCAAGTGGACCGACCAGACCGCGCCGCGGGCGCCGCGTTTCAGCGCAGCCGTTGTCGGCGGCCGTCTGCAGGTCACGGTCGAGGGTGCTCGCGAGAGCGGCAGCGGCGTCGCGCGCTACGACGTCTCGGTGGACGGCCGTGCGCCGCTCAGCGTCGGCAACGACGCGACCGACGAGCCCGTCCAGGTCGGCAGGCCGTTGCCGGGCACCCACAGCGTAAAGGTCGTCGCCTTCGACCGTGCCGGCAACCACAGCCCTGCCGTCGTCCGCAGGGTGCGCGTTCCTTGAGCGAAAGGCAGGGGTCTGACCCCAGCAGGGGTCACACCCCAGCAGCTAGGCCCCAGACCAAAACCCCTGCCCGGCGTCCAAAATTGTGGCTGTGTAGCGATTTCTCCTTGTCGGCCTGCTCGGTCTCCTGCTCTGGCAGGTCGGCAG
>JBKPGW010000053.1:0-21280 GCA_046729555.1 Actinomycetota bacterium | reverse complement strand
CCTCGAGCACACGACGGCAGATCAACAGCCGACTGCTCGGACAGGTCCGATGATGAGCCTGCAACTTCATCCGGTGCCCTCCTCTGGAGCTGGTGGCTTCGACACCCCCAGCCTCCAGAGAGGCCCGGATGAACAACGTGCCTAGGAACTACACCTAGCCGGCCCCCTCTTCTAAGAGCCCGTGCGTGAGCGCATACCGCACGAGCTCCGCACGGTTCGTCAGACGCAACTTCTGCATGATGTGGGAGCGGTGCGACTCTGCGGTGCGCACTGAGATGTAGAGCTGTTTCGCGATCTCCTGGTTCGTGTGGCCCAAGGCCAGGAGCCGTAGCACTTCGCGCTCACGGTCCGAGAGGGGATCCGCCTCGGCAGCGGCTCGTTCTTGTGCCTCTGCTGCGACCATCCGGGCGCCGAGCGCGGGATGCACGTAGTGACCGCCGCCGGCGATCTCGCGCACAGCGGAGACGACCTCTTCGTCGGCGGCTTCCTTGAGCACGTAGCCGCTCGCTCCGGCGGCGAACGCCTCCCGTACATAGCTCGGATCGTCCTGCATCGAGAGCACGAGGACTTTGGTATCGGGCGACTCCTTCAACAGCTTCGGCAGCACTTCGATCCCGTTCTCACCGGGCATCACGACGTCGAGCAAGATCACGTTCGGTTTGAACGCTCGGGCCCGGAAGACCGCGTCCTTGCCATTGCCGGCCTCGCCCACGACCTCGATGTCCTCATGCGCCTCGAGCAACAGGCGGAGCCCTGATCGCACGACCGCGTGATCGTCGACGAGCACGACGCTGATCACAGCGACACCTCCACGGCGAGCGTCGTGCCACTCGTGGAGGTCTCGATCGAGAGCTTTCCGTCGTGCAACTCCGCACGTTCACGCATGCCCTCGAGGCCGAGACTGTCGGGCTTCACGGCAGCAAGGTCGAAGCCTCGGCCGTCGTCCTCGATCACTGCGGTCATAGACCCGTTGCGGCGAACGAGCAGGATGCTGACCGTCGTCGCTCCCGCGTGCTTGACGACGTTCGTCAGGGCCTCCTGCACGATTCGGTAGAGCGTCGTCTCGACCTCCGGCGGTAGGCGTTCCTCGCCGAGCCTCGCTTCGAGGTCGGTGTTGATCCCGCTCGACTCAGAGAATGTCTGCACAAGCCGCTCGAGTGCCGGGACGAGCCCGAAGTCGTCGAGCGCCTTCGGGCGTAGCTGCACGGCCAGCCGCCGGACGTCCTGAAGCGTCGCGACGACGAGCTCTCGTAAGTCGCCGACTGCCTGTGCGACCTCATCACGGTCATCGGCCTCGTCGACCGCGCGCAGCCCGAGCAGAATCGATGTCAGTGCTTGCCCGGTCTCGTCGTGCAGTTCGCGGGCGAGCCGCCTGCGCTCGACCTCCTGGCCCGCGACGACGCGACGAAGTGCGTCGCGTGCCACGCGACGTGAGAGGTCGACGGCAATCGACGCTCGGAGTGCAAACTGTTCCGCAAGCCGGAGGTCCGAGCTCGGGAAGCGCTGATCGCGTCCGATCTTGTCGTGTGCGATGAGGACGCCGATCAGCCGATCGCGCGCGCGCAGCGGCACGTACAGCCCCGTCGTCGCTCCAAGCCGGCGTGCCACGTCCTGGTTCACCTCGGGGTCCTCGAGCAGCGAATCCACCCGTTCACTACGCCCCCGTTCGAGGACGCGACCTGTCTTCGAGTCGCGCGTGAGTAACTCGATCGTGGCCAGGTCGTCAGCCCCTGGTCCGTCTGCCGCTGCGATGCGGAGCGCATCGCCCGCCGGTAGTGCAATCGCCACGAGACGAGCGCCGATCAATTGGCGCAGTCGGGTGGCGACGAGATCGAGCAGGGGGTCGAGCTCGAGCTCGCTCACGAGCGCAGCGCCGACCTCGTTGAGCGATTCGAGTTGCTCAGACCAGGCGGTCGCAGATTCGTACAGACGGGCGTTCTCAACTGCGACGGCGGCCTGCGCTGCGAGAAGCGTGACGAGTTCCTCGTCCTCGTCGGTGAAATCTCCGCCGTCCTTCTCGGTCAAATAAAGATTTCCGTAGGCGATGCCGCGCAGGACGATCGGGACGCCGAGGAAGGTGTGCATCGGCGGATGGCCCGGTGGAAAGCCGACGGAGCGAGGATCTTCGGATAGGTCGTGCAGCCGCAGCGGCCGCGCGTCGTCAATGAGCACCCCGAGGATGCCGCGTCCGTGTGGAGGATCGCCGATCTGCGTCTTCACTTCCGGGGTCACGCCATATGTCACGAAACGCTCGAGGCCGCCTCCCGTTCGGTCGATCACACCGAGCGCCGCATACTGCGCCCCGGTCACGCGCGCCGCCGCTTCGACGATGCGTTCGAGGACGCCGTCCAGCGACAACTCTGAGTTGATCGCGATGCCCGTCTCGACGAGCGCCCGGAGACGATCTGTCTGGCGCACGCTGGCCACGTGCCAGATCGTCGCAGAGCTACGTATTAAGCCGCAACGCGGTCGCGGCCCGCCCCCAAAACATCAGCGGCCGGCCCCGGATGGCGGGCCGAGCGTTGGCCGCTTGACTGAGGCCAATCCCGGAACCACCACAAGGATTGGAGGCACGACATGAGCACCATCACAGCCGACCGGGCTTCAACCGCAGCCCGCAGCAAGAGCGATTTGCTTCGGAAGCTCTTCGAGTGGGGCGGATTCGCCGCCGGGGCGATCCTCGTCACGTTCGGCGTCGTTGCGATCGTCATGGGCTTCAACGGCCGCTCGACCGTGGCCGACAGCCTCAAGCTGGAGAAGATCACGGGCACGCCCGACATGACTCCGGCGCTGATCGCGAAGGAAGCGAAGGAGGCGGGCCTGACGGGTGTCGCGCTGCCGACGAAGTCAGTCGCTGGGCTCTCCATCAACAGCGGTGAGCGTGCACGCACGTTCGCGAGCTACATGCGCATCCATACGCTCGAGGCAACGGGTGGCTACACGTACGCACAGATGGGGCGCTTCGAGGCAAAGCCTGACACGCCGAAGGCACAGCTTGCCGTTGGCGGCGGCACCAACAATCCGCAGTGGGCCGCGGTGGACATGGCGACCAAGCAGCCCGTCGCGAACGGCGCCCGCAACATCTGGGTCACCGAGACGGCTCTGACGACCGCGCTGAACACGTCTTACATGGCTGACAAGCTCGGGCTGTTCGGAATCGTCGTCGGTGTCGCGCTGCTGCTGACGGGGATCGGCTTCTTCGTCCTTGCCTTCGCCGCGCTGCATCGCAAGCAGCTCCCCGCGCACCTGAGCTGAGCGCGGACCAGACGGGCCGGCGCCTGGTGGTTTCCGCGAAGCGCGCCGGCCCTCTTCTTCTCGAAGACCGTTCTCCTCCGAGAGCGGTCTTCGCCTTTCCGTAGTTCTCCGTGTGCGAATCCGTGTGCGGCCGGATGAGTGAGACGCTCGAGCGCGCAGCGGCGGTGCTCCGGGAGCACCGCGCAACGCACGCCGTGGTCGTCGACTCGCGTTCGGACTGCGCCGTCGGCGTCCTCTCGACGCTCGATCTCGCCGACGCCCTGGCCGCTCGGTAGAACTCCGCAACGCAGATCGGTGGGCCGCCCGATGCCCGTCGTGAGCACGGGACGGACACTTGGGACATGAGCCAGATCGAACCCAAGACCTGCACGCTTCGCCTGGTCGCTCAGGGTCAGACCGAGCTTTGTCCTCGCGAGCGTTGCGCGTTTTGGGAGTCCGGTGGCGGCGTCGTCGGGGGCAACTGCCTAGTCGAACGCCTCGGCGTCGACTTGGGCACTCCCGACCTGGCGAGCTATCTGCTCGAAGCGCGAGACCGGCTCGAGCAGTCGAGAGACCTGGCCGAGGCCGAGGCGGCGCACAGAGAGTTTGCGCGCCGTCTCGGCTGCGACCTCTGAGCGAAGGAGGAGTCATGAGCTCACCACTGCTGGAGGCGAAGCCGGCGCCTACCGCTAGAGGCACGATGCGTGCGGTCGTCGTCCGCGGCTTCGACGTCGCCCCGCAGATCGAAGAGGTACCGAAGCCGGCGGCCGGGCCGGAAGACGTCATCGTGCGGATCGAGGCTTCCGGTCTCTGCCACACCGACATTCATGCGGCCCACGGTGACTGGCCGGTCAAGCCCAAGCTTCCGTTCACGCCCGGGCACGAGGGCGTCGGCATCGTCGAGAGCCTCGGCGCGCGGGTCATCGACGTCGCAGTCGGCGATCGCGTGGCGATCCCGTGGCTCGGCTATGCGTGCGGCACGTGCGACTACTGCGTCTCCGGCTGGGAGACGCTGTGCGAGTCGCAGCAGAACACCGGCTACTCGATCGACGGCGGCTTTGCGGAATACGCGAGGGCGAACGGCCGGCACGTCGTCAAGGTGCCGGATGGCGTCGATCCGTTCGACGCGGCACCGCTGACCTGCGCCGGAGTCACGACGTACAAGGCGGTGAAGGTGAGCGGGGCAAAGCCCGCGGACATCGTCGCCGTCTGGGGCATCGGCGGGCTGGGCCACCTCGCGCTGCAGTACGCGCGCATCGCGGGTGCGAGCGTCGTCGCCGTCGATCTCTTCGACGAGAAGCTCGAGCTCGCGCGTGAGCTCGGAGCCGAGTTCACGGTCAACGCGGCCGAAGAAGATCCGGTTGCGGCGATCAAGAAGCTCGGCGGCGCCGCTGCAGCCGTCGTGCTTGCGGTCGCACCGAAGGCGTTCGAGCAGGCGTTCGCATCGTTGCGCCGCCGCGGCACGATGTCACTTGTTGCGCTCCCCGCCGAGAACACGATGGAGTTGCCGATCTTCGAGACGGTCCTGAACGGCATCACTGTTGTGGGATCCATCGTCGGAACGCGACTCGACCTGCGCGAGGTCTTTCGACTGCACGCAGCTGGCAAGACGCGTGTGATCCGCGAAGAGCGACCGCTCGACGATATCGAGCGTGCGATGGAGGATGTGCTCACCGGCGACGTGCCGGCGAGAATCGTCTTCCGTCCGTGAAAGGAGGCGCTCGCTTGCCGCCGGCGAACGAATACCTTTTCGGGTGCGATGACCGAGACTGTGGAGATCGAGTCGCTCAGGGCTGCCGACGCCGAGCGGCTCGAGGCGTACTGGCGGGCCGCCAACTACCTGTCCGTCGGCCAGATCTACCTGCTCGACAATCCCCTGCTGCGAGAGCCGCTCGTTCCGGAGCACGTCAAGCCGCGCCTGCTCGGTCACTTCGGCACAACGCCGGGCCTCAATCTGATTTACGCCCATCTCAACCGCGCCATCCTTCAACGCGGCCTGGACGTCCTGTACATCACCGGCCCCGGCCACGGAGGGCCGGGTCTAGTGGCGAACGCATATCTCGAAGGGACGTACAGCGAGGTCTACCCGCACGTCGGCATGGACGAGGACGGATTGCGCCAGCTCTTTCGCCAGTTCTCGTTCCCGGGGGGCATCCCGAGCCACGCCGCGCCCGAGACACCTGGCTCCATCCACGAAGGCGGCGAGCTCGGCTACGCGCTTGCGCACGCATACGGCGCAGCGTTCGACAACCCTGACCTCGTCGTTGCATGCGTCATCGGAGACGGCGAGGCCGAGACGGGACCGCTTGCGACAAGCTGGCACGCGAACAAGCTGCTCAATCCCCGGATCGACGGTGCTGTGCTCCCGATCCTGCACCTGAACGGCTACAAGATCGCAAACCCGACTGTGCTCGCTCGGATTCCCGACGACGAGCTCGAGGCGCTGATGCGTGGCTACGGCCACGAGCCGCTCTTCGTCTCGATCGACGCAGCCGACGACCACCTCGACGCCCATCGCCGCTTCGCCGCCGCGCTCGACAGCGCGCTCGGCCGGATCGCCGCGATCCAACATGCTGCGCGCGCCGAGGGCGTCACCGAGCGCCCGACGTGGCCGATGATCGTGCTGCGGTCGCCGAAGGGTTGGACCGGCCCGCGCGAGGTCGACGGGCTGCCAGTCGAAGGAACCTGGCGCTCACATCAGGTTCCGGTGACCGACGTGCGGACGAATGCCGATCACTTGCGCGTGCTCGAAGACTGGCTTCGCAGCTACGAGCCGCATGAGCTGTTCGACGACGAGGGCCGCCTCCTTCCTGAGCTCGCTGAGCTGGCGCCTGCTGGTGACAAGCGCATGAGCGCGATTCCGCATGCCAACGGCGGGCTGCTGTTGCGCGACCTGGCGTTGCCGGACTTTCGCTCCTATGCGCTCGACGTCGAGCATCCGGGCGTGGACACGGCCGAATCGACACGCGTGCTCGGCGAGTTTCTTCGCGACGTGATCGCCCGCAACCCTCACAACTTCCGTCTCTTCGGCCCGGACGAGACGGCATCGAACCGCCTCGACGCCGCCTTCGAGGTGACTGCGAGAGCCTGGGACGCGAGGGTCGAGTCGACGGACGAGGGCCTAGCGTCGGACGGTCGCGTGATGGAGGTTCTGTCCGAGCATCTCTGCCAGGGCTGGCTGGAGGGCTACCTCCTCACCGGCCGCCACGGTCTGTTCAACTGCTACGAGGCGTTCATCCACATCGTCGACTCGATGTTCAACCAGCATGCGAAGTGGTTGAAGGTGACGCGCGCGATTCCGTGGCGCCAGCCGATCGCATCTCTCAACTACCTCCTCAGCTCGCACGTGTGGCGGCAAGACCACAACGGGTTCTCGCACCAGGATCCCGGGTTCATCGACCACGTGGCGAACAAGAAGGCGGAGATCATCCGCGTCTACCTCCCGCCGGATGCAAACACGCTGCTGTCCGTCGCCGACCACTGCCTGCGCAGTCGCGACTACGTGAACGTCATCGTCGCGGGCAAGCAGCCGGCGCTGCAGTACCTGTCGATGGCCGACGCGATTGCTCACTGCACACGCGGCATCGGCATCTGGGAGTGGGCGTCAAATGATGAAGACGCGGAGCCGGACGTCGTGCTGGGCTGCTGCGGAGACGTGCCGACTCTCGAGACGCTGGCCGCCGCCGCGATCCTGCGCGAGCGGCTGCCCGAGTTGAGGGTCCGTGTGGTCAACGTCGTCGATCTCATGCGGCTACAGCCTGACACCGAGCACCCGCACGGTCTTTCGGACAAGGAGTTCGACTCGCTTTTCACGACGGATCGCCCGGTCGTCTTCGCGTACCACGGCTATCCGTGGCTGATCCATCGCCTGACTTACCGCCGGATGAATCACGCGAACCTGCATGTACGCGGCTACAAGGAAGAGGGAACCACGACGACGCCCTTCGACATGGTCATGCTCAACGACCTCGACCGGTTCCATCTGGTCATCGACGTGATCGACCGCCTGCCGCACCTTGCGGGAACCGCCGACCATCTCAGACAGGACATGATCGACAGTCGCCTGCGGGCGCGGGCGTACGGACGCGAGCACGGCGAGGACCCGCCCGAGATTCGCGACTGGACCTGGCCGGGCTGAAGGTTCTCGTCGTCAACGCCGGCTCGACGAGCCTCAAGCTCCACGCCGTTTCCGCAGACGACAGCAGCGTCGCAATCTCGTCGCTCGGCGACGCGCCTCCCGATGTCCAGGCGGTCGCGCATCGCGTCGTCCACGGCGGCGAGCTTCGGGAGCCCGCGCGCATCGACGACGCGCTCGAGGCGCGGCTCGAGCGGCTCGTCGAGCTTGCCCCGTTGCACAACCGGCCTGCCGTGGCTGCGATCGCGGAGGCGCAACGCACACTGCCCTCGATCCCGCACGTCGCGGTCTTCGATACCGCGTTCCACGCAACGATTCCCGAGGCCGCTGCGACGTACGCGCTCCCCGACGAATGGCGGCGCGACATCCGCCGGTACGGCTTCCACGGACTGTCGGTTGAATGGTCGAGCGAGCGAGTGCCGGCAGCACGCCTCGTCGTCTGCCACCTCGGCGGCGGGTGCTCGGTAACCGCAGTCCGCGACGGCCGCTCGGTCGACACGACGATGGGCTTCACGCCGCTCGAGGGCGTGCCGATGGGGACACGTCCCGGGACGGTGGATCCGGGGGCGCTGCTCTACCTCCTGCGCCACGGCGTGTCCGTGACGGAGCTCGACGACACGATCGAGCACCGGTCCGGCCTGCTCGGGCTCTCGAGGATCTCTTCCGACGTCGCCGAGCTCGAGCGGTCGCAGGATCCAGCGGCGACGTTGGCTCTCGACGTCTTCGCGTATCGGGTTGCGGCGGCGGTCGGGTCAATGGCCGTGCCGCTCGGCGGCCTCGATGCCTTGGTCTTCACGGCCGGCATCGGCGAGCACTCGGCCCGCGTGCGGCGCGAGGTGTGCGGTCACCTCGCGTTTCTGGGCGTCGAGCTGGATGAAGCGGCGAATGACGATGCTGAGGCGGACGCCGACATCGAGAAAGCGGGTTCGCCTGTGCGGGTTGCCGTCATCCGGGCCCGAGAGGAGCTCGTCGCGGCCCGCGCCGTCCGGGCGCTCCTCGCCTGCGGCTAATCCGCAAGCGCCGTGCGGCCCCGTCCGGATGCGGGGGCGCGGCCCGAGGCCGAGACTGCCGGGAGTGAGCTCCGGTCTGACAGCCGCGCCTGCTCTTGCCGACGTCGTTCTCCGCGACGGCTCGACGATGCGATTTCGGCCGCCCACGGCGGCAGACGCCGCCGGGTTGCTGTCCTTCTTCGGCCGTCTCTCGGACCAGAGCCTCTACCTCCGCTTCCACGGGCATCCAGTCATCGGTCCGAATGTCGTCGAGCCGCTGCTCGAGCCCGACTGGCACGAGCGTGGCGCGCTCGTGGGCATGAAGGGCGACCACATCGTCGCCGTCGCCAACTACGTTCGGCTGCGAGACGCGCGGACGGCTGAGGTTGCGTTCGCCGTCGCGGACGACCTGCAGGGCCGGGGCATCGCGACGCGGCTCCTCGAGCGTCTTGCCGCACTCGCGACGGAGGTCGGCATCGAGGAGTTTCTGGCTGAGGTGATGCTCGACAACACCCCGATGCTGCGGGTGTTCGCCGACGCGGGCTTCGAGACGACGCGCAAGACCGTGCTCGGGACCACCGAGGTGCACCTCGTTCTTGCGCCGACGGAGAGGTTGCGTGCGCAGGTCGACGAGCGCGACCATGTCGGCGTCGTCTCCTCGCTGCGACCGTTCTTCGAGCCCGAGACGCTCGCAGTGATCGGGGCCTCTCCACGCCCAGGCTCAATCGGCGGTGAGCTCTTCCGCAATGTCTTGCGCGGCGAGTTTCGCGGCGTGTGCTTCCCCGTCAACCGCTCGGGTGCCTCGGTGGCAGGCGTACGCGCATGCCGGAGCGTCGCCGAGATAGGCGAGCCCGTCGACCTTGCGGTCATCTGCCTCCCTGGCCCCGCGGTCCTGGAGGCTGCGAAAGAGGCGCTCGCCGCCGGGGTCCGCGCGCTCTGCGTCGTGTCGGCGGGATTCGCAGAGGTCGGCGCGGAGGGTGTCGCTCGGCAGGAGCAGCTCGTCGCGCTCGTGCGCGCGCAGGGTGCACGCTTGCTCGGCCCGAACTGCCTGGGCATCGCGGTCGCGGGGCCAAGTCTCAACGCGACGTTCGGGCCGCGCGCGCTGCCTCCCGGGAACGTGGGCTTTTCCTCGCAGAGTGGTGCGCTCGGCCTCGCCGTGCTCGAGCGGGCCGACGAGCGGCGGATCGGGCTCTCGGCCTTCGTGTCGGTGGGAAACAAGGCCGACATCTCGTCGAACGACCTACTCGAATACTGGCAGGACGACTCGGATACAGACGTGGTGCTGCTCTACCTCGAGTCGTTCGGCAATCCGCGGAAGTTCGCGCGCGTTGCGCGGCGCGTCGCCCGCACGAAGCCGATCGTCGCGATGAAGGCGGGGCGGACGGGCGCAGGCGTGCGCGCGGCAACTTCACACACCGCCGCACTGGCCGGATCCGAGGCCGCGGTCGACGCGCTCTTCCACCAAGCAGGCGTGCTACGTGTCGACACGCTTGAAGAGCTGCTCGACGTGACGGGACTGCTGGCCGGCCAACCGCTCCCACGCGGGCGGAACGTCGCGGTGCTGACGAACGCCGGGGGCCTCGGCATCCTCTGCGCCGACGCGTGCGAAACCGCCGGGCTGACACTGCCTGCGCTCTCGCGGCCAACGGAGGAGGCGCTCCGCGCGGTGCTCCCGGCCGAGGCGAGCGTAAGCAATCCGGTCGACATGCTCGGCTCGGCCGTGGGCGCGACGTACGAGCAGGCGCTTCCTCCGTTGCTGGCTGACCCGGGCGTCGACGCCGTGATCGTGCTTTTCGTTCCGCCGGTCGTCGCGGACGCAGCGGAGATCGCTGACGCCGTCGTCGCCGCGGTCGAGCAATCGGGGGGCACCGAAAAACCAGTTCTCGTCTCGATCATCAGCTCGGGCGGGACGCCCGAATCGCTGCTTGCGGCGCCGGTCGCGTCGTTTGCGTTCCCGGAGTCGGCTGCAAGAGCACTCGGACGCGCCGCCGAGCGCTCGGAGTGGCTGCGCCGGCCGCAGGGGCGCGTGCCCGAAGCAGACGGTATCGACGTCAAGCGCGCAGCCAGCCTCGTCCATGAGGCGGGCAACGGGTGGCTCTCGGCCGAGGAGACACGGGAGTTGCTCGACCTGTACGGGCTGCCAATGGTCGCCGAGCGGACGGCAGCGACGGTCGAAGCGGCCGTCGCGGCTGCGGCGGAGCTTGGCTATCCGGCCGTGCTGAAGACCGCGGCCGCCGGAGCGCACAAGACGGATATCGGCGGCATCGCGCTGGACTTGCGTGATGCCGAAGCGGTTCGAGAGGCGGCACAGCGGATCGGTGCTCCGTTCGTCGTCCAGCCGCTGGTCGGTGGAGGTGTTGAGTTGCTCGTCGGCGCCGTCGACGACCCGGTCTTCGGGCCCTTGGTCGCACTCGGCCCGGGCGGAACGCTCGCCGAGCTGATCGGCGGGGCTGCATTTCGGCTCGCGCCGCTGACGGATGCGGACGCAGATGAGCTGATGCACGGCGAGAAGGTGGCGCTGCTGCTAGGTGGCTTTCGCGGCACACCGGCGGCCGACGCGGCGGCGGTCACCAATCTGCTGCTCCGAGTCGGTCGTCTCGTCGACGATCTTCCGGAGGTCGCCGAGCTCGACCTCAATCCGGTGATCGCCGGGCCGGACGGCTGCGTCATCGTCGACGCTCGCGTGCGCGTAGCGCCGCCGCGCAAGCCAGCCGCCGCCAAGACCTGGTAGCAGCGCACCTGCGGGAAAGCCGCACTCCCCGTCGGGGTGGTCGCCGATGTCCGCGTACTCGGCGCAGGCCACACTCGATGCGAGAGAAAGGAGACGACATGAACGTGCATTCGGACCGCCGCCCCCATGTGCAACCTCCCGATCCCGTTCGACGAGGGAGAGGACGTTGATCCAGCACGTCGGTTCGTCGTGCTCCGTGATGTCTGCCGCGACCGCAGCTCCCCCGCGTAGCGCGGAACGAAAGCGTCTCCGTCGCGCTCACGCGCGAACGTCGCTCCCGGCACAGGGGCGCCAAGCGCTCGCGGCGCAGCGGACGACCCACGACGACCTCGTCGCCTCGTGGCAGCTTGCGCTGGATGCGGCTGGAGACGCGTTGCGCGCTGCCGTTACCGAAAACGCCTTCTCCGGGACCGAGGCGAGAGAGCGTGAGAGACGCCTGGCCGCGGAGCGCCGCTGGCTCGCCCGTTGGGCAAATCCGTACCCCACACGTGCGAGCGCGACCATGGGAGCTGCAGAATCACGCGGAAGATGCGGATGCGCTTGGCCCAGCGAGTGCCGACGGCTCCCTCCGCGACGACGCCTCGCTCACAGCCGTCCCCGCGCCGGACGGGTCCCTGCTCGATTACCACTCGGCCCTCGTGGTGTGCGTCTCGGAAGGAACGTTCGGTGCCGACGCCCGTTTGGGGGCGCGACGAGTTGCGTGCGGGCGAGATGTGGAACTCGAACTCGGTGATCTCATGGCTGATCGCCCGGTGCGGCCTCGATGCCTAATCGATCAGGCCGCCAGTGGGCGGGCTGGGCACCGGGGTGGTACGCCGGCCTCGCGGTTGCGCGCCGACAGCAAGCGTGGACGTTCAACAGCAAGTCCAGCGGGCACGCCGATGTGTCTGGAGCACGCGCCTAGCCCGGAAGGGAGGTCGTTCCAAGGAAGGCGAAAACCGCGGAACGCGAGCGACGTCGATGGCGACGCGCAAGTTGGGAGAGACGGCGGCAGCCGCTTTTGGCTCTACTATGCGGGCACGGGGCGTTAGCTCAGCTGGGAGAGCGCCGGCTTTGCAAGCCGGAGGTCACCGGTTCGATCCCGGTACGCTCCATCTCCGGAAGACTCCATTTGCAGGACTTCTCTAGGACCGGTTTCCACCACCGGCAACAGCGGTGCGAGCGCGGTGCGAGCGGACCGGCCGATAGCTGTCCAACCCAGTCGAGGGAGGTCGAGTCACGGTCGCCGTCTGCCGTAGTCGGGTGACGTCGAGTAGCGGCGCCGGTCTTACACGCCGGAGGTCGCGGCGTCGGGAACGATGCGCACATTGTCAGCGCCAGTCGAAGTACTCGTGTCGCAGCTGACGGGCGAGCACTGCTGCTGATTTCAGCTGACGCCGTAGGTCGCGCAGCATCGCGGTCGGGCCGCACATGAACACGGAGAGCCCGGCGGGTTCGGCGGCTGTGGCAGCGAGCATGCTCGCGCCGTTCAGGCGCGGCTGTGCACTGGTGTCGTTGAGGTGTAGGCGCAGGGATGGGTGATGGTCGGCGATCGCTGCGAGCTCTTCACCGAATGGGGCAGCGCCGGCTGTGGAGTAGAAGAAGTCGACGTGCGGCAGCGGCAAATTGCGATGGTCCGCGTCGCGCAGCCAGCTGAGGGACTCTCCGTCGCTGAACCACGCGTCAGCGCTCCAGTCGCCGACTCGCTTCTCGAGACGGGTGCCGTGTTGGACGTACAAGGTCTCGATCCGTTCGGTGCGGTCAATCTCGCCTATGCGCGCGAGGTCTGCGGCGACGAGTCGCCGGTACGTGATCCCGCACTGAAACTCTTTATTCGTGCGGCGCATTTCTGCGCGCCGTGAGACAGAAAGACGAAAGCGGGCCAAGGCCCGCCCGCGTCTCCGCCGAAGGTGGCGGTGTCGAGGTTGCTCACGCGGGTGAGCCCACCCGCCGGTAGTTCCGTCGCAGAATCAGCGCGGCACCGGTTAGGAGCAAGATCAGGGCAGTCGCACTGCCTGCGCCCGCTCCGGCAGCAGACCAATCGAAACCGTTGTCCGAGCGCAGATTGGCGACCGGCAGAGCGACGGTCCTGAGGTATGTCCCGCGGAGCCCGGCCCGATCGTCCGGCCGGAGCGCCGTCGAGTGAGTCCCGCCGACGCCCCGGAAATCTGCGCCTCGGGGGCCCGAGCGGTCGTCCGGCCGAATCGCAGCCGACGCCGCGAGCGCGAACGCGAGCGAAGCCACGGCCAGCAACGACGCCACTCCGACCCTTCTACTCGCCGAGTTCTTCATCACTGCCTCCTTTGGATCTTCGAACCACCCCATGCGGCTCAGCCAGATGAGACCACGCGCCGCTTAAGGCTCGGCAAGCAAACGCCAAGAAGCGCGCAAACACGCGCCTTGTCGGTCTTTCGGACCCCTGCTAGCGTCGGCGGAAGAAAATGGAATTCAAGATCCTCGGGCCGCTCGAGGTCTGCGACAAAGCGCACGTCCTCCCCCTCGGCGGCGCGAAGCAGCGAGCGCTGCTGGCGATTCTGCTCCTACACGCGAACGAAGTCGTCCCGGCGGAGCGGCTACTGGACGATCTTTGGGGCGAGCGTCAGCCGAGGAGTGGGACGAAGGCGCTTCACGTCTACATCTCTCAGCTGCGTAAGGTCGTTGGTGACGATCGCCTCGTGACGCGCGCGCCGGGATACGCGCTTCGTCTCGACCCGAACGAGCTCGACCTGATGCGCTTCCAGCGACTACGCGAGGACGCCCAAACCGCGGGGCCGCAGGAGGCCGGAACGATCCTCCGCGAAGCCCTCTCGCTGTGGCGCGGGACTCCCCTTGCCGATTTCGCCTACGAGAGCTTCGCGCAGGCCGAGATCGCCCGCCTCGAGGAGCTGCGGACGAGCGCCCTCGAGCAGCGAATCGACGCCGACCTCGAACTCGGGCGCCACTCTGAGGTCGTCGGTGAGCTCGAGACGCTCGTCAACGAGCACCCGCTCCGTGAGCGTCTACGAGCCCAGCTGATGCTCGCGCTCTACCGCTCGGGTCGTCAGGCGGAGGCGCTCGCGGTCTTCCAGGCCGGCCGCCGCGCGCTTGTCGACGAGCTCGGGATCGACCCCGGTCGATCGCTCCGCGAACTCGAGCAGGCGATTCTTCGACAGGACGCAGAGCTTGACCACGTCGAGAGCTCGCCCGCCGTCCACGAGCCGCCCCGCCGGCCTCAAACTCAGCCTCGCGAGCCCGTCGCCCGAGAGGCGCGGAAGACGGTGACTGCCGTTGCCGTCAGGGTCGCGATGTTTTCCGAGCGGGAAGACCGCCTCGATCCCGAGACATTGCGTCGGATGGCCACTCGTGCGTTCGCTGAAGTCGAAGTCGTGGCGCAGCGGCACGGCGGCACGGTCGAGGTGATCGCCGGCGACACGGTCAGTGTCGTGTTCGGGCTACCTCTCGTTCATGAAGACGACGCTCTGCGCGCAGTGCGTTCGGCCGACGAGATCCGCGTACGATTGAGTGACCTCGCCGAGGAGCTCACCAGCGAGCGCGCGGCACATCTCGAGGTCCGGATCGGCGTGAGCACCGGTGAGGTGGTGACCGGAGGCCCGCTGGCAGCACAGCCTCGCGCGACCGGCGAGCCCCTCATGGTCTCGTCACAGCTCGGGCAGGCTGCAGAGCCAGGTGAGATCCTGCTCGACGAGATGACGAATCGGTTGGTGCGGGATGCCGTCGCAGTCGAACGGACGACCGTCGACTCGAATGCGTCATTTCGCCTGGTAGAGCTCGCCGACGAACTTCCGGGCCATGTGAGCCGATTCAGCTCGCCCATGGTAGGCCGTGAGCGCGAGCAGCGGCGACTCCAGGACGCGTTCGACCAAGCGGTGAGCGACCGCTCGTGCCAGCTCTTCACCATTCTGGGACCGGCCGGCGTCGGCAAATCGCGGCTCGTCCGGGAAGTCCTCGACGCCCTCGCAGCACAGGCGGTAGCCGCAGGAGGGCGCTGCCTGCCCTACGGCGAGGGGATCACGTACTGGCCGCTGATCGAGGCGATCAGGGACGTGGCTTCCCTCGAGGACACCGACTCGTCCGAGGAAAGCCGGAGCAAGCTCGCCGCCCTGCTCGAGGGGGAAGAGGAAGCCGAGCTCATCGCGCAGCGTGTTGCCGAGACATGCGGTCTAGCCGAGTATCTCGGGGGAGCCGAGGAGAGCTTCCCGGCCGTCCGGACGTTCTTTGAAGCGCTCGCACGGCGCCGGCCGCTCGTGCTCGTCTTCGACGACATCCACTGGGGAGAGGCAACATTCCTCGACCTCATCGAGCACCTCGCCGACTGGACGCGCGATGCTCCTATCCTTCTCGTCTGCCTCGCCCGCTCTGAGTTGCTCGACACGCGCGCTGGCTGGGGAGGCGGGAAACTCAACGCCACCTCGATTCTCCTCGAGCCGCTCTCCGAGGAGGAGAGCGCGACGCTGGTCGAGAATCTCGCCGGCGACGCACTCGAGGAGTCGACGAGGCGGCGCATCGTCAACGCCGCCGAGGGCAACCCATTCTTTGTCGAGGAGATGCTTGCGCTCGTGCTCGAGGACGGGCGCGGAGCCGAACTCGACGTGCCGCCGACGATCCAGGCCCTTCTGGCGGCCCGCCTCGATCGACTGAGCGACGAAGAGCGAACGGTGATCGAAGCCGCGTCGGTGGAGGGGAAGGTCTTCCACAACGGGTCGGTCGTAGCGCGCGTACCGGAAGCCCTGCGCTCCTCGGTCCCGGAGCACCTGATGGCTCTCGTCCGCAAAGAACTGATCCGGCCCGAGCGGCCGCTCTTCGCCCGGGAGCGAGCCTTCCGCTTTCGTCACCTGCTGATCAGGGACGCGGCCTACGAGTCGATCCCGAAGGAGGTGCGCGCCGCGTCGCACGAGCGTTATGCAGCCTGGCTGGAGAGCGCGGCCGAGCGTCAGGCGGAGTACGGGGAGATCGTCGGCTATCACCTCGAGCAGACGTTTCGCTACAGGGCCGAGCTCGGCCCTGTCGGGGATGCGGAGCGGACCATCGCCCGACGCGCCGCGGAACGGCTCGGCGCGGCGGGTCGCCGGGCGTTGGTCAGGGCCGATGCACCGGCTGCGCTCAATCTCCTCTCGCGTGCCGTCTCGCTCTTGCCGCCAGACGATCCTGCTCGCATCGACCTCGTACCGACAGTCCGTGTTGCGCAAGGCCTGGGCGGGGATCTCGGCTGGGCAATAGAGGTCCTAGACGACGCGATCTCGGCCGGTGACGGCCAGCTCAGAGCGCACGCGCTCGTGCAACGAGGGCTCCTGCGCCTCTTCACCGGGCCGGACGTAGCCGCCGGCGAGCTGATCGAGATCGCGGAGCGGGCGATCGAGGACCTCCGGGGGACCGGGCACGACCTGGGGCTTGCGCGGGCGTGGCGGCTCGTCGCGCAGGCGAACTACCTCGCTCGGCGCGGAGGACCCAGCGTGGCCGCGGCGGAGCGAGCATTGGTACACGCCCGTCGTGCGCACGATCCATTCGAGGAGAGGGAGATCTTGCAATACCTCCTCATCGCTCTCGTTCTGGGGCCGGCACCGGCCCTGGAGGCAACTCGCCTCTGCGAGCGGCTTCGCGAGGAGGCCGCGAGGAATCCCGTGCTCGAGGCCGATACGCTCGGCGCTCTCGCCTACTTTGCCGCCATCCAGGGTTACACCGCGGACGCGAACCGTTTCCTCGCCGAAAGCCGAGGTGTCTTGGAGGGACTCGGCGACCGGATCTGGCCCCTACCCTTCTATTTCGCGCTGTCAGCCGTGTTGGAGAGCGATCCGGTCGCCGTCGAGCGTGAGCTCCGGCCGGCGTACGAGGTGCTCATGCGAATCGGGGAGAAGAGCGCCCTCTCGTCGTTTGCGACCTTACTCGCGCAGGCCGTCTACACCATGGGTCGGTACGACGAGGCCGAGGATCTCGCCCGAGAGGGCAGACGCGCGTCACGCCCGATCGACGTTCAATCGGAGACGGACTGGCGCAGAGTGAAGGCCAAGGTACTCGCGCGGCGAGGAGAGTCTCGTGCCGCCGAAGAGCTCGCTCGCGAGGCCATCGCGTTTGTCGAACAGAGCGATTTCCTCGCCGTTCATGCAGACGCGCTGATGGATCTAGCGGAGATCCTCCGCCTCGACGGTCGCCCGCGCGAGGGCGGCCCGTCCGTCGAGGAGGCAATTCGTCTCTACGAGCAGAAGGGCAACGTCGTCGCGGCCGACAACGCGCGCGCCGAGCAAGCAGCACTTGGGCAGACGAAGCCGGAGGCCCGTGGCCGAGCCTGATCACGGAATCGCAGTTTCGGAGGGCTGACGCCGCGGCTGGCTCCGGGGGGCCCCGCGAGCGTCCCCGAGCCGGGGGCGAGTGCTAGTCGACGGGTCGGAAGGCGTGGATTCGCAGGGAGGCCGAGTTTTTGCACCCCCGCAGGGGCTCAGGCGAGAGCCCGCTCGCGCAAGGGATCGTCTCGTCGCCATGTGCTTGGCCGTTCCTCAGTCTTTGGCGTGCCCCGCCTTGAAGGCTTGAAGGAAGTGTTCGGTGTCCTCGTCCGGAGCGTCGATTGCCAATCCTTCGCGTGCCGCGCGCTCGGCGAGCCGCATCTTCTCGAACAGGTCTTCCATCTCGCCCCGCGACGACACCCACTCGTGATGCCCCTCGATGTAGTGCTCGGCGCCGAAACCGAGAATTACATCACGCAGCCGGAATGCCGATTCCGAGGTCAGAACGCCCCCGGGCGAGGGAGAAAGGCAGTCGCCGAGGAACAGCACCCGGTCTGGCTCGACGTACATCACGCTTGCGTCGGCGCTGTGGTCCCCGCCGACGTGACGGATGTCGACTGCCACATCGCCGAGGTCGATGTCGATCCGGTCGTGGAAGACGATGTCGGCGCGAGCAACCTCGACCGCTCGCGGCGAGGGCAACTCCGTCTTGACATCAGCGGCGTGCTGCGGCGATGAAAGCCCAGCGGCGACGCGCCTGTCGAGCCCTTCATCGCTCCAGTCTCGTCGCGCCAACTCGTGCAACTGGACGCGGTCTGCACATGAGCCACCACCAGTCCGCCCACCTCGGCCCCGCCGAGGACGTGATCCCAATGCGAGTGCGTGTAGACAACCACGCTCGGGCGCGTCCCGGTCTCGGCTAGCAGGTCAGCGACGAACGCGCCACTGTGCGCCGACGATGACCCAGCGTCCAACATAAGCGTCCGTCGATCTCCCACCACCGCGCATATCGACGGACGGTCGGGCGGGCCAGGCGGCATCCAGACGTGCTGCGCGATCTTCATAAGAACACTCATTGGCAGCACCGAGTATCCCTTGCGACATCCGAGCGACGTCCCAGGTCCGGTCCGAGGCGGCGATGTATATGAGCGTGCCCTTGTGGATTCCTTCCAGACCCCCAGTTGGTATTCGTGGATCAGTCCACCGAGGCGATCTCTACGTTCGACGTTGTCTGGTCCCCAGTCTCACTTGAGTTGAGAGTCGTATTTGCGGACAAGCCGGGCGCCTGCGGTTTGACCGTTTACGCTCGCGGGAGCGGATGGTGTGACTCACCAAACCCGGTCTCCGTCAAAGCCGGTCCGGCTCACCGACATCACAAACACACTCGCGAGCGGCGCCGCACTTAACCGACGCACCCACCCGGATCGAACCGGGAAGCTCCGCAAGCAGAGTCGCCTGCCAACCTGCATGGGCAGCCCTGCGCGTTGATTTTGCCTCTGTCGCACTCGCTTCACAACGTCTGACGAGCGGACGGCTCAGGCGAGAGCACGCTGGCCCAGGCGTGTGTCCTGGCGCCGTGTGCGCGGCTCAGGGAATACGCAAGCGATAGATGTTCAGCTTCTTGCCGTTAGCGAGGTGCCGACCCTCGGCAACACCAGTCGCTCCCGCGTAGAGGCCCGTGCCCCCGACGATCGGCACCTTCCCCGATCCGGGCTTGCCCACGCCGTGTGCATGCACCGCGCCTCCGGGAAACCTGGTGACGAAATCGGCTCTGACCTTCTCGTACGCCACCGCGACGATCACGTAGCGGTCGCTGCCTACCTTGGCGCCTATCGGCTTGTTGAACTGTCGCACGGCGTTCGAAAGACTCTCCGTTCCACGGATCGTGTCGCCCTTCGTGTACTCGTACCTGACGAGCGTCTTTGGAGGCACGTCCTTGATCGACTGCGTAACTTCCTCCACATAGACACGAATCGTCATTGACTCGGCACCAGCGGCATCGGCCGCGGCTGCAGGCAGTGCCATAACGAGTGCTGCGGAAGCTAGGAGCACCGCCGCTTTCAGCATCGATCGATCATGACAACGTGCGACCGCACCGTCCAGGCCTCGGCCGCGGCCCGTACCTCAGCAGTCGTGGTCGCGGCGCGTCGGGGGACGGTAAGACTCGCCGGGTTGGTCTGTCTGGGGTGGTTGCCAGCCTGGTTGTCGCCGTGCCGCGTGTGACTCGTCGGGTGACTGGCCGCTTCGTGTGTGCCTTGGGAATGATCTGTCCGCGTGTGTGCGGCGGCGCCGGTCTGGCGCCCGCTGCTGGCTTGATCAGGAGCTTGTCCGCCGTGTTGGCGTGACTCATTACCGTCCTGCCGCCGCGGTTTCCCTTGCATCAGACCGGCACCACCGGACCCTACGAACTGAGGTCGGAGGATCGAGTCGGATGCTTGCAGATGAACTGGACTACGTGATCGGCGTCGACACGCACCGCGACGAGCACGTGCTCGCGGTGCTGACGGCGCCGGCAGGGGCTGTCGTCGCCGGACGGGCGGTCAGAGCGAACGCACACGGCTATCGCGAGGCGTTGCGTTTCGCTGAGCAGTACGCGGGCGCCCGGCGTGCCTGGGCGATCGAGGGCAGCGGCAGCTACGGCGCCGGCCTTGCCCGCTACGTCGCCGAACGGGGCGAGACGGTGCTTGAGGTCAGCCGCCGCACACCGCGAGCCGAGCGGCGACTGCGCGGCAAGGACGACACACTCGACGCGGCCCGGACGGCGCGGGCGGCCCTCGCCAGCGACACGCTCGCGCTGCCGCGAACCGGTGAGCGGCGCGAAGGGCTGCGGCTACTGCTGATCGGTCGCCGCAGCGCCGTCGACGTGCGCCGCGAAGCACTCGCGCAGCTCCGCGGCGTGATCGTGACCGCACCCGACCGGCTGCGCGAGCAGCTGCGCGGGCTGCCCACCGGAAAGCTGCTTGACCGCTGCAGTCGTTTGCGCCGCACCAGCACGGCGAGCGTCGACGAGCTCGCAACCAGACTCGTGCTGCGCAGCCTCGCGCGGCGAATCGAAGCAGCCACGCTCGAAGCCGAGCAACTCGAACGCGAACTGCTCGGCCACGTGCGCGCGCTTGCACCGGGACTCCTCGACGAGCCCGGCGTCGGCCCGATCGTGGCCGCGCAACTGATCGTCGCCTGGTCACACCGCGGTCGGCTGCGCTCGGAAGCCTGCTTCGCCCGCCTCGCCGGCGTCGCCCCGGTCCCAGCCTCCAGCGGCCAGACGGTCCGGCACCGCCTCAGCCGCGGCGGTGACCGACAACTCAACCGCGCGCTGCACACGATCGTCTTGCATCGACGCCAACACGACAGCGCGACGCAGGACTACATCGCCCGACGAATCGCAGAGGGCAAAAGCCGCCGCGACGCCACACGGCTACTCAAGCGCTACCTCGCCCGCCACCTCTACCGACTACAACAACAGACGCCACTGATGGCTTGACAAGTCATAGGAGCATCATTCCGCATCACTGGCCCATGCCAGTACTAATACGAAGAATAGAAGTCGGTGCTATGCGCCCGACCCGCCCTGCCCCGAACGCGCCTCACGCTGCCCGCCGTGCTCACCCACGTACGATCCGCCGGTTCCCCACGACGGCTACTCCCCCCAGCGGTGGGCAGCAGCCGCCGCTGCGGTGTCGTGATAGCTCTGGAATCGGGCGAGCCTCCCATCCCGGATCGTCCACACGTGTGCCTCAGGATTGACAAACGCGCGGCCGGTGTCCCGAACCGTTGCCTCGGAGTACACCAGGGATACGACCTTGTCGTTCTGGGCGATGAACTCTCGTGGCTCGAACGTCGTGTAGTCAAGAGTCGCTGCAAGACCACCAAACCAGCCTAGGACTGCTTCCTTGCCTTTGAACGTTCCGGCGTTCGGGTCGTCGTCGGGATCGCCGGGATCCACCCACTCGATGTCGTCAGCCATCACCTCGGCAAACGCCGCCATGTCGCCCCGACC